>MHFO01000020.1 GCA_001804225.1 Omnitrophica bacterium RIFCSPLOWO2_01_FULL_50_24 | reverse complement strand
AACAATGAAAGTTCGTGTTGGAATTAATGGATTTGGCCGCATTGGGCGGAACATTTTTAGGGCAGGCTTCGAAAACGACCAAATCGAATTTGTCGCCGTCAATGATCTTCCGATGCCCACTACAACGCTCGCACATCTTTTGAAATACGATTCCACGTTCGGCCCTCTCAAGGCCGATGTTCAGGCCAAAGAAGGAGCGCTTCTCGTCAACGGTCGTGAGCTCAAAGTGCTTACCTATAAAGACCCGGGAGAAATTCCGTGGGGAAAGCTGGGCGTTGATATCGTCATCGAATCCACCGGAATTTTTACCGACGCCGAAAAAGCCAGGAAACATTTACAAGGTGGTGCAAAAATTGTGATCATCTCTGCGCCTGCGAAAAACGAAGACCTGACGATCGTCATCGGCGTGAATGAAAACCGGTTCGACCCGGAAAAGCATAAAGTGATTTCCAATGCAAGCTGCACCACCAACTGTCTCGGCCCGGTTGCAAAAGTCCTGCACGAACAATTTAAAATCGTGCGCGGTCTCATGACAACCGTTCACTCGTACACAAACGACCAGCAAATTCTTGATTTGCCTCACAAGGATTTGAGGCGGGCCCGCGCCGCGGCGCTCAGTATTATTCCCACAACCACCGGAGCGGCCAAAGCCATTGGGCTGGTACTTCCGGACTTGAAAGGAAAATTAGACGGCATGGCGATGCGGGTTCCGACGCCCAACGTATCCGTGATCGACTTCGTTGCGGAAGTGGCTCGGGACACTTCAAAAGAGGAAGTCAACAGTGCCTTCAAAAAAGCCGCGAACGGCGCTCTTTCCCATGTTCTCGGATACAGCGAAGAACCGCTTGTCTCGCGGGATTTTAACGGAAACCCTAAGTCTTCGATTGTCGATGCAGCGCTCACCTCGGTCATTGACAAACGCCTCGTAAAAGTCATTTCGTGGTACGACAACGAATGGGGATATTCGAACCGTTGCGTTGATCTAGCGATTTACATCGGACAACGTCTCCCGCAAACCGCAGCCAGCGGCCGGCAGTAAAGAAACGCGCGGCAGGAATTCGCAACTTCTCGCAAATACTCCACAACCATGACATACAAAACGTTTGAAGATATTTCTGTTCAAGGCAAAAAGGTTCTCGTTCGTGTGGACTTTAACGTTCCGCTTGATTCCAAAGGACAAGTGTCCGACGACACCCGCATCATTAAAACACTTCCGACGATTCAGAGTCTCGTCAAACGCAAAGCCCGCGTCATCTTGATGTCCCATCTGGGCCGGCCCAAAGGAAAAAAAGATCCGAAATACAGTCTAAAACCTGTCGCCGAGCGCTTGTCAAAACTCCTCAAACAACCTGTGCATTTCATTTCCGACTGCATCGGTCCCGTCGCCAAAAAAGAAACCGGTGCGTTAAAAAACGGGGAAGTCGCCCTGCTGGAAAATTTACGATTTTATCCCGAGGAAGAAAAAAACAACGACGAGTTTTCGGCGTCCCTCGCGTCGCTTGCAGATTTCTTTGTCAGCGATGCCTTCGGCGCGGCCCACCGAGCGCACGCCTCTACCGTGGGAGTCGCAAAATATCTTCCGGCGGTCGGCGGTGCGTTGCTTTCCAAAGAGATCGAATATTTCGACCGTGTCTTGGAACACTCTACACGACCGTTTGTCGCCATTTTAGGCGGAGCCAAAGTGGTCGATAAAATCAAAGTGATCGAAAACCTGATGAGCAAAGTCGATTGTTTGCTCATCGGCGGTGCGATGGCCTACACGTTTTTGAAAGCGCGCAGACATCACATCGGAAACTCCATGTTTGACGCAGAAGGTTTTGACACCGCCAAGCGCATCCTGGAAGCTGCGAAAGTCAAAGGGGTGCAATTCATTTTACCTTCCGATCATGTCATTGCCGAAACCGTGACCTTAGATTCCAAAGTAGACGTGTGCGAGGTAGACATCCCCGACGGCTGGATCGGTGTCGATATCGGTCCCAAAACCATCGAACGTTTTAAAGCGATCGTTGAAAAAGCAAACACGGTGATTTGGAACGGTCCAGTTGGTGTTTTTGAACTTGAACCGTTTTCCAAAGGAACCCGTGAACTAGCTCACTGCTTGGCAAAATTAAAAGAGAAAAATAATGTGACCACCGTCATCGGCGGCGGCGAAACTGCGGCTGCCGTTGTTCAGCTTGGACTTGAATCAAGCATGTCTCACGTATCAACGGGGGGCGGCGCGTCACTGGAATATTTGGAAGGTAAACCGCTGCCCGGTATCCAAGCCCTGACACCCAAATAAGGACCTTGTGTTCGCCATGAAAAAATTGTTGATCGCCGGAAACTGGAAAATGTTCAAGACCATCTCAGAAGGTGTTCAGTTGGTCAATATCATCAAAGCCGGTCTTCATCGAATCACGACCTGTGACATCGCCATTTGCCCGCCGTTTACCGCTCTTTCGGCAATCAACGAAGCATTGCGAGATACCAAAATGGAGCTCGGAGCTCAGGATATGTATTGCGAAACCGAAGGCGCTTTTACAGGAGAAATTTCTCCATTGATGCTTAAAGATGCCGGCTGCCGCTATGTGATCTTGGGTCATTCGGAGCGCCGCCAATTATTTCACGAGACGAACGAACTCATTCATCGAAAAATTGCAACCGCCCTTAAATACAATTTGTCTCCGATCGTGTGCGTGGGCGAAACCTTGGAACAACGAGAAGCCCGGCAAGCTTTTGAAGTCGTCAAAAATCAATTTGACCATTGTCTGGGAAGTTTGAACGCGGACGAAATCGACCGCGTGGTTCTGGCTTACGAACCCGTGTGGGCCATCGGAACAGGGAAAACAGCAACACCCGAACAGGCAGAACAAATGCATTCGTACCTGCGCCGGCTCTTGAATGAAAAATATGGAAATCTCGTTGCCGGTCGAATCAAGATTTTGTACGGCGGCAGCGTCAAACCAAGCAACAGCGCCCAACTGATGAGCAAACCCAATCTGAACGGCGCGCTCGTGGGCGGAGCGTCTCTCAAAGCAGAATCATTTATTCAGATTGTGACCAACGCTTGTGAACAAACTTTTTCCGGCTCGTCCAAATCTTAAATCGCGAGGGCGATAAATGATATTACTGTTGGTAGGACTTCACGTTTTCGTTTGCATTTTCCTCATCGCTGTGATCTTGCTTCAAGCGGGACGCGGTCAAGGATTGAGCTGGGGCACATTCGGCGGAACGCCGCAATCCATTTTGGGAACAAAAACGGCGAGCTTTCTCACCAAGCTGACGACTGCATGTGCCATTATTTTTCTCTTCTCGTGCATTGCGTTAAACGTCATTGAAACGCACAAGGCCCGTTCGCTCCTTCAGCCGACAAAAGCACTTTCGCAAGTGGACATACAAAAAATCAAAGCGGCGCTCGAAGAGGCCCAAAAAGCCGAGCCGCCTCAAGCGGCTGTCCAAGATGCGAAAAAGGATTCTGCGTCATCTTAATCAGAACGATCCCAATATGTTTCTGATCCCGTCTCGCAAGTTAACCCAGTTTTCGCGGTTTTCGCGCTCCGTTCATGAGTGCAAAATCTGAATGCACCGAGCAGCATCCTGAGGCAAGATCTGCCCAATATGTCCGAGGAATAGGCCCCAAACGGTACGAAGCCCTCGTGCGATTGGGAATCAAAACCATTCGCGACTTGTGTTACTTCTTCCCGCGCCGTTATGAAGACCGTGCCAATTTTCAAACCATTTCCAGTCTTCAAGCAAACCAGGACGTGACGATTCGCGGCGAAATCGTCTCCGCAGACGTCAAGCAGCTCAAAAAAATAACCTTGTTTGAATTGGTCATCCACGACGGTACGGACAGTATTCCGGCCGTGTGGTTCAATCAGCCCTACTTAAAAAACCAATTTCAGATCGGTGAACACGTCATCCTCAGCGGAAAAACCGAATATTTTCAAAACCGCCTTCAATTGACTTCTCCGGAGTATGAAGTGACAAAAGAAAACGAGGATGAACCCACGCACGTGGGCCGGATTATTCCGATCTATGCTCTAACGGAGGGGTTGATTCAAAGACCGCTGAGGCAAGCCATGAAACAAACGGTCGACCGCCACATTTCAGAAGAGATTCAGGAATTCCTCCCCGCATCGATCCGAAAAAGATTGGGCTTGATGGATCTCACGCAGGCGCTCCAAGAAATGCATTTTCCCACGAGCTGGCAGCAGTTGGAACGCGCGAGAGAAAGAATCATCTTCGACGAATTCTTTACCTTTGAACTTTTGCTCATCTCTAGGATCCGCACACTTCAAAGTCAAGTCAAAGCGATCCCGTTTCAGTTCCACGAAGAACTTCTGCATGGTTTTCGGAACGCCCTGCCGTTTGAGCTCACGGAGGACCAGGTAAAGGCCATGACTGAAATCGCACACGACGTGTCCCGTGAAATTCCAATGAACCGACTTTTGCAAGGTGAGGTGGGCACCGGAAAAACAATGGTAGCTACCTTTGTTCTCTATCTTTGCGCCAAAAGCAAATCTCAATCGGTACTCATCGCCCCGACGGAAATACTTGCGGAGCAACATTTCCAGAGACTCCAACCGCTCATGTCATCGTTGGGCATCGCGACCGCGCTGCTGACCGGAAGCGTCGAAGCTAGAGAGCGCCAACCCGTTTACGAACTCGCACAATCGGGAAGTCCCTGTGTGTTTATCGGTACTCATGCGCTTCTTCAAGAAGAAATACGCTTTAAGAACTTGGGGCTCCTTGTGATTGATGAACAGCACCGCTTCGGCGTGGAACAACGCGCCAAATTGGTCCAACGAAATCCGAGACCGCATTTACTTGTGATGACCGCAACTCCGATCCCTCGGACACTCGGCCTCACGTTGTACGGTGATTTTGATATCACCACGATGCATGAACAACCGCGGGGCAGGAAAACGATTAAGACATTTTGGATCCGGCAAGAGAAAACGGAGGAAGTTTTAGAACATATTCGGGACACGATTTCCAAAACAAACGAGCAGGCATACATCTTGTTTCCCATCATCGAAGAAACCGAACGCACCGATCTCCAGGCCGCAACTCAGGAATTCGAACGTTTGAAACGTGGAACATTCAAAGAGATTCCCATGGGCCTTGTCCACGGCCGCCTTTCCAGAAAAGAACGCGAAGCAGTGATGGCCCGCTTTCACGCCGGAACAACACGAGTGCTCGTTTCTACTTCGGTGATTGAAGTGGGAGTAGACAATCCTCATGTCACCTTTATGGTGATCGAAAACGCAGAGCGGTTCGGGCTTTCCCAGCTTCACCAAATGCGCGGCCGGATTGGACGGGGGACAAAAGAATCCATGTGTTTTTTATTCGGCTCTCCGTCAACGGAAGACGGAAAGCGGAGACTTCGAATTCTCACAAAGACCCACGATGGATTTGTGATTGCCGAAGAAGATCTGGCCTTGAGAGGCCCCGGGGATTTTTTCGGAACCAAACAAAGCGGCTTAACCTTTTTCAAGATCGGAAATCTCATTCGAGACAAAGAGCTGTTGTTCACGGCACGCAAAGAAGCCGTCGAACTTTTGAACGGAGACTTGAACTTTTCAAATCCAGAACACGTTCTGCTTGCCGAAGAACTTCGCGCACGGCAACGCCAAATCGAATCCTCATGAGAATCATCGGCGGGGCGCTCAAACGGCGCAAACTTTTTTTCCCCCGTTCTAAACTCACACGGCCGGTAACGGATCGTGCCAAAGAAACTATGTTTAACGTCTTAGGCGGAACTCTGGAGCCCATTCAAGTTTTGGACTTGTTTGCCGGAAGCGGAAGTTTGGGAATTGAGGCGTTAAGCCGAGGGGCAAAGACAGTTTTTTTCGTCGACATCCAAACATTTGCGATCGATTGCATTCGGAAAAACCTCACCACGCTGGGCCTGAACAGCTTTTCATTCCTATTCAGAAAAACGTGCGAGAACGCAATCGAAATGCTCGCGAAACAGAACAAGAAATTCGACCTAATTTTTTCGGATCCCCCTCATAACAAAGGACTTATAAAAAAAACGTTGCATGCCTTAGATCGTTCTGATATACTCGCGCCCTTAGGAATCATCGTGGTTGGACATTCGAACAAAGAACCCCTGCCAGAAGAACTTAAATCCCTTCAGCTTAAACGGAGCATCAAAATGGGACAGGGCTTTGTTAGTTTTTTAATGAGAAAGAGTGACCTCTGTGGCTAAATCGATACGCCGTGCTCTTTATCCCGGAAGCTTTGATCCGGTCACGTATGGGCACATTGACGTCATCAACCGCGCCAGAAAACTCTTTGATGAAGTATACGTGGCGGTGGCGATCAATTCAGATAAAAACCCGCTTTTTTCAACGGAGGAACGAGTTGCGTTTATCAAACGGGCTTTGGGCAAGCAAGCGAAGGGGATCCAGGTCGAAGCATTCAGCGGTTTAATTGTTCACTACGCCAAGAAACGGAACATTTACACCATTATCCGCGGTTTACGAGCAACAAGCGACTTCGACTACGAATTTCAAATGGCACTTACGAATCGAATGCTTGAACGTAAGCTTGAAACGATCTTTCTCATGCCGTCTGAAAAACATTTTTATCTATCCTCGCGGTTGATCAAAGAAATATCCGCGTGGAAGGGCAACGTGTCACATTTTGTACCGCCTTTCGTTCAACGAGCGCTGGCGACACGTTGACTTTAGAATTAAGGAAAGTCCATGATTTTGAAAGTAAGCGAGCTCAAGGAACACATTTCACAACCCTTGCATGCCGCCTACGACGGCCGAGCGCTCGATTTAGAGTTTGTTGATTTTCATTATTTGAAAAACATCGTTTTTTCCGGCACGGCCGAGCGAATTGAGCAAACGCTAACGATTAACGGTTCGCTCTCAAGCGAAATGGAGCAATGCTGCAGCCGATGCCTTGAATGTGTCGCGACTCACATCGAAACTCCGGTCGATCTCACCTTTGCGATCGACCACCGAGACACCATCGATGTGACAGATGATGTTCGCGATCTATTAATTCTGAATCATCCGGAACAGTTTTTATGCAGCGAAACATGCCGTGGGTTTTGTCAAACCTGCGGCAAAAATTTGAACCATGAATCGTGTGAATGCAGCTAAGAATCAAATTGAGCAAGGCGTCAAAACGTACTACCATTACAAGAGAGACTGATCATGGCGAATCCAAAACGAAGACATTCAAATACGAGATCGCGGCTCCGCAGAGCAAACGACTTTTTAACCCCCTGTGAGTCGTACACATGTCCCAATTGCAAACGGGAGGTGGTTCCTCATCGGATCTGCCCGCATTGCGGTTATTACCGAGGCCGGCAAGTCGTGACCATTAAAACGAAAGAAAAATCTGGTAAGCCATCATGATTCGAGTCGCAGTAGACGGGATGGGGGGCGATTTCGCTCCGCAGTTTGTCGTGCAAGGAGCCGTACAAGCCGCCAACGCGCTTGACAATCTGAACATTACGATTACCGGTCCCGAGGAAGCGATCAAAAACGAATTATGCCATCACAAAGTAGCTGCCGGAAAAATTTCGATTTGTCCTGCATCTGAAGTTATCGAAATGAGCGATTCGCCTGTCCAAGCCGTCAAAAAGAAAAAAAATTCTTCTCTCTCCGTTGCCATCCAACTCCTCAAACAAAAAAAAGTGGACGCTGTTATCACGGCCGGAAATACGGGCGCTGCCGTTGTGGCCTCTACGCTCAACCTCGGACTTCTTCCGGGAATTAAACGGCCCGGCATCGCGGTGATGATCCCGTCCTTAAGAGGCATCACCATTGCGATCGACGTCGGAGCTAATATCGATCCTTCTCCAGAACATCTGTTTCAATACGCCATCATGGCCGAAACCTATGCCCATTACATACTCAGAAAGAAAAAACCAACGATCGGCCTTCTCAACATTGGCGAGGAAGAATCCAAAGGGACGGACGTGTTACAAGAAACCTATAAGTTATTGCGTGATTCGGGACTTAATTTTATCGGAAACATCGAAGGCCGCGATTTTTTCTCAGGCAAATGTGATTGCGTCGTTTGCGATGGATTTTCCGGAAATGTTGTCTTAAAAATGACCGAAAGCATCTTAGAGCTTATGGTAACAGTCATCGCCAAAGAAATTGGAAAGCGTCCCGTGGCGCGTTTGGGTGCTTTTTTGTGCCGCAGCGCTTTTGAGGCCATCCGAAAGGAAACCAACTACGAAGAGGCGGGTGGAGCGCCGCTCTTAGGAGTTGACGGGGTCGTCATCATCAGTCACGGCATTTCATCTGCGAAAGCAATTAAAAACGCCATCAAAGTAGCCAGAGATTCAGTCGCACAAAGATTAAACGATCACATCATCGAAGGCCTCAACGATCATCTCCGTACCGACGCCGGCTCCTCGCCGGCATCCATTCCTGCTCCAAAGGCGAATCTCTAAATGACCAAAGAACGGGTTGGCATTTTAGGGCTTGGTTCTTATTTGCCCTCTAAAGTTCTCACCAACTTTGATATAGAAAAAATGGTTGATACCTCGGACGAGTGGATTCGCACACGGACTGGAATCCGAGAACGCAGAATTGCGGAAAAGGGAACTGCTACCAGCGACTTGGCAACTCGAGCGGCTAAGATTGCGATCAAAAATGCGGGATTAAAAGCGACTGATCTCGGATTGATCATTTGTGCCACCATTTCACCGGACATGTCTTTTCCGGCAACTGCTTGTGTCATACAAAGAAAAATCGGCGCAAAGTGCCCGGCGTTTGATTTAGCCGCTGCCTGTTCCGGTTTTCCATTTGCCCTCGCTGTCGCCGAAGGTTTCATCCGCGCCAAAATGTATCAATACATACTCGTCATGGGCGCAGAGGTGATTTCCAACTTCATTAATTGGAAGGACCGCTCGACCTGTGTTCTTTTTGGCGACGGGGCAGGAGCTGCGGTATTGGGACCCGCTCGAAAAGACGGAAACTACATTATTTCGTCTTTTCTTGGTTCAGACGGAAAACAAAGCGACTTCTTAAAAATTCCGGCGGGCGGTTCTGCAATTCCAACGACTAAGGAAAGTCTTGAAGCAGGGCTTCACTTCGTTCAAATGGAGGGTTCCGAAGTGTTCAAGTCTGCCGTGAAAACGATGAGTGAGGCCGTCACGGAAGTGCTCAAACGAGCCGGAGCTACGGTGGATGAAATTGACTGCTTGATTCCGCATCAAGCAAACTTAAGAATCCTGAACGCCGTTGCCAATCGCATTCATCTTCCGATCGAAAAAGTGTTCATCAACCTTGACCGATACGGAAATATGTCGGCAGCTTCAACTGCCGTTGCACTCGATGAAGCGTCTAAGAATGGAATGATTAAAAAACATTCTTTGGTAGTCATCGTCGCGTTTGGCAGTGGATTTACCTGGGCTGCCAATGCCATTAGATGGGGAAGCATTGTTTGAGGAATCGGTTGAGACGCTTCTCAATCTCCAACAGACTGAAATGAAAAAAATCGGCCTTTTGTTCCCGGGACAAGGCGCGCAAACCGTAGGGATGGGCTGCGATCTATACGAGTCGTATGCGCCGGCTCGGCACGTATTTGACCACGCTAACGACCAACTTGGGTATTCGCTCACCGCGCTTTGCTTTAAAGGTCCGGAATCTGACCTGACTCAAACCCTTCACGCACAAGTCGCTATTTTTGTTACCAGCTTAGCAACCCTCGCAGCATTACGATCCATCTTTCCCAAATTTAAGCCGCATCTTGCATGTGGTTTGAGTCTCGGCGAATTTACATCGTTAGTCGCTCTGGAATCTATTTCGTTTGAAGAGGGACTCAACTTGGTGCGCCGGCGAGCGCAGTTGATGGAAGAAGCATGCCAAAAGCAACCTGGAACCATGGCATCCCTTCTGGGATTTTCCGAAGCCCGGTGTAACGAACTATGCCGCGAAACGGGTGTTGAGCTTGCAAATTTAAATAGTCCGGAACAAATGGTTATTTCCGGTCCGGTGGCGAAGGTCGAGAAAGCGTGTCAAGTGGCCAAAGCAAAAGGTGCAAAACGCGTGATTCCGCTTAAAGTAAGCGGTGCTTTCCATTCCTCGTTAATGGAACACGCACGAGCAGGTTTGGAGGCGGCTCTGGCTCATACTGAAATAAAGGCCCCTCTGGGTCTTTTTATCCCTAATGTAACTGGTGCACCGGTTTCAAACCCAGATCAAATTAAGCTTCTCCTGGCCAAACAGCTCATTTGTCCCGTTCAGTGGATCAAAACCATGACGACCGTCAGCGAATCGGGCGTTACAGAGTGTCTTGAAATCGGACCGGGCCGCGTCCTAAAAGGCCTTGCCAAAAAGAACAATTCGAATTTAAATGTCACCAGTATTGCCACTCAGACAGAACTTGAACCACGAGATGAACGAGAGGTCCATTTCCAATGAGACTTAAAAATAAAGTTGCCATCATTTCGGGCGCGAGCAGGGGAATCGGCAGAGAAATCGCTATAACTTTTGCCAGAGAGGGAGCAAAACTTTCTCTTTGCGCCACAAATCAGGATCTTTTGAATCGTGTCGGCGATGAAATTCAAAGTGAAACGGGATCGAAACCTCTTCTTTTTTCATTCGATGTCCGCGATTCTAAACAGGTGGGAGAAATGGTCAAAAAAACCCTTGACACCTATTCGCGCATCGATATACTCCTCAACAATGCCGGTATTACTCGCGATCAAATTCTCGCACTAATGTCCGAAGAAGATTGGGATGCTGTTCTTTCAATTAATTTAAAAAGCGTTTTTCTATTTACGAAGGCGGTCGTCAAGACGATGATTCGACAAAAAAGCGGTCGGATCATCAACATGAGTTCGATCAGCGGCATCAGCGGAAACGCAGGCCAAGCGAACTATGCCGCCTCAAAAGCTGGCGTCATCGCGTTTACCCAGTCCGTAGCGAAAGAATTGGCAAAAAGGAACATCACGGTCAATGCTATCGCACCTGGAATCATTAAAACGCAGATGACCGAAAAGCTAGGGGAACAGATACTCGAGACGTTTAAACAACATATCCCGCTGGGGCGTTTCGGAGAGCCGAAGGACGTAGCAGAGGTTGCATTATTTCTCGCCTCCGACGAAGCAAGCTATATCACAGGGCAAGTGATTCGAGTCGATGGCGGAACTAATATGTAAGTTAATCTAAGGAGGATAATGAGAATGGCCGTGCAGGATAAAATCATCGAAATCATTGTTGAACAACTAGGCGTCAAAGCAGAAGAAGTGACGCCGGAAGCGTCGTTTGTTGACGACTTGGGTGCGGATTCTCTCGATACGGTCGAGCTCGTCATGGCTCTTGAAGAAGAATTCGGAATTGAAATTCCTGACGAAGATGCCGAAAAAATCCAAACCGTCGGAGATGCGATCAAATATATTGATGAGAAATGTGCTGCCAAATAGTGCAGTGTTATTTCTAGATGATCCCCTTTCCTCATATTCTCGTTCCGCATGAAAAAGCACCGTGTTGTTGTTACGGGTCTTGGGTGCATTTGTCCAGTCGGTAACAACGCAAAAATTGCGTGGGAAGCTATACTGGCCGGCAAAAGCGGCGTAACAAAAGCTTCTCAGATTGACGCAAGCCAATACAATTCAAAAATTGCCGCTGAAGTCAAAAATTTTGACCCAGCCGAATATCTTCCTCCGAAACAAATCAAAAAAGCAGACCGCTTTGTCCAGTTCGCTGTTGCCGGTAGCGACATGGCCATTCAAGACGCCGGTCTTGATCCAAAGAAAGAAGATACCAATCGATGGGGAGTGGTGATCGGTTCCGGTATCGGCGGTCTTAGGATTATCGAGCAACAACATAAGATTCTGCTGGAAAAAGGGCCTAGCCGGGTTTCTCCGTTTCTCATTCCTATGTTGATTGTGAACATGGCACCGGGACAAGTCGCAATGCACTTTCATTTAAAGGGACCGAATAACTGCGTGGCAACGGCGTGTGCCACCGGCTCTAATGCCATCGGAGATGCCTTTAGGATTATTCAGCGAGACGAGGCGGATGTCATGCTGGCAGGCGGAACGGAATCATGCATTACGCCTCTCGGGTTCGGCGGGTTTGACGCCATGAAGGCGCTTTCAACCTATAATGAGGAACCTGAAAAAGCGTCTCGACCCTTTGATAAAACCAGAAATGGTTTTGTCATGGGCGAGGGCTGTGGTGTCGTCGTGCTGGAAAGACTAGATCGCGCGCTTCACCGAAACGCTAAAATTTATGCTGAATTGGTCGGTTACGGGATGACATCAGATGCTACCCACATGACGGCACCGGATCCGCAAGGCCGCGGGGCTACCCGATGCATGATGCTCGCCATGAAAGATGCTGAGGTATCTCCAGAAGACGTGGATTACATCAACGCGCACGGAACTTCCACACCGCTCAACGATAAAGTGGAAACACTTGCCATTAAAAAAGCGTTCACGGAACCCATAGCAAAAAAAATAATGGTTAGTTCCACCAAATCGCACACAGGGCATATGCTGGGCGCCGCAGGAGGTGTAGAGGCCATCTTTACGGTTTTGGCCATTCA
>MHFO01000019.1 GCA_001804225.1 Omnitrophica bacterium RIFCSPLOWO2_01_FULL_50_24 | reverse complement strand
AAGGAGTTACAAGGACTATTAAAAGTTCAGTTAATTATTTTTACCTAACCACCCTGCGACCAGCAATAATCTTGCGAGATTTCTTTATATCATCGAATAATAAATACACAAGCGGAATTACGAACAATGTTAAAACCGTGGAACTGATAATCCCGCCGATCATCGTAATTGCTAACGGGGACCAAAGCTCGCTTGACTCACTCTTTGACAAAGCCATCGGAATAAACCCAATCACCGTAGATCCTGTCGTCACCAAAATCGGCCTAAGACGATCCTTTCCCGCTTGAATCAAATAATCCAATTGCGCTCCGCCTTGTTTCCTCAAACAGTTAATGCGGTCGATTAAAATAATGGCGCCGTTCACCGTATAACCTACCAAAATGAACATGCCAATAAATACCTGCTCACTCAACGGTTTGCGCGTAAACGCAAGTGCGGCCCATACCCCAACCGCCGCAAGTGGAATAGAAATCATAATCATAAGCGGCTCCGAGTACGATTGATACAAGCACGCCAACACCATGTAAATGAGTGCGATCGAAAGGGCAACGCAAACAGCGAGTTTGGATTTCCCTTTCATCAGGTCTTCGTACTGACCCCCAAATTTCCAAAAATAGTCCCGAGGAAATTCAACTCCTTTGAGCTCGCCTTTCACGGATTCGGCAACCGTTTCAAGCGGCTTGCTGGTATCACCTTTGACGAATACATAACGGTATTTGTTTTTGCGATCGATCGATTGAGGCCCTCGTGAGGGATAAAAGCCGGCGATTTGTTTGGCTTTGACTTTCGTGCCGTCTAGGGGTGAGACCAAATAGAGATCCTCCAAATCCTCTATTTTCTGCCGGTACACCGGCTGCAAGCGGGTAATGGTTTCAATCTCAAGCCCCTTTTCTAATTCATGAAATTTGGTGGGCCGCATCCCGCGAACGAGTGCATGAATCGAATCGGCGATGTTGCGGACCGTCAGGCCATAAAAAGCGGCGCGCCCTTTGTCGACCACGATGCTGTACTCCGGTCGTTTCCTTAAGTCGGTCATGACTAAATTGGACAATCCTTGAACCGAATTTATTTTCTGAGCAACCTCTCTCGCCAATTCTTCAAGCTTATCGGTCTCCAGTCCAAAAATGTTGATGACCAGTTTTTTCGACTCTTCGCTTGCGGCGCCTTCGTCAACGATCAGGGAATATTGATCATGAACTTCTTTAATCACCTTATTTCCCTTCTCCCGAATTTCCTCCATGATCATTTCTTTCGACCGCTTCCGTTTCTGCCGAGGTTCCAGTTGAACGAAAATTCTGAGATCATGCTTCTGGACCATCGTTGAAATTAGTTTCACTTCCTTAAACTCATGGAGCAGCCGCTCAATCCGGCGCGCCACTTCGTCATTCGCATCCAGCTTCGCTCCTGCCAACGGAAAGACGATGATTTCGAACTCGTTTTCGTCCAGTTGAGTCGGCAAATCGATATGCCGCACCGCCAACCGCCACAACGAAAACGCAAACGTTAAAAACACAATGGCAAGAAACGGGTATCGCAACCTGAAACTTGTTTGAAGCCAAATACCATACCGATTTTTTAACTTTTCAAAAAATGAATTCCCTTTTTCCTGTGTCGTACCGGAACTGCCTCCGCCTTCGTAGAACCTGCTTTTTGAAAGCATCATCGGAACCAGCATGACCGCTACCACCAAAGACATCGTCAATGCAAAACAGACCGTGAACGTAAACCCTTGATACATAAGCCGGATTTGTTCATCGATAAAAATAATCGGCAGAAAAACACACAGACTTGTTAAAAGCGACGCCACAAGAGGAATCCACATTTCTTCGGCACCTTGAACCACCGCTTCTTGGTGCGGAAGCCCTTCTTCACGTTTTTTAACCGCATTTTCAATCACGACCACGGCGCTGTCCACGAGGATACCGATCGACAATGCCAAGCCGCTTAACGTCATCACATTGATGCTTAGTCCCATTTGAGCCATAAAGAAAAAAGTGCTGATCACCGAAATCGGAATAGTCACAAACACGATAAGCGATAAAACCATTTGCCGAAGTGCCAGATAGATAATCAGAGAAACAAACAGCACGCCGATAAAAAGCGAATCCCGAACATCCCCGATGGCTCGCTTGATTAATTTAGCTTTATCCGCAATCACCACGGTTCTGATGTCTCCGCCCCGTTCTTCGGTAAAACCGTCAACGACTCGGATCAGTTCATCAACGACCTTAATCGTATTGGCGAGGGACGCTTTTTTGACATACACTGAAACGTTTTGATCCAAGTTAAGCCGCGCGTAATCTTCGGGCTCCAAATACGCATCTTTAATGGTTGCGATTTCGCTTAACGGGATGATGGACCCTTGACGGGTTGCTTTGATCCCGATTGCGCCGATCTCCTGAATATCCGCGAAGGCACCCATGGTTCGTACCGCAAAATCATAAGAACCCCGCTCAAAACTCCCGGCCAAAAGCGACACGTTGCCCGCTCCGATGACATCCATCACGCGTTCGACGGAAATATCGTACGCAAACATCTTATCCCGATCGAGTTCGACCAAGATTTTTCGCTCGCGGCCGCCGTACACTTCGGTGCTCGCAACCCCGTTGACACGATCGAGCCGCGGCTTCAGCTCCTGATCCACAATTTCACGTAATTGCTCCGGCGTTAGGAAATCGCTCGACACCGCAAAAATGAGCACCGCGGCGTCCGTGTCCTGATAATTGGCGATCACGGGTTTTTCAATTTCGTCCGGCAGTTGAGATTTGACGCGGGAAAATTTCTCACGCACTTCCAAAGCCGCAAATTTCATTTCGGTCCCCGGTTCAAATTCAAGGGTTACCCGGCTTTCTGCTTCCCTGGAATTTGAGTACATGTTCTTTAAATGCGACACGGTGGAAACCGCTTCTTCGACCTTGCTCGTGATCATGCGCTCCACTTCAATAGGGGCCAAACCACCGCGGGCTCGAATAATAATCGAAACAATCCCGCGTCCTGATCCTTGATAAAGTTCAATCGGCAGCAAAAAGAGGGAAATGATCCCGAGGAGGATGATTGTGCTGAAAATGACGATGATTAAAACGGGACGTTTAACCGAGACTTGAGGAAGACCCATGATCAGCTTTGATCGTCATACTGGACGGTGCCGAACACGCGATCGCTGACCCGCGTTACCAGAATATAAATGGAGGGGATCACACACAGGGTGAAAAAAGTAGCGGTTGTTAATCCGCCGATGATGGCAATCGCGAGAGGTGCTTGAATTTCTGCTCCTTCACCCAGTCCGAGAGCAAGCGGAAACAATCCGGCAACTGTGGTCAAAGTCGACATAACGATGGGGCGAAACCGTATAAAGGAAGCCTGAACACACGCTTCGACAAGATCAACTCCGTTGCGGCGCTCGCCATTGATAAAATCCACCAACACAATGGCGTTGTTCACCACTGTACCGGCCAATATTAAAACACCCAAAAGAGAAATAACGCTCACCGCAGTTCCGGTAATCCAGAGCGCCACTGCAACTCCGATTAAGGCAAGCGGCACGGTCATCATAATGACAAACGGATATAAAAACGACTCAAACTGAGCGGCCATGATCATGTAGGTTAACAAAAGCGCGAGCGCAATCGCAAACATCAGGCGTTGAAACGATTCCCGTACTTCACGCGCCTTCCCTACGAGGTTGACGGTGTAGTCCTTCGGAATATCCATTTCCTGAAGTTGGCCCGAAATGGCTTTGAGAATTTTATTCTCCTGAAAGCCCTTTTCGATTCCGGCACGCACGGTCACCGTACGAATCTGGTCTTTTCTTCGTATTTCACTCGGCCCATAACCTTGAGTGATGGCTGCAACCTCCTTGATCGGAACCGTGCTCTTGAGCACCTCGCTATAAATGAGCAGATCCCCGATGCGGCTCAGGTTCTTTCGGTCCTGCTCGCGAAGCCGTACGCGAACATCAATTTCCCTCCCTGCCTCTTTATACGAAGTCGCAACCGCACCTTCGATGCCCGCTTTGGTCGTCAGAGCAATGTCGCGTGCTGAAGTCGCGTACAATGCGGCGCGGCGCCGGTCAATTTCAATTTTGGTTTCAGGAGTGGGTTTCCCCAAATCGCTGATGACTTCAATCACACCCGGAACTTGAGTTAACATTTTTTCAACCGCTTCGGACAGTGTTCCTAAATCCTCTAAATCGTACCCCTTGATTTCTACCCCAATCGGTTTGGAACCCCCCGCAGCAAATTCAAGTTCGCCTCCTTGGAGAACAAATTCCATTTCAGCTTTTTGGATGTCATAACTTGCGAGACGCTTCCTAAGGTCTGATACCACCGCGTTGGAAGACCTCTTGCGTTTGTCCTGCAACGTGACCAGAACCAACGCTTGATAGGGACGGAGTGTTTCGATGGTCACTTGACCGGATTTTGCCGCAGTAGCAGATCCAATCGTCACCGAAACGTCTTTCACTTCCGGGATTTCGCGGGCTTCCCGCTCGATAATTTGCACCATCTCATCCGTGGCCTCAAGGCGGCTTCCGACCGGCAAATCGATTCGAATTAAAAATTGTCCCTGGTCCACTTTGGGAATCACTTCCGTATCCAGAGACCGCAAAATAAAAATACTGAGAACAAACAGGCCGACCCCTGCACCAACGATTCTTAAGAAAAAACGTGTTTGTTCCTTTTCGTTTTTGTTTGAAAAAAAAGATTTTACGTTCTCGAGAAAACGGCCGGAGAGCGAAACGGCTTTCTTTCCCGCGTGTTCCGCCAGTTCAATATAGGTAGCAAGCATGGGAACAAGCGTGATGGACACGAACAACGAAAGGGCCAGTGAATAAATAACGGTCCAGGATAAATCCCGGAACAACTGCCCTGCCACGCCGGGAACAAAAAGGATGATCGGCAGAAAAACAGCCACCGTCGTTAACGTGGAGGAAAAAACCGGCCAGAACACTTCGTTTGCGCCTTTTTCAGATGCTTCATCGGCATCCATTCCTGTTTCCCGCAACCGGAAAATGTTTTCGATGACGACGATGCTATTATCTACAATCATCCCCGATCCAAGCGCAAGACCTCCCAGCGACATCATGTTGATCGTGATGCCCTGAAGCTGACACAGAAAAAAAGTACCGATGACGCAAATGGGAATCGCTATGGCAACGATAAAGGCGGTAAACGCATTTCTGAAAAAAAGGTACAAGATAATCGCCGCGATGATTCCCCCGAAAACGGCAGCATCTCGTACGTTGGCAATGGCTTGCTTGATGAATTTCGAATGATCGTATGCGATCTCAACCTGAAGGCCCCGCAGCTCAAGCTCCTCACGCAAAAAAGCAAGTTCCCTTCGAACCCGCCGCGCCACTTCGACCGCGTTTGCCGAACCTTGTTTCTGAATGGCCAGAGCAATGTTTTCTTTTCCGTTGTACCGGGAAATGGAACTTTTCTCTCGAAAGCTGTCTCGTACCTCGCCGATGTCTTTGACCAAAATCAGCCGTTTTTCACCGATGGCACGCTTTTGTTTTTCCCGGAGCGTATCAGTGGTTTGTCTTGTTTCCTCCGCTATTTTTTCAACAAATGAACTGGCCTCACGGTGTACTTCTTCCTTCACGTCCGTAGAAATAACGGTGTACCCAATTTCACCCACCGATCGGAATTCGCCGACGGTCCGGATCAAATACTCATAGAGCCCTTTCTTAATGCTTCCCGCGGGATACGAAATGTTCGCGCTGTCGATCGAATCAATCACATCCAGAATGGATACGCTTGAGGTTTGAAGTCCGCCCTGATCCAACTCCACTTGAATCTCACGGTCCAAACCTCCCGAAATCGTGGCGGACGCAACTCCTTCAACCTTTTCCAAATTTTCCTTTAAAATCCGTTCCGACAAAAGTTTCAGGTCGGCCGGACTCATATTGCCGGTGATCGAAAGGATCATAATCGGCCGGGCAATCGGATCAAACTTCAAAACGATCGGATCCTCCGATTCCTTAGGAAGGCGTTCTTTCACCAGATCAATTTTCTCCCTGGCGGAAAGCGCGGCAAAATCGATGTTTTCATTCCAGCCGAAGGAAGCGAAAATCGTGCTCCTTCCCTCTTGCGAGATCGATTCAAGAGCACGAAGGCCGCTCGTGGAACTTAAGGCCTCTTCGAGCGGGCGTGTGATCAGGGTTTCTATTTCTTCCGGTGCGGCGTTGACGTATTCGGTAACGACCGTAATTTGAGGAAAGGATAAAGGGGGAAATAATTCTTTATGAAGTGAAAAAGCCGAGACCATGCCAAAAAACACGATCCCCAATGATCCCATGATGGTCGTAACGCGCAGCTTGATGGCATGATGGATTAAGTTCATCCTTCACCGCATGTTCTTAGGAATTTGAAACGAGTGACTGAGCTGATCGTGTGAAGCTGCTCGTGCTTACCTGAGAAGGAAGCGCGGATGAGGCAAGGATAAAAGGGATACGGGATCATACATTAGAGCTCGGCCTCTTGCGTCTCCAGAATCCGAACTTTCGAATCTTCCTTCAAACGATCCATTCCGGAAACCACCACCAAGTCTCCTTCGTTGATTCCAGAGTCTATTTGTACATAATCCACACGCGAATAACCGACCACCACGGGTGTTTGTGTGACCCCCTTTTCCTCAGGATCAACCACAAAAACATGCTGCTCATTTTCCTTACCCAACAAGGCATCGGTGGGAACTACAAGCGTATTTCGCTTTTGATAAAGCAAAATTTTGATTCGCGCAAACATCCCGGGCAGCAAAATCCCCTCCGGATTTTCAATCCGCACACGAACATCGGCGGTTCGGGAAGTTCCAATAATCACCGGCGCCACGTTTTCGACAATGCCTTCAAACGTTCGTTCCGGATAAGCATCCACAAACACATTGGCCTTCTGCCCGAGAGAAACCTTATTGATGTCGCGTTCCGTAATGCCGAACGTTGCCAAAACACGATCGGTCCTCACATGACTGCCCACCAGGGTGTTTTGGGTGACCGCTTCCCCCTCTTCGATATTCAATTCACCGATGGTCCCTGCAGTCGGCGCGTAAAGATTTGATTTTTCGAGGATCGACTCGTTGGCCTTGGTTTCTAACTCCGCCGATTCGTGTTCGAAACGGGCTTGATCCATTTCCAAAGCTACGCGGTCAAGCGTCGACTTGGGTATGGCTCCCATCTTAAATAATTTTTGATGTTCTTCGAGTTTGTCTTGAGTAATTTTTAACGCCGCAAGCGCTTTTTGATCCTGAGCTTGAGAACGCTGCAACCTGAGCAAAATGTCGTCCTGCTTGAGTGAGATCAAAAGCGCGCCTTCTTCGTAGTACTCGCCCTCGCGGTAATTGATCGCGCTCACGACTCCGGGAATCTCAAAGCTCAACTTGAATTCGACCAACCCTTTAATGGTGCCCAACGCATTTAATGAATCCTCAAAATTAAACCGGCCGACTTTGAACACCTTCACGGGAACCAGATCGCTTTTCTCGGATTCTTCGGCACTTTTGGTTTTGCTCAAATCCGGAGACGGCGGAAAGAAAATACGCCTCACCACAAAAATAGAAATCAAAACGACAACGCCGATGATCAGTTTTTTAAAGTTGGCCGGATCAAATAAGAAATCTTGAACTCGAATAAAAGCATTTTGGAGAAATTTGCCTTTAGGCGTTTCGGACGACGACGGCTTAGGTTGTTCTTGATCAGGCGGTTCGATTTCCATAGGGAATCATTGGCTGCGAGGTTACGAAAGCATCTCCACCTCAAGATAATCCCGCACACCGATGGCCTTATTTAATTGCGCCTTCGACAGGAAGAAGTCCGAAAGGGCCTTGTACACCAAGCCGCGTTCTTCGACGTAATCAAGTTCGGCTTGAAGATACTCCGAAACCTGAACTTCATTTTGTCCGAGCCGATGTTCGGCAAGACGAGCTAAACGCTCTCGGTACCCCATTCGTTTATAGGCAGACTCCACTTGAATTAAAGACTTCTTGAAATTAAAGTACGCTTCCTTGACTTCGCGGACCACTTCCCGTTCCGTCTTTTCAAGTTCCACGACTTGCTCTAAATTATTGATCTTGGCTTCTGTCATCGAAGAGAACTGATCCAGATCATCCAAAACACCCATGGACAAGGTATTAGTACGGGTACGAGTTCCCGATGCGCTTAAGAATTGCGATACGGAAGGCGCCCGCTGGTCGTGATCGTACGTATATTTCATCGTATTACCGGCAAACGGCCATGTGAGTTCCATCCCGACGCGAAATTCATGCCGGTGATGGGGTCGGTGCTTTGAAGGTAGATCGTCAATAAACGCTTCCGCCAACTCGCCAAACTCAAGAATCATATCTATTTGCGGCAAACGCCTGCCCAGAGCAACTCGAAACGCCAATTGAGCTCCTTTCAGTTTTGAGGCCTCTACCTCAAGATCCGGTCGATACTCATAAGCCATATCCACCAATCGATCCAAATCGTTGTCACTCACGGCGCCGTTTTCTCCGCTCGGAATGGAGGAGGATTTCAAGGCATCTAAGTTAAAGTGGCCCAAATCATACAAGGGAGAGGTGTCGATCTTATCTTCCGATTCCAGTTTGAGAAATTTCTGAAGTTCGAGCATGGCGATTTCGAGTTCTTGCTGCGCCGTTTCCAAGTCATACTGTGCTTGGCTGTAGAGTGAATCGGCGTTGAGCTTTTCAATTTCCGAAATGAGTTTTTCTTCATATTTTTGATTTGAAATCGACTGCTGCACCTTCACTTTTTCAAAAAGCGTTTCCTGATCTTTCAATACATTCCGCGCACGTTCATATTCAAAATATGCTTTGGACACATCCGCCACCAAATCCGAAATCGACTGATCGTGCTCACGTTTTGCTATTTCAAGATTCGAAAGCTCCAGCAGCAGCGTATTCCAGAGAACCCCGCCTCGGAAAAGGGGCTGTCGAAATGACATTCGCCAATTATCACTCAAAAAAGAACTGCGGGACAAATCTCCGCTTTTGATGTCCGAATCGATCGATAACTCCGGAAAAAAATCACGGACCGCTTTTGCGATTCGGTACTTCGCCAATAAAATCCGTTCTTTCTTGATTTGAGCGGGAAGATGCACATCAATCGCGCGCGTAAGTACCGTCTCCAAATTCTTTCCGCGCTGAGTCAAAAATTCTTCTTTCGCGAGCACCGCTTCGGGGGTAATGACGGAACGAATATGGCTCCACGTCAGATACTTGAACTGCTGCTTGCGCATTTCGCGAAGGTGATTTACTTTTTGCATCACAAGATCGTGGTCAGGCCCCAGTTCTCCGGAAAGTGCGGTCTGATCCGATTGGGGAATGACCGAAGGATCAATCGAGACTAAGGCATTCAGAATAGCGTCGTCGCGGCTTTCCTCGACGACTCGTTCATCCTGGGAACCAACAGTGGGAGACTGAATGATTGCAGCGTTAACCCATTTGGAAGATAAAAACGAACCGACCAAAACCAATACAAATATGAAACATTTCCCTGCGGTTCTTTTCATTATTCCTCAACGCGTTTAAAGGTGTTTCGGACCGTCAATTAAAATCATTTAAAATTATAGTAGGCGCCGATTTGTAAGTCAATCTATGTTGTTGTGGTATCGGCCTTTTCGTCAAGCGGCTTGAGCTGGGCTCGGAGAGGCAAAAATGGACGGGGCGGTCACCAAAAGAAAACTGGTTTCCGATTGAAGCGGATTATAAAACTCATGAGAGAGACATCCGTCTAAAAACACGTAACCCCCCTCTTTCACCACGTGTTCTTTCCCTTCAAAAACAACGGCGAGCTTGCCAAGAAGCGTTTGTACAAACAACATCCCAACGAGGGGCAACTTTTCACGACTGATTCGCCGTTCGCCTTCGAGAATCACTTTTCCGACAAAGAGCTCATAAAGGTGCGGCGTGTAGCAGATGATTTTAAATCCGTCATTCAAGTAATCGATCTTTTGCGTCCCTTTTTGATTGCCGACGAAAAAAACCAGATTGGGATTCTTTTGCTGGGCCGCAAAAAGAGCTGCAATGGAGATCCCAAGCGATGTCGAAATTTGGTGCAGGTGTTTTAAGGACGGCAATTCAATTCGACCCATTTCGATTGCGCTTAGGGTACGAGCATTCACGCCGGATTTTCGAGCAAGGTCAGATGCCTTCCATCCCATTTCTTTTCG
>MHFO01000018.1:4251-16789 GCA_001804225.1 Omnitrophica bacterium RIFCSPLOWO2_01_FULL_50_24 | reverse complement strand
GGGTTCACGATTTCCATATCTTTCTTTTTAAATACTTGTTCAGCGCAATCCCCGTATAGGATTCTTTCACTCTTAAGATACCTTCCTGAGGTCCGGCATACACCACGTAACCGCCCTCATCACCGCCCTCCGGTCCCAAATCAATAATGTAATCCGCACAGCGAATCACCTCAAGGTTATGCTCAATGATACAAACCGAATGTCCGCGCTTGATCAACGTATCAAATGCCGAAATCAGCGACTTGATATCATAATAATGTAAACCGGTTGTCGGTTCATCAAAAAGATAAAGCAACGACGACTCTTGTTTCACACTCGATACCGGACGCTTGGAATTCACGCGTCCATTCATATCGCTGCCTCGCGCCAATTCCGCGGCCAGTTTTAACCGCTGCGCCTCCCCGCCCGAAAAAGTGGTGGCCGACTGACCTAACCTCAAATGGCCTAATCCCACTTGTGACAGCAGAGAAAGGGAAGCGCATATTTTTTGATGATCTCCAAAAAAGTTAAGCGCCTCGTCTACCGTTAGATCAAGCACCTCGCGTATATTTTTCCCCTTGTAGCGGACTTCCAAAATGACAGACTGATAGCGGGCTCCGCCGCAAGCTTCGCAGGTGACATGAACATCCGCCAGAAAATACATCTCGATCTTCTGGACACCGTCTCCCTCACATTCGGTGCAACGGCCCCCCGGAACATTAAATGAAAAATCTCCGGCCGTCAGCTTTCGCTCTTTTGCATCCCGGGTGGACGCAAATATCTTCCGGATGTAATCAAATGCTTTCAGATACGTTACCGGATTAGACCGCGGCGTCCGACCGATCGGAGATTGATCAATAAGCAGCATATCATGGACTTGTTTCCATCCTTCAATTCGCTCAACGCAGCCAACGCTTTGAACGGCCCTTCCGCGCAGTCTCTGATAATTGGCATACAAAACGTCATACATGAAGGTGCTTTTGCCTGAGCCGGAAACGCCGGTAATCACCGTTAACTGATGAAGCGGAATCTCAACAGAAATATTTTTCAAATTGTGTTCGCTTGCTTTTCGAATCCCAATCACCCCGCGGCCGTATCCGTTCTTCTCCAGCCGCGTGCGATCCATGCGAAGTTCGCCCCTAAAATACCGGGCGGTCTCAGATCCTTCTACCGACATCAATTGTTCGAAAGGACCTTGGAATACAATGCGACCGCCTTTTTCGCCGCCCAAAGGACCCAAATCGATCAGTTGATCGGCTGCTTCAATCATGGTTCGGTCGTGCTCCACCACGACGACGGTATTGCCCAAATCCTTCAACCGATTGAGAAGACGAATCAACAACACATTATCGCGGTCGTGCAGTCCCACGCTCGGTTCATCCAACACGTACAGCGTGTCGACCAAAGCCGAACCAAGCGATGCGGCAAGCCGAATCCGCTGGGATTCGCCGCCGGAAAGCGTCCGCGATAATCGGCCGAGTGAAAGATAGCCGACGCCGATCTCCGTTAAAAACGACAAGCGGTTTCGAATTTCAAGAAGGATGGGACGGGCGACTTCTTCATCATGTTTGGAAAGCGGCAAAGTGTCAAAAAAATGTTTCAGCGCTTCGATCGTCATCTCCATAAGATCGGCGATGTTCTTTTGGTGAATGTGAACGGCGAGTGCTTCCCGTTTAATGCGAGCGCCGCGGCACGCGGGACACAACTGGTACCCCCGGTACTTACTTAAAAAAATTCGAATGTGCATCTTGTACGTCTTCTTCTCTAAGTACTTAAAGAAATCTCGGACGCTAAAATAATCATTCCCCTTCAACCCTTCGAGGATCCATTGCCGATGGAGCGTTTTAAGTTCACGAAACGGAACGTCAAGCGGAATTTTCTTTTCACGGCAGAACGCTTTAAGCTGCCTTAACTCCCAAGCTGCGCTCGGCTTGGTCCAGGGTTCGATTGCACCCCCTAGAATCGAACGCTTCGGATCCGGAACGACCAAGTTCCAATCGATCGTAATGATCCGTCCGAATCCCTGACACTCTGCGCACGCTCCCAAAGGACTATTGAACGAAAACATATTGGGATTGGGCTCGCGGAATTCAATATCGCACTGGGCACAATGAAACCGATTTGAAAACCGATGTTCCTGCCACTCGCCGTTTACTTGAAAACAAAGGGACAGCTTGCCGGAACCAAAGCGAAGGGCCGTTTCCATGGATTCAATGGCCCTGCTTCGATGGGCTTCGTCGAAATCAAGAGTATCAAGAACGACAAGGACTCGGGCGGCGCCTTCTTTGATTCGATTCGATGCCTCATCAAGAGCGAGCAGACGACCGGAAACGATAAAGTTCAAAAAACCTTGCCGGTTAAATTCGTCTTTCATCTCTTTTGAAAAACGTTTGACATTCTTGCCCAAAACCAGCGGGAACGCGATCGAAACACGTTGATGTTTGAATTCTCTTTCGATTTGAGCAAAAATCCCCGAAGCGTTGTCGGAAACCACTTTTCTGCCGCACCCGGTGCAGTACGTTTCTCCAATCCGGGCAAATAACAATCTGAGGTAATCATTTAACTCGGTCTGCGTGCCTACGGTCGATCGGGCATTGGTAATCACATTTTTAGCTTCAATCGCGATGGCAGGTAGGATTCCGCTGACCGATTCAATGTCCGGCTTTTCGATCCGCTCGAGAAACTGGCGTGCATACGTAGACAGAGACTCCACATAACGGCGTCTGCCCTCTGCATAAAGCGTGTCGAAAGCCAGGGACGACTTTCCGGAGCCGCTGACGCCCGTGATCACTACTAACGAACGATGCGGAATCAAAACGTCGATCTCTTTTAAATTATGGGTCCGTACGTTCTTTAAAACAATTTCCCCGTTCATGTATTTGACCTTTACACATCATCGTAGGCGACTTCCTTAGTCGCCACACTTTCGGAGAAGAACATCATACTCGTAGAGGATGTCGAAATCCTCACGAGTAGTATTTGCCGCGTTGAGCGGCAAATGCAAGTTCTTCCCGAACACTTTCGGAGATGAGCATCAAGCTCATCCCGAAAAGTGCTCGCGCACATAATCGTAGGCGACGTCAAAGTCGCCACGATGAGTACTGGCGCATGGGCGCCTGCAAAGGCGCGCAGCGAAGTACTCGCGCGAAAAGCGCGCAGTGCGATAAGTGCTGGCGGATGAACCGCCGGCAGACAAAAAAGGCAGGGATGCATTTTGGATCCCTGCCTTATGAAAACGCGGTATAGAAAAATACCCTTAGAACTTCAAAACTACTGTTGGAAAAATCAGCGGGCAGCGGACAAGAACTCATTAATCCGCTTTAAAAACTCGCCGCCCTTGGGAATCCTTTGCGAATCAGGGTCCAACGCAACCGAAGTTTGATGGGTACTCACCCGACGCACCCGAATGCGGGCAACTTGTTTGTCGCGGTCAAAGAGGTGTCCATACTCTCTATTCCTCAAAATGAGCAATCCTTCGTCTTTATCCGTCAATTCGAGTGTCCACTCAGGAAATGTATTGAGAGCTTCGAGAGCTTTTAGATACGTGTAGTCATAAGGTCGGTCGTAGGTCAGAACTTGATCGTACCGAGGATAGTCAGTTCGAAACGATATGCAACTTGTCAAAGATACTGACAAAAGAAGTACGGCGGTAACGAAGCGCGTTTGTTTCTTAAAACACGTTTTAAGGATGGGGGTCATCATGCAGATCAAATTTTATCTAAAACCGCCAAGGTGAGCAACTAGAATTTGCCGCTTACACGGGTGAAAAAACCGTTGCGGGAAATATCATTCAGTGAGTTTAAATCATCGGCAAAATGGGTGAAGTTGTACCCTAAGCCAAAATGCACATAATTCATAATTTCGCGGTCAAGCTCGGCGACCACACCATGTTTGAAGCTATCTAAAAGCTCAAAATCCCAGAGCAACCGATATTCCAGAATCAAATCCCATTTCCGGATTACATGAAAATTAAAGCGGTTCGCCCACAAGAACTGACCGATGTAGAAGGTATCTTTTCGTGCTTCGAGTGCGGTCCGCCGATAAGCAAATTTTTCGGCCAAATCCAATCGGGGCGGAAGCAATTTATATCCAAACTCCGCCGCGAGAATATGGGCCGACTCATCTACCTCAATTCCGAAGAGGTCCGGCGTATCGAATTGGCTGGTAGCGCTAATTTCGTTCAACCACGTATACCGCGCAAGCGCGTTCCACCGATCCTGATCAATCGGCCGATACGCCAATCCG
This sequence comes from Omnitrophica bacterium RIFCSPLOWO2_01_FULL_50_24, assembly GCA_001804225.1. Lineage (GTDB taxonomy): Bacteria > Omnitrophota > Omnitrophia > Omnitrophales > Danuiimicrobiaceae > 2-01-FULL-50-24. The sequence goes on along the minus strand of MHFO01000018.1, from coordinate 12,565 downwards.
AAGTTCACTTCGGTACTGGACGCATCGGTACGGATACCGCCGTCACCCCACTCATAGGAATCCGACCGTTTCAAGCGGGCCGAAAATTGCGTATCGGGACTGAGTTTCCAGTCAAACGTATCATGAAAAAGCCACTGAAACCGGTTCGTCGCTCCGTTGTCGATCATTAAATCAACTCGAGCAACGTTTTTGACCGCATCCAGGTCAAGGTACGATACTTCAAACGCCAAAGCATTTCGATGCGAATTGACTTCTGAAATATCACGAATCTGGCTCCGCTCAAAACTTGAATCCACATTCCACCGATCCGTCAGTTGTGTTTCATATCCCAAAATACTCGCGGATCGTTCCCCGTCCTGATAACTGGAATACTCACGCTCACTGTAGAAGCGGCTTCTCGAATTGACCTGACTCGAACTTCCGATGGTAGTGCTCATGCCCTGACCGGTTCCATCCAAACGCGGGCCGGTCCGGAGCTTTGAATAGACCTCGCTCCCTTCAGACGTCGCTACATTAAATGAAAGCTCGGTTGAATCTCCCGTATTACCCACCATCTCTTCAAGCTGGACTGTGCCTTTTCCGCCCATCACTTTCGCTTCCACGCCGCCGCCCAATTGGTGATTGGGCCCATCTCCCCCCTGAGTTACCTGTCCCTTCACATACGGCATCATGTTCGGAGTCACGCGGTAACCGGCCTTAACGGCAAAAGCATTGCCAAAATGAACGTCATCGAGAGCATTTGTAAAACTCCGATACTGTCCCGGAAACGGGTTAATGTTCTGATGCCGATATTCCATAATCCCCAGATACTCATCATAGTCCGCCTTCACTTGAACGTCGTGGACCGTACTTTCCTCCGGACTTGTGAGAAAAACACCCGCCCGGTTATTGGAATCGGTTGCCTTTTGCACATCGTATCGGTACCCCAGTTGAACGAACTCACCCACCTTCTGCCGTACCTCAAGTCCTGCCTTGCGCTTGCCGGCCTGCAAAATGGAATCCGAATTTGCAAATCCGGCGTTCACCTGCTGGGCGTAACCGGATACTTCGGTACCGGTTCGAAACTTGGTTTGGGCCTTGACCAAGTAGGCATCGTCGAAAATTCGACTCGCTTTTTTTATAATCGTATTGCCGGTGTTGATGTCTGCAAAGGTAATCCCTCCGTCAAAGGAAACTGCGTTTCGCATCGTCCGCCTTTGACTTCGCGCGTACTCAGCAACCACTTTGGTATTGCGGCCGAATTTTCCAACGAGATCAAGACCGCGAAGATCGTAATCACCGTCCGGCCTTTTGTCTTCGATGGCAGTTGCCCCCACTCTTAAGTGATCCCCCAAGTGCATAAAACCGCGAAGGCCGTTGTTTCGATCGGAGGTCGAGCCCTGCGGATCGAACTCGTAGTCCACAATGAGGTACGTCTCACTTCCGTGCAAAATATCATTGGAGATAATGGGATCGCTCGGGCTGTGAGCGGATAAAGGGTGTGTGAGCAGCACTCGGCCGCCCGCATAATCAATTTCATAATCCGTTCCTTGTTCAAAGGGGCGGCTGTAAATGGTGATTCCTTGGATCGCGTCTCTGATTTCCATGCGAATTTTTTCGCTTCCTTCAATCACAAACCGGTTCCGGAGTCTGAAGGAACGGCCGTTCGTTCCCAAAAACTCGTCGTGATCGGCAAAATGATCGACATCAGCGGTATAAACCACAACGCCGCGCTTGGCATCGCCGTAACGAGTGGTGGCAAGCGTTTCGTGGTACACCTTCAAACCGGAAAACGTTCGATTATGGGTAGAAAGTTCCGTATCCGTAAAGTTGGTATTAAAACTTCCCCATTTCACATAGGAGCGGTCCATTTCCACCAAAATGTAAAAACGCTGTTTGGTATCATAAGCGTCGTAGCGAATTTCGGAATGATCTCCGTACACAGGATAGTAGGCATCGGGATCAAGGTTCGTAAACAAATCCCTGCGCGTGTCGTCCGTGTCGTAGCGGGATTCGATCAAAAATTTCCCTTTGATTTTTCCCTTTAAATAAAACGCGAGCCGGCCGTCTTCATAGAAACCGTCATGAAACGTATTTTCCCGGCCCACCACCTCCACATTGCCGTCCATCACATTAAACCCGAGCTCTTCTTCGCCAAGACCCACCATAAAGAACATACTGTCCTTGAGTTCCACTTCCTCCTGATACGAAACAGAATTTCCCTCTCGATCGGTGGTAGTCACCACCACCTCGCGATTTCCGGGAGGAGCAAAAAACTCGGTTTGAAATGAGCCGTCTAAATTAACGCCCACGGATTCTCCGTTGACCGAAATCGTGTTCCAAGGAACGGTTTTCCCTCGAACCAATACCCTGGGTTTCGAAACAAGAGAAATGCTTTGTTTTCCATCCCGGTCGATCGACATATTTCCGACTGCCGGAACGTTGATCTTGGGATCGTCCGGCATATTTTTCTTAAGCTTGCTGACGACTCGAAAATAACCGAGCGGCGTCCAATCCTCATGCCCTTCGGCGTCTCGGACGATCAACCGAAACGAGTACACGCCGCCAGAGATAACTTCTTGCGACGTCGTCCGGCCATCCCAAGGAGCTTGAGTGGGCGGAGCTCCCAGTCCAAATCCGGTCCATACCTCGTCACCAAATTCGTCTCGAATTTCAATCCGCCACGCAGAAACTAAATCCGCGTAATTGGTGCGGATGTAAAATACGGGATCTTCTTCGAAATAACCGAGCCCCATTCGGAGCACCGGATGATTAAGATCAATGGCAAGCTCCGGCTTGACTAAATCAGCGCCTTGAGTCACCACCACACTCAATTGATCGCGATACTTTTTCGGAATCTGAGGTTCGGGAAGCAGGACCGCAAAATTAACCACATGAAACATTCCATCGGTACTTTTGATGAGGACGGCTTCTTCCGTAACAAACTTCGTACTTTTGGGAAGCGTGTGTCCGTCAAGCTTGACCACATGGCGGCCGGGTTTTAAAGCCGGGATGTGATACCGACCGTAGGGATCCGTAACCACCACGATCCCTTCTTCCGTTGCCAACTTGACACCGGGGACACCCTGTTCGCCTTGATCCTGAACCGCATTGGCATTCCGGTCGTCAAAAACTTTTCCGACAATGATCCCCTCATCAAAAACAGGATCGCTGACGACGGTGATCACCACCCGTCTCGTCGCAGACTGCGCGGCACCGGTGTTATTGCGGAGAAAGAAAGAAACTTCATAGCGCTTGCCCACCTGAACCGCACTTGAGGCAACCAACAGAAACCCCAAAATTTTATTCGTTCCCGGAGCGAGTGCGCCGATCGAAAACACGCGAGAAGATCCGGAAGTTGAACTCACGACCGCATCGTCAAGACGCGAGGCGGAATCAATCAACGTAAATCCGTTCGGAACGGTAACCACAAGCTCGGAACCGGCAATGGCCACGGTGGAAAGATTCTTGATGCGGGCCGTAATAAAGGTAGCGCTTCCTCGAGTGACTTCCGGTTTGGAGGCAGAAACGTCAAAAGCCACATTAAAATTTCCGGCGGTGGTTTCGATGATGGCCCATGAAGACCTTGGGCCGAAGACCAGGCAGAAACCGATCAGCGTCAGAAGAGAAACGAATCTGCGGCTCGCATGGGACATATTAAAAACGCTTGAAGGATGCTTTGGCACCGATGAACCAATCTCTTTGAGGAACGTTGCCGGAGACGGAGCCGGGATGTTGAACTGCGCCGATACCCACATACTCCGCGAAAATTTTGGTCAGAAACAACCACTCGTTATTTTGGAATTGGTAACTTCGAAACGGCATCCACCGAATCCCCCCCACCACAAAAAGGCGATTCTGATAGCCCAGCGAAGTCCGGCGCGGATTCGTCACGTGTTCGAACCGAAGGTAAGGCATCAGAAGGAGCTCGTCATTAACCGGATTCTTTGGAAGTTGGATGGAGGGCCATTTTAGTCCCAAAATCAGCGATGAGTTCCAAACCCATGAATTAAACTCATCAATCGCAGCAAAGTCGCTCCGCTCGTACCGATAGCTGCCGTAATACTCTCCCCACACAAACTCCCGAATCCAATCCGAAACTCGTTCCCGATGCTTTTTGGCCCAGGGCTCTTTTAAATCCAGCCCCCATTCATAGAAGATGCCCGCGCCAAACCACAAATCGATATCGCGACTTCCGGTAATTTCATCCGTCAGATTGCGGCGTTCCATATATTGAATAAACAAGCGGTATCCCCGCATGAATTTAAGGAGCTGGAGACCGTCCACATTGAAATTTTCGAAATAGGCAATCCGTTGGAAGGGCCGGTACTCAAGTCCCGCGATTAAATCCAGGTGGCTCGGAAAATTTTTCCCGTTGGATTCAAGGGCCGCGGTCACTTCAACGAAGGGATCCACCGTGGGTTCGCCGATAAACCGAATGCCTCTAAAGACGATGCGGTTCGTCCAGTAACCGACTTGCGAATCGTAGTTCGGCGAATCCAAATTCGTAAATCGGTAGGAGGTTTCACCGAAAGACTGCCAAAGTATTTTTTCGCCCGGAGGAACTCCCTGGAAAATACCGAATGGTTCTTCGCCGATATCAAGCCAGTCTAAAACCTTAAGCGCCAGTTCCTCTTCGCGGAGGTATCGGGCCATTGCTTCCTCTTCTGTGGGAGCAGGCGCCTCCGGAAAAAATTCTCCGATCAACGTCAACGCGCGATCAAAGTTCCCGCCGCCGGCCTCGACAATTGCTCTTACCTCGGCAACGCTGGATTGCGCCTGCTCAAGAGACGAAAAAGCTTTTTGGCCCACCCAAAACATTGGAACCACGGAACCGTCCGTGCGCGCAAGCGGCAGTTCTTTAATGGGAACGCGCTCAAAAAATATCTTGCGTGTGTTTTTCTCAAGGAAGGCATTGGCCGCTTCAATGGTACGGACGTTTTTCAGGACGCGGCTCTCGATGACGGGACCCTCAAACCCCGTCATCACGGCAAACTCTCCGGTCGGACCGCGCTCTTGCCCGCGCACGAGCAGGAAGTCCGCTGTTTCATAAATGTCATACTTAAGTTTTAGATCGGGAGAAGCGTAAAAAGTGTCTCTGAAAAGATAATTGACTCTGGGTTCTTGCGGAGATTGAGACCACACCGTCGGCGTGAACGGAATGAAAGCTATACTTAGAACGATAGCGAAAATGCGCATGATATCATAACCCTAATACTTGCCGCATATTGTAAAGACCGTTTCTCCTTTTCGCAATAAATTTCGCCGCATAGAGAGCGCCGTAGCCGAATGCTTCCCGTGACGAGGCGCGATGAGTCAAATCAATCCGTTCACCATCGCTCATAAACGAAACCGTGTGGCTGCCGACGGTATCGCCGCCGCGCACCGCATGAATTCCGATTATTCCCTTCCGTCTGGGTTCTGAGACACCGTGACGGCCATAAATGACATTCGGATCTAACTTTATTTTCCTAGCTTCGGCAATTAAGCGCGCGAGCTCAAGGGCTGTCCCGCTGGGCGCATCCTTTTTATCCCGATGATGTTCCTCAACGATTTCCGCGTCATAGCGCGTGTCCAGTGCTTTCGCGACCGAAGCCACAAGCTGAAACAACAGATTGACCCCGACGCTCATATTGGGCGCTTGAACTACGGGAATCTTATGCGACACCGCCTGAAGTCTATTCACGAATGCTTTTGAAAGTCCCGTCGTACCGATCACCATGGCGCGCTTGGCCTCATAAGCAATCTCTAAGTGCTGCTCCGTCGCAAGCGCATGAGTAAAATCGATCACGACCGTTCCCCGGTCAATGCATTCTCTTAAGTCGGGATGAACCGATATATGGAGCGGTTTCGAACCGATCAGATCTCCGATGTCGCGACCGACGACCTCATGATCCGCGCGTTCGAACGCGCCGCCGATTCGAATCGAAGGATCTTCGTGCGCAAGTTTAAGAATGGTTCGACCCATTCTCCCTCCCGCACCTCCGACAATCACAGAAACTAATTTCTTCGCCATGAATCTCCCTTAACTCACCTTAGTACCCCGTTTCCTAAGTTCGCATGGGGTAAGAAACCAGTTAACAGAAACCAGAGAAAAATCTGGTTTCTGTACTCTGGTTACCGGTTTCTTGAACCCTGTGCGAAATTGAGAAACAGCATATTAGTGAACACATCCCGCGGAGCGTGTGGATTTGATCAGACCTTGCTGTTTTAAGACGTGAACCAGTTTTTTTTGGTTTTCGTCGCTCATCTCACACAACGGGAGTCTCAACTCACCGGAAATAAAACCCATGAGCGCAAGCGCCGTTTTGACCGGAATCGGATTCGTTTCAATAAACAAAACTTTTGAGAGACTAAAAAGTTCTTGATGGAGCCGTTGCGCTTCGCGGACGGTCCCCGAAAGATACGCTTCAACCATCTCATGCACCTGTTTCGGTACCACGTTGGCCACCACCGAAATGACACCGGTTGCCCCGATGGAAAGAAGCGGAAGCGTTAAACTATCTTCTCCCGAAAGCACCGCCAAGTTACAACCCGCGATGATCTTGCTCGCCTGATCTAAACTACCGCTCGCTTCCTTAATTCCAATCACATTCGAGATCTTTGCGAGACGGATCACCGTCTCGGGCGCGATTGAAATTCCCGTGCGGCTTGGCACGTTGTAGATGACAATGGGAATATCGACTTCTTTTGCCAAAAATTCATAATGCCGGAACAAGCCCTCTTGCGTCGGTTTGTTGTAATAAGGAGTTACCACGAGCACCCCGTCTGCCTTGCTTTTTTTGGCATGCCGAACGAGCGAAGCGGCTTCCTCTGTCGAGTTAGAACCTGCACCACAGATGACGGGGACTCTTCCGTTGACGTACTCCACGACGAAATTCATCAGCCCCCTATGCTCCTCGTGAGAGAGGGTTGCCGTTTCCCCGGTCGTTCCACAAGGAACCATCACGTCCGTCCCCTGTTCAAGATGAAAATCAAGCAAACGTTTCAGCGCGCGCTCATCGATCTTCCCTTGCCGGAAAGGTGTGACCAGTGCCACCATCGAACCTTTTAAATTTTTACGGGTTAGTTCCATTCCAATCTCCTAAATTGATTTTCCCTCGAGACTTTTCTTTTGCCGGGCCTTCTAAGGATACATGTGTCACGTTGTTTCCACAACGTTCGAAATAAACTTTCAATTTTTCACCGCTTTTTGGAAAAACGTCAACAGGTACTTTAACTTTTCCGTTTAAATTTGCAATGACGGCAGCCGCTACGCTGCCAGTTCCACAAGCAAGAGTTTCGTCTTCCACGCCGCGTTCGTAGGTACGAATGGATAACTTGTTCTTTCCTTCAACTTTAACAAAATTAACGTTGGTTCCTTTTGGTTTAAAATTTTCGTGATAACGAATTTCGCGGCCCATCTCTTTCACCGGAAATGGATCAAGTTCATCAACAAAAATGACTACGTGCGGAACCCCCGTATTGATAAAAGCTCCGTTCCATGTTTTGGTCTTCAACTTCATTTCGATTTTTTCACGATAATCCGTCGGATCAATCATGTTTACTTTTATGGCTTCTTCAGAAGCAACATTAATTCTAACTGTGCCCGCAAGAGTTCCCACGCTTATCAATTTCGGGAAGTTTAAGTGCTTATGAGCATAAAGGCCGACCACTCGATAACCATTCCCGCAAGCTTCTGCTTCTGAACCGTCAGAATTAACAATCCGCATAAAAAAATCAGTCTGGGTTTCTTTCGGTTTTTCAATAAATAAAACACCATCAATTCCGCCAGAGTTAGAACTCTTGCACTCCTTCGCCGCAAATTGATTTGGATTGGTTATTAGATTCCTACGGTTATCAACCACGATAAAAGTATTACCAGATCCTGCGCCTATAAAATAAGGGATTTTTGTCATTTTAAACCCATCTCGGAATCCGCTCGCCGCGAATCAAATCCGTGCGCGTTTCGCGCGCGCGAACCACTTGGAACCGGCGCCCGCGAACCAATACCTCCGCAGATCGAGGACGGGCATTGTAATTCGAAGACATCGTAAAGCCGTATGCTCCCGCACTTGCAAGCGCAATAAAATCGCCGGACTTGATTTCCTGAAGCAGCCTATTTTTCGCCAAACAGTCCGCACTTTCACAAATCGGACCCACCACATCGTACCGCCGTTTAACCGTCCTGCCCTCCAGAGTCAAAGGCCAGACATCATGAAACGAGTCGTACAACGCCGGTCGGATCAAATCGTTCATGCCGCCGTCTACAATCACAAAGTTTTTGACAGCCGTTTTCTTGATGTAAAGGGTCCGCGTCACAAAAATACCGCTGTTACCCGCAATAAATCTTCCG
>MHFO01000018.1:3838-4218 GCA_001804225.1 Omnitrophica bacterium RIFCSPLOWO2_01_FULL_50_24 | reverse complement strand
ACAAAAATACCGCTGTTACCCGCAATAAATCTTCCGGGCTCAAGAATCAGCCGGAACGACCGGCCTCGAAGCATCGGTAAAATCCTTTTCGCAAATGCGTCAGCTGTCTGCGGACGTTCGTCGGAATAAATAATTCCAAGACCGCCACCGATATTAAGAAAACGAATTCTGATGCCTTTTTTTTCGAGATGCGTTACAAAAATCAAAACTTTTCTGAGCGCCTTTACAAACGGTTCGCCTCGGACAATTTGGGAACCGATGTGAACATGCACGCCGCACAACGATATATTTGGAAACGCGGCCGCACGGCAAAACGTTGCCAAGGCGGTATCCAAAGCCAGTCCGAATTTGGACTCTGTTTTTGCCGTGGCAATATAATC
>MHFO01000018.1:0-3754 GCA_001804225.1 Omnitrophica bacterium RIFCSPLOWO2_01_FULL_50_24 | reverse complement strand
ACGCGGCCGCACGGCAAAACGTTGCCAAGGCGGTATCCAAAGCCAGTCCGAATTTGGACTCTGTTTTTGCCGTGGCAATATAATCGTGGGTCATGGGATCGACTTCGGGATTCAGGCGAAGCGAAACGTTTACGTGGCGCCTTAAGCGTTCCGCGATGTCTTGAATCTGTTCCAGTTCCGGAATGGACTCAACGTTAAACAAAAAAACGCCGCAGCGAATCGCTTCCTCCAGCTCCGTGTCGGTTTTGCCCACACCCGCGTAAACAATTTTGGAAGGCGGACACCCCGCTTTTCTCGCCCGGAACAACTCGCCGCCCGAAACAATATCGAGACCGGCGCCTTTTTTCACCAAAGACCGCAAAACCGCCAAATTGGAATTTGCCTTCATCGAAAAACAGATGAGCGGTTTGGCGGACCGAAATGCTTTTTGGAGCTTCGCCAAGTGTTCCGTCAAGGTTTTGTAACTGTACACGTAAAAAGGCGTACCGACACGCTTCGCGATATCGGCAACCCGAACCGACTCGCAATACAGTTCTCCGCTTTGATAGCGGAAATCATGCATCATCATCAAACGAGACCTCGTTCGCGATTCGACCGCTTGAGCGCGCGAACTTCCGCTTTTAACTGACTCTTTCTCCGACGGACTTGCCGAAGAACGAAATCCGGTCTCGTACTTCCCGCTGAGCTTTTCAACCGAACGGAAAGTTCCGGCTCAAAACATTCGAAGACATCCCTTTTAAATATTCTGGAATACTCCTGATACACTTCGAAGGGCAAACCACTCAACGAAGTGTGCGAATCGAGCGCCCGTTGGACGAGACTACCGACAATTTGATGCGCTTCTCGGAACGGCACTTTCCTCTTGACCAAATATTCCAAGACATCGGTCGCAAACAGAAAGCTGTCTTTGGAAGCTTTGCGGCAATTTGCTTCTTCGACCTCGATGGTGCGAATCACCAACTCAAGAACACCAAGTGCTTTTTGAGCCAAACGGCAAGATGCAAAAAGCGGCTTTTTGTCTTCCTGCATATCCCGATTGTACGCGAGCGGCAAACCTTTCATCGTCGTCAAAAGCGACATCAAGTTTCCGTACGCTTCGCCGGTTTTGCCCCGAATCAATTCTAAAATATCCGGATTTTTCTTGTGCGGCATGAGACTCGATCCCGTCGAAAATTCGTCTGCGATTTTAACGAACGCAAATTCTTGCGAACTCCACAAAATCAGATCTTCGGAAAGGCGCGACAAATGCGTAAACAAAATGGCGATCGCGCTTAAGACCTCGATCGCAAAATCGCGGTCGCTGACGGAATCCAGACTGTTCGCGGTCGGTTTCCGGAATCCGAGCAGTTTGGCAACGTAAAACCGGTCGACGGGCAAGTTAGAACCCGCTAGAGCCGCCGCGCCCAACGGACATTCATTCAGTCTCAGCTTTGCATCCACCAGTCTGGATTTATCCCGATCCAACATTTCAACGTACGCCAGCAGATGATGAGCGAGGAGTACCACTTGTGCCCGCTGAAGATGCGTATAGCCGGGAATGATTACCTTTTGATTGCGCTCTGCCTGAATCACCAGTGCCGTCTGGAGACGGTTCACCAAAATCAAAAGATCTTGAATCCGTTCTCTCACGTAAATTCTCGTAGAGGTAGAGACCAAATCGTTTCGCGAACGTGCCGTATGCAATTTTTTGCCCACGCGACCGATTTTTTTCTCAAGCTGCACTTGAATCAACGTGTGGATGTCTTCATAGTCCCGGATCAATTCACAAACCACTTTCTTTTTGAGCGTCGCCAGAACTTGGCGCAAACCCCGGACCAGAAGGCGTGAATCCCGGTGAGAAATGATACCGCTCTTACCCAACATCGTCGCATGTGCGATGCTCACCCTCACTTCCGCATCCAAAAGCTCAAAATCCACTCCGAGCGAATACGAAAACTCTTTCGCCAGATCGTGCAATTCTGACTTAAATCGTTCTCCCCACAATTTCTTCATTTTTTCCTTCTTTCGTACGGCAGTCCCCAAATTTTGATAAACCCTTCCGCGGCCGATCGATCAAACTCATCCTGAGCGGAATACGTGGCAAGCTTTTCCGAGTACAGAGAGTGCTCGGATTTTCGGCCCACCACCGTGGCGGTGCCGCGCGCGAGTTTGACCTTCACGGTACCGGAAACTCGATCTTGATACGAAGCGAAAAATTCGTCCAACGCCTCGCGGAGAGGTGAATACCACAATCCAAAATAAACCAGCTCGGCGTACTTTTCAGACAACAACCGTTTGTAATGGAGGAGTTCGCGGTCTAAAACCAGCGACTCAAGCGCTCCGTGAGCCAAATGCAGAATGGTAGCGGCGGGCGCCTCGTAAATTTCCCGACTTTTAATTCCGACGAGCCGGTTCTCCACCATGTCAATTCGCCCGACACCATAGTGACCCCCGACTTGATTCAAACGTTCGATCAAAGAAACCAGAGAAAGCCGTTTGCCGTTGATCGCGATCGGATTGCCTCCCTCGAAATCAATCGTGACGGTGCGCGGCGCACTTGGCGTCCGATCCAAAGACTGCGTCACCGAATAAGCATCTTCGGGAGGCGCTTTCCACGGATCTTCCAAAACACCGGCTTCAACGGAAACGCCCCAGATGTTTTTGTCGATGGAATACGGACTCTTCTTGGTCGCTGAGATTTTGATGCCGTGTTTTTTGGCGTAGTCTATTTCTTCCCCGCGAGACGTAAAGGCCCATTCCCTAAGAGGAGCAAGAATTTTTAACTTGGGATGAAGAGCCCGGACACCTGCCTCGATTCTCACTTGATCATTGCCCTTTCCGCTGCAGCCATGAGCGACACAATCCGCTTTCTCTTTCACCGCAATTTGAACGAGCCATTTTGCGATGAGCGGACGCCCCAATGCGGTCGCAAGCGGATACTGTCCTTCATACAGGGCATGCGCCCAAAGACTCGGCCGAACAAAATTCTCGGCGAATTCCTTTTTCAAATCCTCGATGTAGACTTTTGAAGCACCCGCCGAACGCGCTTTCAGCCGAAGCTCATTGCGGTTTTTAGCTTCGCCCATAAACGCCGAAAAACAAATCACCTGTGCCCCGTACGTATCTTGAATCCACCGAACGGCGCACGAAGTATCTAACCCTCCCGAATACGCAAGAATCACTTTTTTCATCGCTCTTCATCCGCTCCCGTTGCTCCGAGTAAATACATTAAAATGGCTTTCTGAACGTACAGCCGGTTTTCGGCCTGATCAAACACAATCGATTGTTTGCCTTCAATCACTTCGTTGGTCACCTCTTCGCCTCGATGCGCGGGAAGGCAGTGCATCAACACGGCATTCCGGCCCGCTTTGTTCATCAGCGCCCGATTGACCTGAAATCCTTTAAACGCTTTCGTCTTTTCCGCTTTCGTTTCCTGACCCATGCTGAGCCAGACGTCAGTATACACCACATCCGCTCCGTGAACCGCTTGGACGGGATCGGTGCAATGAATTAATTTTGCCTTCGTTTTGCGCGCCTCGCAAAGCGCCCGCTTGAAAAGAGCTTGATTTGGCCCGTATGTTTTGGGGCACGCAAACCGCAAATGAACCCCGAGCTGCGACGCCACGATCACCAGAGAGTTCAATACGTTATTTCCATCGCCGACGAAAGCAACGGTTTTCCCTTCTAAGTCCCCGAATTTTTGCCCGATCGTAAAAAAATCTGCAATCGCCTGGCAAGGATGTTCCAGATCGCTCAATCCGTTAATCACCGGTCT
>MHFO01000017.1 GCA_001804225.1 Omnitrophica bacterium RIFCSPLOWO2_01_FULL_50_24 | reverse complement strand
GTTCCAAACCCGCTTTAAGGTTGTCTTTGTCCAGAATACGAAGGACGGCTTTCTCACCGTGATACGTCGGCAGAATCGACACTCGAAAATCAATCTCACGTTCGTCCAGCTTCGCCCGAAAACGGCCGTCTTGGGGTAATCGTTTCTCGGTAATATCCAAGGTCGAAATAATTTTAATCCGCGTCAAGACGGCATTGTACATGTCGCGCGGCGGCGTAAACACTTCCCGCAAGGCCCCGTCAATCCGGTATCGAATTTTTAACCGATCCGCAAACGGTTCGAAGTGGATATCGGACGCCCGGCTCTTGACGGCTTCATGCAACACCACGTTTAACATTCGAATCACGGGAGCTTCGTCGCCCGTGTAACTGATTTCGGGTTCATCACCTATCTTTGCCCTCTGAACCACCGTAATCGATTCCGGATCCATCTCCTCCAAAAGATCTTGAAGTTTTAATTCTTCGGCATAAGCACTCTCGATGGCGGCTTTCAGATCTCCTAAAGATACCAAAACGGGCTGCACGTTGCTTCCGTTCGCAATTTTTTTAATGTCGTCCAAGGCAACCATATCCGAAGGATCACTCATAGCAATGGTAAGTACCTTTCCGATCCTGGCAACCGGCAAAACCTCATGCCGCTCCGCAATTCTTTTAGGAATCAGTTTGGTCACCTCGGGGTCAATCTTATACGCGTTTAAATTAAGCATCGGAATGCCAAGAGATGAACTCAGAACGTGTAACAACTCCTTCTCGGAAATTACTCCTTCATCAATCAAGATGTGAACGATCTTTTTGCCTGTCATCCGGTGCAGTTCACGCACACGTTTTAAGCTCAATTCAGAGACGGATTTTGTTTTCTTTAAGATTTCGACGATGGACGGAATATTGGCAGTCGCCACGTTAGGTCTCCCGCTCCATGTTTTGGTCCTCGGCCGTCAGGCGAAATACTTCGCTTAATGAGGTTTCACCCCCCAAGGCCTTGGCGACTCCACTTTCTCTTAAGGTTCGAGTCCCCTGACGGCGAGCGCAGCGTTTAATTTCATCGCCACTCGCATTTTTCATCACGAACGCTTTCAGTTCCGGCGTTAACCTCAGAATTTCAGTAATCACAGTTCGCCCCATATAACCAGTGGAGCGGCATTGGTTACAACCCACGGGCCGATAAAATGTGGTTTGGCCTTTCCCCTTGAGGTGAAGCTTGGCAAGGATATCGCTTTCCTCTTCATATTCCGCTTTGCAATGAGGACACAGCCGCCTTAAGAGACGCTGTGCCGACACCATGAGCACCGAAGACGCAATGAGGAAAGGTTCGATGCCCATATTTTGCATCCGTACGATGGATCCTGCCGTATCGTTGGTGTGCAGCGTACTCAATACCAAATGTCCAGTGAGCGCGGCTTTGATGCCGATATCCATCGTGACCAGATCTCTGATTTCACCGACCAAGATAATGTCGGGGTCCTGCCTGAGAATGGACCTCAAAACAACGGGAAACGTCAGACCGATGGCATCGCGCACATTAACTTGATTGATTCCGTCCGTTTCATATTCCACAGGGTCTTCCACCGTCGTAATATTTTTTTCCGGAGAATCCACGTATTTCAGAATGGAATACAGGGTCGTTGTTTTGCCGCTTCCGGTCGGACCTGTCACCAAAATCATTCCGTGCGGCTGGTGCGAACATTCCTTGATTTGAGTAAGCTCATCGGCCGTAAACCCGAGTTTTTCTAAAAATTGGGTCTCGGTTTGTTTATCTAATATTCGAAGACACACTTTTTCCCCGTGGGTGGTCGGCATAACGGAAACGCGGAGGTCTACCTCTCGACCTTGAACCTTCACCTGGAAACGACCGTCCTGAGGAATCCTGCGTTCGGCAATGTTGAGATGGCTCATCACTTTGAACCGCGAAACCAAAGCAAGTCCCATGTTCTTAGGAGGAGACGGAACTTCCTCCAGAAGCCCATCAACGCGGCACCGAACGCGAATGGATTTCTCCCACGGCTCAATGAACAAGTCGCTTGCTTTCCGACGAACCGCATCCAAAATCAGCAAGTTGGCGATCTTGATGATGGGGGTTTCCTGCGCTTGTTTGAGCAGCGTCATCGTTTCGCTTCCGTTGTCTTCGTGCCGTTTGCTTTCCTGAACGATTCGAACGAGTTCATCAATCATCTCTTCTGCTTTTGGCATTTTCTTCGCACTGCCAGACGGATAATACTGAGCAACGGCGATCCTCAATTGCCGTTGAAGGGCTAAGACGGGTTGTATGCGTAAACCTGTGACGGCCTTCAGGTCATCAATCAGTCTAAGATCGCTCGGATGTTCCATCGCAACCGTAAGCAGTTTCTCGCGCTTCGCGATGGGCACCACCATCCGTTTGAATGCAAAGTCCGGCGGAATCAATTTAATCATGTCTTTATCGATCGTAAGCTGATTGGGATCCAGCACGCCGCATTTAAATTCATCGCTCAAAAAACACAATAAATCCTTATCCGACATCATGTGCTGCTGCAAAATTAAGTCGGATACCACAACGTCTTCAGCGCTTTTAAGTTCTTCGAGGACGAAGGAGAGATCCTTTTCCGAGATAAGTTTTTTGGATACCATCTTCCGGAGAAGCGGTTCTTGAATCGGTTCAACACGTAACGACTTTGCGTCCATAGATCACCGACCTCTGCTATTTCAATCGTTCCGTTTTTTGTTGAACCGCTGACCGAAAGGACACTTTTGAAATGTGTTCACTCGGTTCGGTGGGAGAATTCATTTTAATGTGAAGATGTTTTTCGATCGCCGAAATGATTTCCGATACAGTCGAAACAAATGTGTGCACTTTGCATTTGGTTACGGTTTCAAGTTCCTTGATCGCTTCTTCATCTGTTGGATCCGCCATGACCACCGTTAGCAAATGACCTACCCGATCGATGGGAATACAAATATATTTCTTCACCAACTCAGGGGGGATCAACTTGGTCTCCTGTTCAGCCAAACTGACATTAGCTACGGGAAGATAAGGAATATTAAATTGGGTGGCCAATGCCACCACAATATCCTCTTCCGTTACAAAACCAAGATTAATGAGGATTTGACCAATCAAACGGTCCGGTGTTTTCTTCTGTTCCTTTAGAGCTTGCTCAAGCTGTTCGCTCGTAATACACCCATGCTCGATCAAAATTTCGCCGATTTTTTTCACCGATCCCTCCCAACTGTTGACAATTCAATCACTTATCGTTAAACCTAAAAAAGTATACCGTCTGAATCATCAGCTTACAAGTTGACGGCTAATCATAAGAGGAATTTTGGTCTTCCTTTTTGTTTTTAGAAAGACTGCCTTATCGAGGATTTGCTAACGGGAACTTAAATAAGGAATGGTAGCGAGCACCGGAACGCGTAAGCTCACTTTGATAGAGAGTGACTTGATTCACTTGATCGATGACACGTCCATGAAAGGTGCTTCGCGTCGAAAGGTCTGCCTCTCGCGACTGATCTTGTACTCGGGCAATGGTAACGTGAGGGTGGAAAGGCCTCGTTTCCAAAGAAACGTTAAGCTTCTTGAGAGATTGATCCACTTTCTCCTTAAGGTGAATCAATTCTGCTGCGCCCTTGTCCGCACCTACCCAAAAAACGCGCGGGGATTTCAGCGAAGGAAATGCGCCGAATCCGCTTAACGAAAGTTGAAACCCGTTGACCTCTCGGAGTGCGTGATCGAGCTCGGGCGTCATGCGCCGTGCATCGCGTTCGCTGATCTCACCAAAAAAATGTAACGTCATGTGCCAATTCTCAGGAGGGATAAACCGAAAACCACGACACAACTGCTTGACGGACTCTACAAAGACCGCCGCTTCCTTTTTGAGGTCACTGGAAAGGTCAACGGCGAGGAACGTCCTCATCAGCTCCCGAACCATCGCCACAGGATTAACATTGCCTTGGAGACGGCTTGACGCCGAATGTGGGAACGATCGCCTGAAAAACGAAACGAAAAAATCCGTGTGCCGGCCCGATCCGACACGCCGATCAAGACAAGGCCCACAGGTTTTGTGCGTGTGCCGCCGTCGGGACCTGCAATGCCCGTAATGGATAAGCCCAACGAGGAATGAAAACGAAGCCGAACTCCCAGTGCCATTGCCTGTGCCACTTCCCGTGAGACGGCTCCCTTCGCTCGAAGAAGTTCCGGTAAAACTCCTAGTTGATCGATCTTCGCTTTATTTGCGTACGCAACAATTCCCCCAAGAAAATAGCGAGATGAACCCGGCACATCCGTCAAGATTTTCGCAAGAAGTCCACCGGTACAGCTTTCGGCCACAGCGATGGTACTCCGTTTGCGAACCAAGCTTTTCCCCACGACCACCGAGATGGACTCCTCAGAAAAACTGTAGAGAGAAGGCCGAAGCGCTCTTGTGATTTCGCGCTTTAGCTGCGTCATCAATCGTCTGTCGGCACATCGGAGGCGAATTGCTACTTCCCCCACTTTTGGATAAATTCCAAAATCAAACGCCCTGCCCCTAAAAAAGCTGCGCCCTAGCTTTCTCATAATTTCCGGTTCGTTGAGACCGATGGTCTTTGCCAGCAGAGTATAGTTCCGAGGCCTATCTCTCAATTTCTTTTTGATCAATGGGCCAACAGAATAGTCGTAAAGTCTTTTGAGCTCCATGGGAACACCGGGCAGCACCACAATTAATTTATCGTGTTTCCAAATATAAAATCCGAGAGCAATCCCAAAACGGTTGACCAGCGGTTTCGCAATCTCCGGAAGAAAGGCCTCCCGCCTCGTAATCGGAGGTGTCCCCCGTCCCAGCGAACGAAAGTACTTCACGATGTGGCGGTATTGCTCTGAATCAAACTTCAAACCTGATCCAAAATACTGCGCGATGGCTTCTCTCGTCACATCGTCCGGCGTAGGTCCCAGACCTCCTGTAACCACCACGAGCCGAGAACGTCGAAACGCTGTGTCCAAACACGCCACGATGTCCGGAACACGATCCCGACAAGTAACTTGATGCGTCACATCGATACAAAGACCCGAAATCTTCCTAGACAAAAACTGGGCATTGGTGTTGAGTACACTTCCGTTCAGAAGCTCGGATCCAATGGTAATGAGTTCACATGTGGGCATAATGTACCCAAACTTGTAAAATCAAATTCGCATAAATTCCAGCCGCTACGTCGTCTAAAACAATTCCGAACCCCTTTGGAAGTCGTTCGACCCAACGGATCGGAGGAGGTTTGACAATATCAAAGGTTCGAAACAACACAAATCCAACCGCCAACGTTTTCCACGTCACAGGCACAAAACAGAAACTGATAAGCATCCCGACCACTTCATCGATCACAACGGAATTCGGATCCGAGTCCTTCAAATCTGCCGCCGTGACGCCGCTCGTCCAAACGGCAACCACAAGCAGCGTGCCGGTCACTACCAGGTAGTACCAACTTGTAGTCGGGGCAAAGAAAATAAAAGGCACCGCGATCAAACTTCCAAACGTTCCCCCGCCCCAAGAAACTTTTCCGATCGGTCCGCACGTGGCAATCCTATGAATCCATGGATTCATGGTTCACCCAAACGCCGGAAAAAAAGCATACCGGAAAGAATGGTCATCATCGTTGCAAGCGCGATGGCTGCATGGTGGAACACAAACACAGCAGTCCACACCTTCGGATGCACCGCGGAGCCAAATTGCGCCGAGTCCAGAATGATCAAATAAATAAACGTTGCGTACACCGAGATAATTTGAAAACCTACTTTAAGTTTCCCCGCCCACTCCGCCGGTAACACTTCGTGTTTTAAAACACGAACCAGTCTGATCCAAGAAACGGAAAACTCTCGAATGAAGATCAGAAGGATCCATTCAATCCGATACAGGCCAAACCACACAAAAACCGACATGACACCGAGAATCAGCAATTTGTCCGCAATAGGATCTATGATTTTTCCCAAAGAGGTGACCTTCGATTGCGCTCGAGCCAAATAACCGTCCCACCAATCGGTAATACAGGCGATGGTGAAGAGAATGACTACGATGGTTTCAACCCACACGGTACGGTGCCACACCAGAAAGGCGGGACAAACAAACGCCAGCAGTATACGCAACAGGGTTAATTGATTAGGAGTGACCACCAAATTTGCCCTTTACCGAATGATTAAGCAGATTCCTTTTGTACCCATCTGGCGCTCAGATCGTATTCGTGAGCAGCTTCGACGACCGCGGACACAAATTGACCGGGCGACAACCGGACGTCTTGCGGCGTATCGACATACACCGAACCGTCCACCTCGGGAGCATCCTGATAACTTCGGCCAACATACCGATGAGGATGCTTGCCGTCTTTCCCTTCGATTAAAATCGAAAGCTTTGATCCAATGAGTCGTTTGTTGTTGCCGACGGATATTTTTTGCTGGAGCTGCATCCCTTCGTCAAACCGTTTGCGTTTGACGGCAGTCGCCACCTGACCGTCATACCCTGCCGATCCTGAGTGCTCCTCTGCTGAATACATGAACAATCCCAAACGTTCAAACCGTGCTTCTTCCATAAAGTCCAACAATTCTTTAAAGTCATCCTCGGTTTCTCCGGGAAAACCAACGATGAACGTGGTCCGAATGGCCAGATCGGGAATACGGTCCCTAAGCTTTCGAATTAGCGTACGCGTCGATTGTTGGTTCATTCCACGCTTCATGGACCGCAGAATGCGATCGCTAATGTGCTGCAAGGGCATATCAAGGTAGTGACACACTTTGGGTTGACGTGCAATCGTTTCGATCAGGTCTTCATTCACGCAGCTTGGGTACGCATACAAAATACGAATCCAAACCAAACCGCTGATGCGATCGAGTTCCCGAAGCAGTTCGGGAAGTAAAAACGCGCCTCGAGTATCGCGCCCAAAATAGGTGGTGTCTTGACCGGTGAGTACCAATTCTCTCGCCCCGTCACGGACCAGTTGCGTTGCCTCTTTCACCACATCCTCAATCTCGCGCGACCGATGACGCCCTCTGAATGTGGGAATCGTGCAAAAAGTGCACACATGATCACAGCCCTCCGAAATCTTGATGTAACGCGTGTGTAACGGCGTCAAGGGTACGCGGCTCATGTCAGCGGTGTACAGGAATCCGGGCGAAGGACCGACTTGAGAAATTCTTCTTTTTTGAACGACCTGATCTAAAACTCCGTTCAGTGCGTTGTACTCCCCCGTTCCCACAAATGCATCCACTTCGCTGAGCGCATGCTCCAATTCTTTATGATACCTTTGGACCAAGCAGCCAAGCACAATGATGGCTTTGATTCGGCCTTCTTTTTTAAGCTCTGCAAGTTTCAGAATGTAATCAATGGACTCTTGTTTGGCTTCTTCAATAAACGCGCACGTATTCAAAAGAGCAACGTCACAGTCCCCGATTTGGCGCGCAACTCGGTACCGATGAGGATCGAGAACGCCGAGAATCAATTCGCTATCCACCAACGTCTTCGGGCAGCCCAAAGATAACATGCCGATCGAAACGCGATTCTTCACCCGACCGGACCGAGCCAACGCCGCCTGACTCATGAAACCACCGCACCTTCCCCTTTGAGGAGCGGTGAAAATAACTTTGGATAAACGGATTCCGCTAACTTGAGGAGCGGACGTTCGTACCGCTCCGTATCTTTAAGAACGGACCGTGAGTACGCTTGCCCACCCAATGGATCGAATCCACCGGTATTTTCATTTAACCATCGAAGGATGATGTCTCTTGTGACTTCAATATGAAATTGAAACGCATAGACATGAGTGCCATACCGAAAGGCCTGATGTTGAAAACGAGCGGATGAAGCTAGGGGCGCTGCGCCTTTGGGAAGATCAAAGGTATCGCCGTGCCATTGGAATACGACCGGGCTGGGTTCGCCGATCGTTTTAAAAATTCGATCTTCTTTGCCGTCCCCAGAAAGGTGAATGGGATACCAGCCGATCTCTTTAACTCCCGGCGTCCAAACGCGTACACCGAGTGCGCGCGCAATCATCTGAGCGCCTAGACAAACGCCGAGAACTGGTTTTTGGGACTGAACCGCACGACTCAGAAAGGAACACTCCGAGTCTAGAAAGGGGTAACGCTCGGTTTCATAAACGTTCATCGGTCCACCCATAGAAATGACAAAATCGATACCGCCGACGTCCTTGGGCGGAACCTGACCGCTAAAGAGATCGCAATAGCGAATGTCAACGCCGGCATGTGTCAGAAAGGATTCCATGGTCCCGAGCCCTTCATGCGGGACATGGCGGAACACCAGAACCTGTTTCATGGCTCTTGGGCAGGAGAACCTGTAACTTCTTTGATATCCCCCGCTAAAATTTCACGGGGCTTTGATCCTTGAGGCGGTCCTACGATTCCTTCGGATTCCATCATATCGATGATGCGCGCAGCCCGGCCGTAACCGAGGCGAAGTCTTCTCTGAAGAACCGAAACCGATGCTTGTCGAGTTTGAAGAATAATTTTAACGGCTTCGTGATACAACTCGTCTTTTTCCGCGAAGAGACCAAGAGATTCTCCCTCAGGAGACGATCCGATTCCCGAAACGTATTGAGCTTTTCTCTGGCCGGTAATAAATTGGACGGTCGCGCCAATCTCCTGATCGGAGATAAACGTTCCCTGACCGCGGATGGGTTTCGCTTCTCCCGGCTCTAAGAAGAGCAGGTCTCCCTTCCCCAACAACTGGTCTGCCCCATTGGTATCCAGAACGGTACGGGAATCTACTTTGGATGCTACCTTAAATGAGATTCTAGCCGGGAAATTGGCCTTAATGACACCCGTAATCACATCCACAGAAGGCCGCTGGGTCGCCAAAACCAAATGAATGCCGACGGCGCGCGAAAGCTGTACCAGACGCGTAATCAAGGTTTCAACCTTGTCTCGAGCGACCATCATTAAATCTGCCAGCTCATCAATAACCAAAAGGATATAGGGAAGCTGTTTGGGAATTGGTTCGTTACCGGAAGAAGCGCCGTCCGTTTTTCGTTCATTAAATGCCTTGATGTTCCGCGTTCCGGCAGCCGCAAACATTCGGTACCGCCGCTCCATTTCATCGACCAGCCAATGGAGAACTCCGGATGCTTTCCGAACATCGGTTACCACCGGTGTCATCATGTGCGGGATGTTCTGGTACAAAGAAAGCTCCACCATCTTGGGATCCACCATAATGAATTTTAGTTCTTCCGGTGTTTTCGAGAACAGAAGCCCGACGATTAAAGAATTCAAACAAACCGTTTTCCCGCTGCCCGTCGTTCCCGCAATCAGCAAATGCGGCATTTCGACTAGATCAGCAATCATCGGTTTCCCGCTTGTACTCTTTCCCAACATCAGCGGGAGCGTCATCCGCTTGTTGTGAGCTGCCGGAGATTCCAGTAATTCTCTGATCGCAACTGTCGTCGTGCTCAAATTTGGAATTTCGACTCCGACGGCAGGCTTCCCCGGAATGGGTGTTAAGAAACGGATGCTTGTCGTTTTAAGTGCCAGTGCCAAGTTATCGGAAAGACTTACAATGCGGTTCACCTTGACGCCCGGCGCCGGAAGCAATTCATAACGCGTAATCACCGGACCGTGTTCCACCTCGACCACCTTCACCTGAATCCCAAAGTCGCGCAATGTTTCCTCTAAGATCTGCGAGTTACGGCGTAAATCTGCCTCATTGATTGCCGGTGCAGCCGCCTGGGAATTTAAAAGCGACAAGGGCGGAAGTTGATAATGACCGACAGGCCCCTCCTCATGTGATTTCTTCGCAAAATCTTTGTGGGTTTCGGCTTTTGCATCCGATATTTCTTTTTTGACGGTGTCTTTGGTTTGATTCAATTTGATTTTCGTTTTTGCTTGTTCGAAAACCGCACGTTCATCCTCAATGGCGTCCTCGACCGATGACGCGGGCTTAAAGTCGCCGCTACGATTTTGAGCTGCGAGTGATTTTTTCAACCCATCCTGGGAATGAACTACTTTGGGCGGAAGAAACCGTTCTATCCAATTGCCGGACGACTGGAAATTCTTGGAAATACCTCGGTTCCCTTTCGTAAAAACAAGGGATCTGGCCAGAGAGGAGCGCACCTTGGACAGTCCTTGACGGGCTTGAATCCAAAACCGCTCAAAGATGGGATAAAGCAAAAAATCCGTCGCGAGCAACAGCGCCAGCGCCAAACACGTAAACGAAATAATGAGTCCGCCGATCACACCAAAATAAGTTTCTAGCCGTGAGGCAA
>MHFO01000016.1:10887-20120 GCA_001804225.1 Omnitrophica bacterium RIFCSPLOWO2_01_FULL_50_24 | reverse complement strand
TCACGATCGATCCCAACCGTCTGCTTGCCTATAACATTCCGCTTTCAAAAGTGGTGGAAGCCATTCGCGGCGGAAACCAGGAATCGGGAGGACGGCTTTTGGAATTTTCGGGAGCGGAATATATGGTCCGCGGACGCGGCTATGCGAAATCCATCGATGATTTGGAAAAAATTGTCGTTGGCGTTGATTCAAAGGGAACACCGATTTTAGTCAAACACCTTGGCACTGTCTCACTCGGTCCCGAAATCCGCCGCGGACTTGCGGATCTGGACGGCCAAGGGGATACGGTCACCGGTACGGTAGTGATGCGATCGGGCGAGAATGCGCTTAACGTGATCAATCGGGTGAAGGCGAAAATTAAGGAACTTCAGCCGTCTTTCCCAGAGGGGATCGAACTGGTCGTGACTTATGACCGGTCCGAACTTATCAAGCAATCCATAGATACGTTGAAACATCAATTGATTGAAGAGATGATCATCGTGAGTTTCGTCATCCTTCTTTTCCTTTGGCATTTTCCATCCGCCATCGTTCCGATCGTGACCATTCCGATTTCGGTTTTACTTTCCTTCATTTTTTTACACGGTATGAAACTGACTTCCAACATTATGTCGCTTTCGGGCATTGCAATATCTGTCGGTGTTTTGGTCGATGGCGCCATTGTTGAGGTGGAGAATGCCTATAAACGGTTAGAGCAATGGATCGAAGGTGGACGTAAGGGCGATTATCACGCGATCCGCCTTCAGGCATTAAAAGAGGTCGGCCCTGCCGTTTTCTTTTCTCTCCTCGTGATCGCCGTTTCGTTTATGCCGGTTTTCACTTTGATGGATCAGGAAGGCCGGCTGTTTAAACCGCTCGCATGGTCAAAAAATCTGGCGATGGCGGTGGCGGCAGTTTTGGCCATCACGCTAGACCCCGCTATGAGAATGCTTTTTACCCGAATGGAACCGTTTAAACCCCTCACCCTAACCCTCTTCCCTTGGGGGAGAGGGAAGGGTAAGGGGATCAAGCTCAGCTGGCTGTCAAAAATTGCAACGACGTTTGCAGTCGGCACCTATTATCCCGAAGAAAAGCATCCGGTAAGCCGCGTGCTTTTTAAAGTTTACGAGCCCGCCTGCCGTTTTGTTTTGAAGCACCGGAAGACAACCATTATAACGGCGCTTCTTCTTGTCTTAACGACCATTCCTATTTATCTCAGACTCGGATCCGAGTTTATGCCGCCTTTGTGGGAGGGTTCGCTTCTTTACATGCCTACGACGCTGCCTGGAATTTCAGTAACCTCAGCGCAAAAACTCCTTCAGGAACAGGACCGGATTTTGATGACCTTTCCCGAGGTGGAACGTGTGTTCGGGAAATCCGGCAGGATGGAGAGTTCTACCGATCCGGCTCCCTTTTCGATGATGGAAACCGTCGTGCTTTTAAAACCTCATCACGAATGGCGGACAAAAGAGCGGTGGTATTCACGCGCAATTCCTTCCCCCTTGATGGGGGAAGGTCAGGATGGGGGTGAAATAAACCGATCAACCCCCCACCTTAATCCTCCCCCACAAGGGGGGAGGAATTTCTTTTTGACTCCTTTATATCTATTCAAACCTCTCCTTCAGGCGATTTGGCCGGAACGCATTTCTCATGAAGAACTGATTGCGGAAATGGATCGGAAATTGAAAATCCCGGGGACAACAAACGCCTGGACCATGCCGATTAAAAACAGAATTGACATGCTCACCACAGGCGTGAGGACGCCAGTCGGGATCAAGGTTCTCGGTGCTGATATCAAAAAGATCGAAAAGATAGGAACGCACCTC
Source organism: Omnitrophica bacterium RIFCSPLOWO2_01_FULL_50_24 (assembly GCA_001804225.1). Lineage (GTDB taxonomy): Bacteria > Omnitrophota > Omnitrophia > Omnitrophales > Danuiimicrobiaceae > 2-01-FULL-50-24. The sequence continues at coordinate 18,318 of MHFO01000016.1, read as the reverse complement.
GAAATGATCTTAAAAGACATTCCGGGCACACGAAGCATTTATGCGGAGCGCGTCGCGGGCGGATATTTTCTTGATTTTGATATCAAGCGTGAGGAAATCGCCCGCTACGGGTTGTCCATTTCTGATGTTCAGATGGTGATTATGGCCGCGATCGGGGGAGACAATATTACGACAACGGTTGAAGGAAGAGAAAGGTATTCCGTCAATGTACGGTACTCTCGAGAATTACGTGATGACATTGAAAAGTTGAAAAGAGTTTTAGTTCCTACAATGTCCGGACAACAGATTCCCATTACCCAGCTTGCCGATATTCGCATGGTCAACGGACCCGCTATGATTCGGAATGAAAATGGGTTGCTTGCCGGTTACGTTTATGTGGACATGGCCGGGAGGGACATTGGAACTTATGTGAACGAAGCAAAACAGATTGTGGCTAAAGAACTGAAGCTGCCGCCGGGATACGCGCTTCTTTGGAGCGGACAATATGAAAATATGATTCGCGTCAAGGAACGTCTTAAGGTGGTTCTGCCGCTCACCCTTTTTCTCATTTGCGTTCTGCTTTATATGAATACAAGATCTGTGGTTAAGACCGGCATTGTTCTGATGGCCGTTCCGTTTTCTCTGATCGGCGCTGTGTGGCTTCTCTGGATTTTGGGGTACCACATCTCGATCGCGGTTTGGGTAGGGATGATTGCACTCATGGGGCTTGATGCAGAGACGGGTGTTTTTATGCTTCTCTTCCTTGATTTGGCCTATCACGACGCGCAGGAAAAAGGGAAGATGCGCACGGAAGCAGACCTTGAAGAAGCGATTATTCACGGCGCCGTTAAACGAGTGCGCCCTAAAATGATGACGGTGATGGCTGCCTTCATGGGCCTCATTCCGATTATGTGGGCTACCGGCGCGGGTTCAGATGTCATGAAACGAATCGCGGCGCCCATGATCGGAGGTTTGTTTACTTCGTTCATTCTCGAACTTTTGGTTTATCCTGTCATTTACGCGATTTGGAAGCGGCGGGAGATGACGAAGAGCAATCTTTCAACGGCAGAAAACGCATAACAGAGAGGGAGAACTATGGAATCGATATTCAATGTGGCGTGGGGACTCAAGGGATTAGAAGACGTGATGAACATTCATCCTCTGTTTGTTCATTTTCCGATTGCACTTTTGCTGACCTCCGTTGCCTTTTGTTTTTTGGGGAGTCTTTTTAAGAAAGAGGAGCTTTTAACCGCTGCGAAGTGGGTTCTTTACTTCGGAACTCTGGCGGCAGCAGTGACCGTTTGGACCGGGCTCAAAGCCGAGGCGACCGTTTCCCACGGCGGCGGGATGCACGACACGATGGAAGCGCACCAATACATTGGGTTCACCGTGCTTGGGTTGAGCATTCTCTTAAGTCTTTGGGTGTTCCTTTCGAAGAATCGTATTCCCGAAAAGGGACGGGCTCTTTTTTTGGTCGTTTTGGCTCTGCTTGCTGCGCTTCTGATCCAAGGCGCTGATTTGGGCGGGCGGATGGCGTTCTTAAACGGTGTCGGGATCGGCAGAAAAAGCATGCTTTCCAAGGACGCGCACCATTCGCACCGACATCATGATTCCCAAATACCGGACGCCGTCCACGGGGAGAGGTAAGCAAACTAGATTAACGTCTCCCTCTGGACGGCGTCCGGTTTTCCGTTTTCGTTTCCACAGCACTACCACTTCGCCACCATAGACCGCATTGGTTAAAAGGATTCGGGAGAACATTAGGTGGGAAAATGGGGTTGATTTATGACCACATGTGGTATATTATTTACCACAGATAGGAGGTGATCCCATGAGCTTTGGAGAAACGGTTAAAAACCTTCGCATTGCAAAAAAGGTGACACTGCGCCAGTTTTGTCAGGAACGCGGTTACGATCCGAGCAACTGGAGCAAGGTCGAGCGGGGCGTCAACCTGCCGCCGAAGGACGAGGAGACGCTCGAGCGCTGGGCCAAGGCGTTGGGTCTTAAGCCCAAGACCGGGGCCTGGAGAACTTTTATGCTGGAAGCGGAAGTCTCCCGCGGCAATATCCCCCGGGAGGTGATGAACGATCCGGCTTTGCTTGAAAAGCTGCCGGCATTTTTCAGGACGATAAGGGGATCAGGAGTCGGCGGGCGTGAACTTGACAATCTCATTGAAAAAATCACTCAGGCGCATACTTCCTCGGAAGAAAAAATGAATAATCAAAGGATAGAAAAAATGAAAGGCCGTCTGGTGAAACATTCTAAAATCCAAATTCCCAAAAAAGAAATAGCCGAATTTTGCCGGCGTCATCATATCCGCCGGCTGGCCCTTTTTGGTTCGGTTCTCCGGAATGATTTCAGTCCTGCGAGTGATGTGGACGTTTTGGTCGAGTTTGAACCCGGGCACACCCCGGGGCTCGCCTTTTTCGACATGCAGGATGAATTGTCTCAGATTCTGGGACGGAAGGTCGATCTGAACACGCCCGGCTTTTTAAGCCGTTACTTTAGAGCCGATGTCTTGTCCGAAGCGGAGACGCTCTATGACCAGGCCGCCTAAGGACAAAGACCGGCTCCGGCATATGCTCGATGCCGCTCAAACCGCCCTGGAATTTACGGCAAAAAAGAAACGTTCTGATTTGGATACTGACGCGAAACTTGCCATGGCCTTGGTTCGCTTGTTGGAAGTTGTCGGAGAAGCTGCGCGTCATGTGTCGGATGAGACACGGCGACGGTCTCCGGGTATTCCGTGGAAGGCAATTGCCGGAACCCGGGATCGGCTGGTACACGGATATTTTGACGTTGACCTGGAAATTGTTTGGCAAATCACAACCCGCGATTTGCCTTCACTGATCAAAGAATTGAAAAAAATCTTAAAAACCAAGAAGCCATAATTACCCCTTATCATAATCCACGACAATATAGATCTAGATTCGTACCATTTCCAAAAGTGCCAGGTTAAATTTGAACCCGGCACCACCGGAAATGTTCCAGATTTTTTCCAGATTTTCAAACTTTTCCCCAAACCAATTTCTGCCGGACGGCAGAAATTGCTCGTAAGTCCTTATCCTGCCTCAAAGAAGAGTCTGAAAACTGCGCTGTCCTTATACATCCGGCCGTCGTCCAGAGGGAGAGGTAAGCAAACCGGATTAACGTCTCTCCCTCTGGGCGGCGTCCCGTTTTGTTGAAGTCTGTGGTACAATGGCTCTCGTTTAAAACGCAGTTGACGGGGGGTCATGCGCTTTTGTGATCGGTTTTGGCAGTTTCTCTTTTTCTTCACCCTTCTCGGGGTTCTCGCAATGACACAATCCGGCAATGCCGACAATCGGCTCGCGTCCGAGAAAAGTCCGTATCTTCTCCAACACGCAGACAATCCCGTGAATTGGTATCCGTGGGGGAAAGAAGCGTTTGACGAAGCCCGCACTCAAAACAAACCCATTTTCCTTTCCATCGGCTACTCGACCTGCCACTGGTGCCACGTCATGGAAGAAGAATCGTTTACCAATCCCGCTATTGCGGCACAGCTCAACGATTCCTTTGTCTCCATCAAAGTAGATCGGGAAGAACGCCCCGACATCGATCATGTGTACATGATGGCGGTTCAAGCCATGACCGGTCAGGGGGGCTGGCCTTTAACCGTATTTTTGACTCCCGACCTCAAGCCGTTTTACGGCGGCACGTATTTTCCTCCGGAGGATCGGTGGGGACGGCCCGGATTTTCCACGGTTCTGAAAAGCATTCGCGGCGAGTGGGAAGCGAACCGGCAAAGAATTGTTACGTCCAGCGACCAATTGGCCAAGGCGCTTCAAACCGAACTTGGAAGTCGAGCGCAAGATGTAAGGCCGCTTGACGAGTTGACCTTAAAGACCGCGTACCACCAGTTGGGAGCCCGGTTTGATTCCACGCACGGCGGTTTTGGCTCAGCTCCGAAATTTCCGCAAGGCCACGTCCTTTCATTTCTCCTTCGGTATTGGCGGCGAACCGGTGCGGAAGACGCTCTCGGGATGGTGAGGATTACTTTAGATGGAATGGCAAAGGGCGGCGTGTACGACCACTTGGGCGGCGGTTTTCACCGGTATTCGACAGACGAAGAATGGTTTGTCCCGCACTTTGAAAAAATGCTCTACGATCAGGCGATTCTCGCTCGGGCATACCTTGAAGCATATCAGGCAACGGGTGAGGAACGGTACGCGCGCGTTGCCCGCGAAATTTTTGAGTACATTCTTCGCGACATGACGGGCCCGGAAGGAGCGTTTTACTCGGCAGAAGATGCCGATAGTTTGCCTCCCGACGCGGCGGGCGAAACCCGAAAACGAGAAGGCGCTTTCTACCTTTGGTACGCTTCGGAGCTTGAGCATATTCTTGGAAAGGAGACGGCAGACGTTTTTAATTTTCACTTTGGTGTTCGGAATGAGGGAAACGTAGCGAACGACCCGCAAGGCGAATTCGGCGGCAAGAACATTTTATTTCAAGCGCAGACGCGTGACGAAACGGCTAAGCACTTTGGCCGGAACTCCGGGGAGATTGGACGTCTACTCGATCAAGCGAAGGTCGAGTTGCGTGAGTTAAGGGCCAAACGGCCGCGCCCTCATCTGGATGACAAGGTGCTCACCGATTGGAATGGGCTCATGATTTCTTCTCTTGCGTTTGGATCGCGCGTTTTGGATGAACCCCGTTACGGCGAGGCCGCCCAACGGGCTGCCGACTTTATTCTTGCCAAGATGAAGCGCGAAGATGGGCGCTTGATGCACCGGTACCGTGCCGACCGCACGGTGCCGTCCGAACAAGCGCCCGACCGGCGCTTGACCAAACGGTACCGGGATCAGGATGTTTCAATTCCCGGCTTTTTGGAGGATTACGCGTTTTTCGCAAACGGCCTGATGGATGTGTACGAAGCGACGTTTGACATTCGGTATTTGGAGGAAGCCCGGTTTTTATTAAAGGAAATGCACCGGCTGTTTTGGGATGACGCAAGCGGCGGGTTCTATCTTACGGGGAGCGACGCCGAATCCTTGATCTTACGCGCCAAAGACCTCCAAGACGGTGCCATTCCTTCCGGAAATTCCGTTGCTGCACTGGCAATGATTCGGCTTGGCCGTCTTACGCTTGATCGTGATTTAGAGTCGTGGACCGCGTCTACCTTGGATGCATTTTCGGCGCGGATTGCCGAGTATCCATCGGCGTATGCTCAAATGCTAAACGCGATCGACTTTGCCGTCGGGCCCTCGACTGAAGTTGTGATTTCGGGTGATCCCGCTGCGCCCGAAACGCAGGCGATGGTTCGTGAGGCATTCCGCGCGTTTATTCCAAACAAAGTGGTGGCCCTTTGTCCGATTGATCCCAATGAGCGCAAGCGTATGGAAGCCCTGTCTCCGTTTGTGGCGAAACAAGTACCAATGGGAGGGAAGCCGACCGCTTATGTGTGCCAAAATTATATGTGCAAGCTTCCGACCGCCGATCTCGAACAAATGAAACGTTTACTGAATGCGTAGGGAATTCGCATGAATGATGATTGGATAGAGCTTGAGCGTTCCGAAAACGGCGATCGATTCGAGTACCGCGAATCACGAAGGCCGTTAAATCCCATCATCACAAAACTTATTTTCTGGTCCACGGTGGCCGGCGGCATTGCGGTTGGGACGATTCTTTTTCTTTTCTTCCTCACGCTGTTCATTTACTTCTTCATACCGATCCTCATCGTGACGTCGATCTGGGCACTCATCCACCGCCTCCGCCCGCGCTAACGGCCCGATATCAGTTTCCAAGTGTGGCGACTTTGCATTTGCCGCTCAATGCGGCAAATACGACTCGTGAGGATTTTGACATCCTCTACGACTTTGGCATTGCCTACGATGGTGTGGTAGAATACGCCCCTTATGGGAAAAACTTTGTTCGACAAAATTTGGGACGCGCACGTGGTAACCACTCTAAGTGACGGTACCACCTTGCTTTACATCGATCTACATTTGGTTCACGAAGTGACAAGTCCGCAGGCGTTTGAGGGACTTCGTCTGGCCAAGCGCAAGGTGCGCCGTCCGGAATTAACGTTTGCGACGATGGATCACAATGTGCCCACGGTCGACCGCACGAACATTCGCGATCCGATTTCCAAAGCGCAAGTGGAAGCGCTCAGTGAAAATTGCAAAGAGTTCGGCGTTACGCTGTTTGACCTTCAAAGCGACAAGCAGGGAATCGTACACATCATCGGTCCCGAACTTGGGCTGACGCTTCCCGGCCAAACGATCGTGTGCGGCGATTCGCATACGTCGACTCACGGAGCGTTTGGAACTTTTGCTTTGGGAATCGGAACGTCTGAAGTCGAGCACGTGCTTGCGACTCAATGTTTGCTTGCGACGAAGCCGAAAACATTTCAGGTTCGTTTTTCGGGCACTCTCGCGCCACACGTGACCGCAAAGGATTTGATTTTGAAATTGATCGGTATAATCGGAACCGCCGGCGGCACCGGTTTTGTTCTGGAATACGCAGGAGAAGCCATCCGGTCGCTTTCGATGGAGGGCCGTATGACCGTCTGCAATATGAGCATCGAGGCGGGTGCCCGCGCCGGAATGGTAGCTCCGGATGACGTTACCTTTGAGTACATCGCCAGCGGAAAGCGTCCCTTTGCTCCGGAAGGTCGTGCGTTTGACGAAGCAGTTTCAACGTGGAAAAAACTTCCGGCCGATCCGGACGCCGCTTACGACCGGGAACTCACCATTGATGCGAGTTCCGTAGCGCCGCAAGTGACGTGGGGAACGAATCCCGGCATGGTGACCGACGTTACGGGCCGCGTGCCGGAACCCAATCAAGTTGCGGGCTACAGCACGGCTGATGTGGAACGCGCTCTTGAGTATATGGGTCTTCAACCGGGCACGCTCATTTCGAGTATTCCGATTAACACGGTATTCATCGGAAGTTGCACGAACGCGCGCATTGAGGATTTGCGTGCCGCGAGCAAGGTCTTTCAAGGACGGAAAGTCGCGAAGGGCGTTCAAGTACTTGTGGTGCCGGGTTCACAGCGCGTGGCAAGACAAGCGGAAGCCGAAGGACTCGACCGTATTTTTAAATCGTCGGGGTGTGAGTGGCGCGAGTCCGGATGCAGTATGTGCTTGGGCATGAACCCCGATCAATTGAAACCGCTCAAGCGGTGCGCTTCGACCTCAAACCGGAATTTTGAGGGCCGCCAAGGGAAAGGGGGACGCACGCATTTGGTGAGTCCCGAAATGGCCGCTGCCGCCGCGGTTGAAGGGCATTTCGCCGATATCAGAACGTGGAGGTTTTAATGGATTCGTTTCAAAACCGTCAATACCGGACGCCGTCCGCAGGGAGAGGTAAGCAAACCAGATTAACGTCTCCCTCTGGACGGCGTCCCGTTTCTTCTTGGAGGTTTTAATGGATTCGTTTCAAACGCATCGGGGACTCGTGGCGACGCTGGATCGCGCCCACATCGACACGGAC
>MHFO01000016.1:0-10862 GCA_001804225.1 Omnitrophica bacterium RIFCSPLOWO2_01_FULL_50_24 | reverse complement strand
GGCGCGTCCATTTTGGTGACGCGAAACAACTTTGGCTGCGGTTCCAGCCGCGAACACGCCGTATGGGCGATGGTTCAGTATGGTTTTCGTGCCGTCATTGCTCCGTGGAAGGAACAGGGCGGCGTGCGCGCACCGGCGTTTGCCGATATTTTCCGGAACAATGCGGGAAAAAATTCGCTTTTGACAATTGAACTTGCGGATGCCGAGGTGGATCAAATCTTTAAGTGGGCGGACCGCGTTGAAGGACTCGAGGCCTCTATCGATCTCGATGAGCAGCGGGTGGTGCTTCATCTGGGCGAAGAAGTGTCGTTTCACTTTGAAATCGATGCAGCGGTCAAAAAACGCCTGATCCACGGCCTTGACGACATTGCGTTGACCCTCAAAGCGGAAGACCAGATCAGCGCCTTTGAACGCCGGCATCATCCTCAGGGGTAGTGATGAACGCGAAAACGGACAAGCCGGTTCATTTATCGGATTATCAAAAACCCAATTACCTCATCGGTGAAGCCCAATTCCGCTTTGATGTATTTGAGACGAAAACTCGTGTCGTTTCCCATCTCGCGGTCAGGCGGAATCGCGGGGTTTCCGGTGATGCTCTCAGTTTAAACGGCGAGGGCCTCAAACTGATTCAGATTTCCGTGAACGGAAAACCGCTTTCCGCGCACGACTATGAGCTGACGGCGAGTCATCTCATTTTGCCAAATCCGCCGGCCGAATTCTCACTTGAGATCGAAAACGAAATCGAACCGCATCAAAACAAATCCCTTGAAGGGTTGTATCGAAGCGGGGACATGTTCTGCACGCAAAATGAACCGGAAGGGTTCCGTCACATCACGTATTTTCTTGACCGGCCTGACGTCATGACCAAAATGACGACCACGATTTCTGCGGACCGCAAAAAATATCCCGTCCTTCTGTGCAACGGGAATTTAATCGATTCAGGCGATGCCGAAGACGGACGCCATTTTGTCACCTGGCAGGACCCTTTTCCGAAACCTGCCTACTTGTTTGCGCTTGTGGCAGGATGCTTGGGCGTTGTGACCGACCGCTACAAAACTCGTTCGGGCCGGACGATTCAACTCAAGTTGTACGTGGACAAAGGCAACGAGCCCAAAACCACGTATGCGATGGGGGCGCTGAAGCGCGCGATGAAGTGGGATGAAGATACGTTCGGCCTTGAGTGCGACCTTGATACCTACATGATTGTTGCGGTGGACGCGTTTAACATGGGGGCGATGGAAAATAAGGGGCTCAACATTTTTAATTCCCAGTACATTCTTGCCGATCCCAAAACCGCGACGGACCAAAACTACTTGGGCATCGAGAGCGTCATCGGGCATGAGTATTTTCACAATTGGACGGGCAATCGCGTGACGTGCCGCGATTGGTTTCAGATTACCTTAAAGGAAGGACTCACCATTTTCCGCGATCAGGAATTTTCAAGCGATATGAGCTCGCGATCGGTCAAGCGCATTTCAGACGTCCGAGTGCTGAGGGACCATCAATTTGTGGAAGATGCGGGCCCCAATGCGCATCCGGTGCGTCCGAGCACGTATCTTGAGATCAACAATTTCTACACGTCCACCGTGTACCAAAAAGGTTCGGAAGTCATTCGGATGATTCACACGCTGATCGGCCGCGATTTGTTTCGAAAGGGGATGGAGATTTATTTTAAGCGCTTTGACGGTCAAGCGGTGACCACGGATGATTTTGTGTCTGCGATGGAACAAGCTTCGGGAATGGATTTGACGCAGTTCAAGCTCTGGTACGAACAAAGGGGGACGCCCGTGTGCCACGTTGTCACCCGTTTCGACCGGGACCGAAGGGAACTCGAATGTGAAATCAAACAAACGCCCTCCGCGGTTGCGCCACCCGAAGAACGCAGTCCTTTTTATTTCCCTCTTTCGGTCGGCTTTCTCGACGAGAAGGGAAAAGATCTTCCGCTCGAATTGAAGGGCGAACGAAGCGGAAAAAAAGGCACGACTCGAATCCTTCACGTTTCCGAGGCCGAGCAGTCTTTCGTGTTCAAGAACATTCCGTACCACCCCGTTCCGTCGCTTTTGAGGAATTTTTCGGCTCCCGTTGAATTGGTGTACGAGTATACGACTGAGGAGCTCATGTTTTTGCTCACTCACGACAGCGACCCTTTTAATCGTTATGAGGCGGCGAGACGTTTGGCCGCTCTCGTGCTCGGCGAACTCATCGAAGCCCATTTGAAACAAGAGAAGTTGTTTGCTGCGAAAGACCTCTTGGATGCGTTCGGCTCGCTTCTTTCAGACGAGCGTCTTGATCCGGCGTTTAAAGCCGAAGTGCTCGTGCTGCCGAGTGAAACACAGCTCGTGGAGACGATGAACCCGTGCGATTTTGAGGCGGCACACGCAGCGCGCGAGTTTTTGATTCAAGCCATCGCTCAAGCCCACGAGGAGGAATTTCTCAGCGTCTATCGCACCCTTTCCGCTCCCGGCATTTACAGTCTGGAACCCAAAGCGATCGGGCGCCGGACCCTTAAAAACCTTGCGCTTCGTTATGTGACGGCGATTCAGGGAGCGGAACATTGGAAACTTGCCGAGCATCAGTTTGAGTCGGCTTCCAATATGACCGATGAACTTTCGGCGCTCAGCGTTTTGTGCGATTTAGAGGTTGAAGCCCGGGACCGGGCGATCCGGGCGTTTTACGGAAAATGGAAACACGATTCTCTGGTGATGAACAAATGGTTTGCGGTACAAGCAGCGTCCAAACACCTTCGCGTGTTCGAACACGTTAAGGCGCTTGCGCGCGATCCGGCCTACGACGGAAAAAATCCGAATAAGATTCGTTCCTTGGTAGGTGTATTCGGTCAGAATTTGGTACGGTTTCACGATGTGTCCGGTGAGTGTTATGCGTGGATGGCGGATCAAGTGATGGCCATCGACGAGTTTAATCCTATCGTTGCGTCCCGCATGACGCACGCCTTCCAAAAGTTCCAGAAACTGGGCCCCAGACACAAAGCACTTATGGCGAAGTCACTCGACCGAATCTTGGGTTTGAATCGTTTGTCGCGGGACGTGTTTGAAGTGATTTCAAAAATCCGCGGATAAATCCGGACGCCGTCCGGGGGGAGACGTTAACTTACACAAAATCCGGACGCCGTCCGGTGGGAGAGGTTAGGGGAGCGATTAAAGCTTGCACGATTGAGTTGGAGTTAGCGAATTCTTCTTGGGGGCGGTGCTGTAAGATATATTCAGAGTAAAGCTTTTGCCGCTCGTGCCCCTTTGCAGCGAGTGCTAGATACGCAGGCGATGGAGTAATCATGTTGTTTTTAACGCCTTCCGCGTATGTTCTGTAACTTCCATAAGGGTAATCTGCAAGGTGTTCTACAAGACCGGCTCGGAGAGGGTTTCGGTCGATGTAGCGGGCACATTCGAGTAAGTAGACCTCCTCGCCTACCGGTTTGCTGCGGTACATTCTTTCAAACGTAGATCCCAAGACCTTGTATTCCTTAGCTTGATAATAGGCGTATTTTCTTTTTAAATAATGTGAGAATCCGATGAGATTTTCGAGGGTTTCAACATGGATCAAAATGTGCACATGGTTAGTCATCAGGCTGTAATGGTAGATTTGAGTGTCAAATCGCTTTGAATACTCGCCTACAAGATTGAGAAAAAGAACGTAATCTTTAGGACAGCGGAACAAGTTTTTGCGGTTGATACCGCGGGTAATCCAATGGTAAATTCCGGTTGGGCTGCTTTGGCGTTTTTTTCTAGGCATTAGGAACTCTCTACTTTGATTGGGCAGGATCGGGGGGAATCAGATGATAGGATACAACTAAACGATATGAAAATAAAGCAATTTTTTTATGTACTTTTTTATGTATCTTTTTGTTTAACGTCTCCCCTCGGACGGCGTCCGGATTTTAGGTTTCAACCGTGACGCGGTTTCGGCCGCCTTCTTTGGATTGGTAGAGGGCGTGGTCTACTCGATGAACCAGAGGGTCGGCCGTGTTTTCATCCGGGCGCAGCGCCGTTACTCCAAAGCTGCTTGTGACGGGGATCCGTTTGCCTTCCCAGATAAACTCGTGGGCTTCGATTTTTTTTCTCAAAGGTTCCGCAATGTCATTTTGTGCGCGGTTTAGCTGGCAATTCTTGAGAAGAATAATAAACTCCTCGCCGCCGTAACGACAAACCGCTGCCTGTTTGAGCTTCTGATAGATTCCATACGTGACTTCCTGCGCAAGCCCTGCAAGGGTTCGAATCACCATGTCGCCCGCCGGATGGCCGTAGGTGTCGTTGATGTTTTTGAAGTGGTCGATGTCGAACATAACGAGCGAAAGCGGCTGCTTGCGTTTGACGGCCTGATCTCCCGCTTGATTGAGGAGCACCCTAAAATATCGGACGACGTACAGATTCGTTAAACCGTCTTGGGTGGCGAGCGTCAAAAGTCTCATCTGCTCAAAGTGATTGGCCACAAGCGTGTGCGCCATTGAAAATACGAATAGCGAACCGATCACCACCAGCGGGCTTATGACCGCAATCCAAATTCCGTGTTGGACGAACATGAAAAAAGCAGTTCCGCCGACGAGAACTGACAAACCGAGTGCGACGAGCAGAGCGAGAACGTTGCGGGCCAGAAAAAAAAGAAGCATGGCGAAGAACCCGATACCGGCAATCCACGCAAGATTCTGTCGAACCGGCCAGGGTTTAATGAACCGATCGGTGAGAAAGCTATTGATCACACTCGCCTGAATTCCGATGGCGGGATAAACGGACTCAATCGGCGTTGCTTTAATGTCGGCATGACCCATGGCGGTCAGACCGATCAAACAGATTTTTCCTTTGAGTCGCTCCGGCGCAATGAGCGGAGCTTCTCCGTTTTGAACCGCTTGGTAACTTTTGACCATGTCGAGGTACGAGAAATGTTCGAACGACGAACTCCACTTGCCGGCCCAGTTGACGATCAAGGATCCCTGCCGGTCAAGTGCGAATGGCAGGGATTCAGAATCCGGCACAGGTTCTCCCAGGGCGTCGAATGCAACTTGGAGCGCAAGATGCGGATACTCCGTTTCGCCGCTTGAAAGATAGGGCTCGATCCGCCTGATTTTTCCGTCTTCGTCCGGCGTCACATTGATGTGGCCGATTCCTTTGCTGTCTTCCTCAAATTCGGGAATGGAATGAATCCAAATTTTTTCTGCGCCTGCCGACTCGAGAACCACGGGCAAATAGACCCGCCCGCTCGTTTCGATCGCTTCTTGAAACGCTCCGTCGTTTGCGGCGTCACTCGGCTCGCTGAAAATGACGTCGAACACAATAGCTTTAGCACCCCAGTCGTTTAAGATGTGCGTGAGGACTGCGTGGTAATTTCTGCTCCAAGGCCAGCGGCCGAGCGCCTGAAGTCCGTCTTCCGCAATTTCGATAAACACAAGTTGAGGGTCCTGTGGGATGGCAGGCCGGTACCGAATCAATGCGTCAAGGGCAACGTGTTCGAGCCGCTCGCCGAGCGGACGCGTAAACATGCCTGCGTGGATTCCGATGATCAAAAAACTTGCCAACACGTAGATGACGTGCGCGCGCTTGATCGATTTAAACCACGAAAGTTTCGCGCGCTTTTTGCGGCGGAATAATTGCTCGGGCGTTTCTACATTGATCACGGGGGGTTTGGGTGGCATCGCGACCGGGGCTCGGTTATGTTTGGGCTTCTTTAATGTCTTCCGCTTCAACGGTAACTTCGAAACGGGTTCCTCTGACACCGGTGGTGGAAACGGGCGTTCTGACTTCAAATTTAGAATCGCCTTTTAGTTTTTCTGCTTGAACGAGCACTTGGCCGATGGCGAGGTCAAGAAGGGTGACTTTTTCGTCCGGGTTTTCTTTGCGCTCCATCGTTGCAAGCCGAAACAAGCTTTCGGCCTTTACCGTGACAAGACCCGTTTCGCCGTCGTCTAGGTCAAGTTTCACGAAACTTTTTTTGCCCGTCCGAACTTCATCGTTCACTTTTAGAACCTGACCGACTTGAGCAGTCTGCCAATCGCGCCCCTCGATTCGCACTTGTGAGTCGCCCTTGATGGCGATTACCGTTGCATGGCGTTCTCCGTCGGCCGATAGGGGGCTTACAGGCGCAATCACGAACGTTGCGATGAGCAATCCTGTTATAATTAGTCTCTTCATAAGCAAGCTTTGATCCCTCTCATCTCGTGAGCCCATACAGGTACCCATGCAGAAATCGGCATAAATCCTTGAATGGTAAAGGGTAACACATAGCATCATTTACGTCAAATAAGGTGAAAAAACTGCCCGATGGCTCAAATAATCATTTCAACTCAATGGGAGATTCCGTACAATGACGCCAGAAACGGGACGCCGTCCAGCAGAAACGGGACGCCGTCCAGAGGGAGACGTTAATCTGGTTTGCTTTACCTCTCCCTGCGGACGGCGTCCGGTATTTGTTAAATCTCTATCCGGAAAAATCCAGGAAATGCTTAGCTTGCATTCATTCAAAGTTAAGGAGGGGGCCTATGTTTAAGAAGTTCTTCAAGACTGAGGATGATAGTTCCAGTTTTATTTTGCGTGTCATGCTGGGGGCGGTCATGTTTCCTCACGGTGCTCAGCTGTTGTTTGGCTGGTTCGGCGGCCGTGGATTTGAAGCCACGATGACCGGTTTTACGACTTCGATGGGATTGACTCCGCTCGTTGCGTTTCTCGTCATTATGGCTGAATCCCTCGGCGCGTTAAGTCTGATCTTGGGATTTATGACTCGGCTGTGCGCGTTCGGCCTTGGTTCGGTGATGACGGGCGCGATCGTCCTGGTTCATTGGCGTTATGGTTTTTTCATGAATTGGTCCGGGACACAAGCCGGCAACGGTTTTGAATATCACTTGCTCGCGATCGCGATTGCTGTTGCGCTTGTGATCAAAGGGGGAGGACGTTGGTCGGTCGACGGTCAACTGGTTTGATTCAAGGTGTTCGCCGCTCGATTTGGCTCAAAGAAGACGACGAGCAGGTGGTTCAAATCATCGACCAGCGGCATCTGCCGCATCGATTGGTGATTGAAGATATTCGTACGTCGGAGGAAATGGCGCGCGCCGTTGCCGACATGCATTTGCGCGGAGCACCGCTCATCGGTGTCGCGGCCGCGTACGGAATGTATTTGGCGTTTGCGAGAGGTGAAGATCCGCGCCGCGCAGAAGAAAAACTTTTGAACACACGTCCGACTGCGGTCAATCTCAAGTGGGCGCTTGAGCAGGTGCGTTCCGCGGTCGAAAACGAAATCTCCGCAGCAAAAAAAATTCAAAAAGCGCTTAAAACCGCAAACCGCATTGCGGCGGACGACATTGAAACGTGCCGGAAGATCGGTGGACACGGGCTCAAAATCATCGAGTCCATTGCGAAGCGGAAAAACGGGGCGTCTGTTGAAATTCTCACCCACTGCAATGCCGGCTGGCTTGCCTGTGTCGAGTGGGGAACGGCTACCTCGGCGGTTTATCAAGCGTTTGAGAAGAAAATTCAGATTCACGTCTGGGTGGACGAAACGAGACCTCGGAGTCAAGGTGCGCGTCTGACCGCGTGGGAACTTGCGGAACGGGGAATTCCCCATCGGGTGATTGTGGACAGCGCGGCAGGACATCTGATGCAGCGCGGCCATGTTGACCTTGTGATCGTCGGGACGGACCGAACCACGCGAACGGGCGACGTCGCCAATAAAATCGGGACGTACCTGGTAGCGCTTGCTGCCAAAGACAATCGTGTTCCGTTTTACGTTGCAGCGCCTTCAAGCAGCATTGATTGGAACGCTAAAGACGGAGTAAGAGACATCCCGATTGAAGAGCGTCACGCCGATGAAGTGAAATACGTTCAGGGGTTTTCCGACGGCGAAGTCAGGCAAGTGCGCTTGACCCGCGAAGATACGGAAGCTGCCAATTATGCGTTTGACGTAACGCCGCGGCGGTTGATCACAGGCATCATTACGGAGCGCGGTATCGCCGAAGCGAACGAACGGAGCCTGCTTCGGTTGTTTCCGGAGAAAAAATGACGCGGGGAATTTCTATACTTTTTTCTGTACGCTCGGTACGTAATGCTTTACACTTAACTGAATCTTTGCAAGGAATATAAAAAAGTAATGCTCCCCGAATTTCAAGGGTCAGATATGGCACGACCTATTGGTTTGAAAGCCGGATTTAGAACACCGTTTGTCAAAATGGACGGCGCGTTTGCATCTTTAAACGCTGTCGATTTATCCGTTCGACTCGTCAACGAGATGCTTGTGAAACGAGTTGTCCCCGCCGAGTTCATTCAGCATGTCATTTGGGGCATGGTGGTGCCGGACCCCAACATTTATTCGATCGCGCGCGAAGTGGTACTCGGTTCTTCGCTCGACAACCGCATTGAGGCATATAGCGTTGGGCGGGCGTGCGCCACCTCTCTTCAGGCCGCGACGAACGCCGCACTCTATTATCACGCGTTTCCCGAAGAGCTCTCGGTAACACTCGCGGGAGGCGCAGAATCGTTTTCGTCGGTGCGGCCGGTGCTCACGAACGCGGTGGCGAAGTATTTTAAATCTCTTGCAGCGAAGGGGAGTGTTCTCGAAAAACTCGCGCGTTTGCTCAAAATTCCGGTGACAAAACTCTTTCCCATTCCGCCTTCGGCGCGTGAGTATTCCACCGGGCTCACGATGGGCGAACATTGCGAGCTCATGGTCAAAGAATTTCACATTGCGCGCGACCGTCAAGACCGTTTTGCGCTTGCGAGCCACCGGAATGCCGTTAAGGCGCGCGGCGAGGTGAAACGATGGATCGTTCCGCTTGCCGGTGTGGAGCGCGACACACTCGTGCGCGACAACACGTCGCTGGATCAACTCGCCAAACTTAAACCCGCGTTCGACCGCCTTGGGGGTTCGATTACAGCGGGCAACGCTTCGCCCTTTACGGACGGCGCCGCTGCGCTCTATGTCATTTCACCCGCACTTGAGGACCAAGTCAAACCGGACGCATACCTTAAAGATTTTGAGTACGTGGCGGTGTCGCCCAAAGACGGATTGCTCATGGGGCCAGGGAAAGCCATGCTCAGGATTTTAAAACGCCACAATCTCAAATGGTCGGACTTGGATTATATTGAGATGCACGAAGCGTTTGCGGGACAAGTGCTCTCGAATGTGGATGCTTTGAACCAGCCGGAGTATCGGAAAAATCAATATGGCGTTGAGTACGATCCCGGCACGCTTCGCGAAGAAGTTCTGAATCCGTGGGGTTCTTCCATCGCATACGGCCATCCGTTCGGCGCTACGGGCGCTCGAATGATTTCACAAGCCGTTGCGTACCTGGATCAAAGCAACAAACGCCTTGCTTTAGTGGCCGCGTGTACCGCAGGTGCTCTGGCCGGTGCGTGCCTCGTAAGTACCGGACGCCGTCCGGAGGGAGACGTTGCAAGGGTATAGCGGAAACTGGAATGATACGTAAAGCGCTAACCTCTCCCCGCGGACGGCGTCCGGTTTTGAAATGAGAATACTTGTTTTTGGAGCGGGAGCCATCGGCAGTGTGGTCGGCGGGTTTCTTTCTCGTTCATCCAACGAAGTTATTCTGTACGGCCGGGCTCGGCGCTTAAGCAGTGTTAAGCGAAACGGTCTCAAGGTCACCGGAATTTTGGGCCGTCATACCTTCAAACATTTTAAACTCTGTACGAAGCTCTCCAAATTAAGCTGCTTTCTGCGCGCCTTTGACATTGTGCTGCTTACCGTAAAGAGTTTTGACACGCGGCGAGCTGCGCGCGAACTTAAACCGCTCATCGGACCGCACACGCTTGTTTGCTCGCTTCAAAACGGACTTGGGAACATCGAAACGCTGCACGAATTTTTTCCAAAGAGGCAGGTGCTTGCCGGGCGCGTTATTTTTGGTTCAGAGCTTAAGCGCGATCGAGCCAACGTCACGGTTTGGGGAGGAGATGTCCTGATCGGAGAGACCCAAAGTCTGAACATGACGAGCCGAGTCGGGGAACTTGCCAAGCTCTTCACGCGCGCAGGCATTCGTTCAAAACCGGTACGGGACATTCGGACGCATCTTTGGGGAAAGGTGATTTACAACTGCTCTCTCAATCCGCTTGCGTCGCTTCTTGGCGTTCACTACGGCGAGCTTTTGGAACATCCCGAAACCAGACTGATCATGAGGGCGATCGTCGGGGAGTGTTATGCAGTCGCAAAACGAGCCCGCATTCGTTTGACGCCCAAAACCCCCGCCGCGTACGAGAAACTTTTGTTTCGGCGGCTCATACCGGCGACATATCATCACCATCCTTCGATGTTGTATGATCTCAAACGGAGCAGGAAGACGGAAATCGATGTCTTAAACGGTGCGGTGTGCCGGCTGGGAAAACGGTTCGGGGTGAAAACGCCGGTGAATCAATTTGTGACTCAGCTTGTAAAAAGGAAAACACAAATTTAGTGCCGGATATTTCGGAGGAGGGAAACCCATGAAATCATATACGGAACATTTGTGGTTCAATACCGCCAAACGAAGGGAATACATCAACATTACGCGCGAGGTCGAGAACGTAGTTCGGAAAAGCGGTATTCAAGAGGGACTTTGTCTTGTGAACGCCATGCACATTACGGCAAGTGTATACATCAATGACGACGAGCGGGGGTTGATCAACGACTTCGATGAGTTCTTGGAGAAAGTGGCTCCGTACGACAAGGCAAAGTATCGGCACCATCAAACGGGAGAGGACAATGGCGACGCGCACTTAAAGCGCCAACTGTTTGGCCGTGAGGTAGTCATCGCCATTACGAAAGGGCAATTTGACTTCGGCCCGTGGGAGCAAATTTTCTACGCTGAGTTCGACGGACGCAGGAGAAAGCGCGTCCTCGTTAAGGTGATTGGGGAGTAAGCTAACCTCTCCCTCCGG
>MHFO01000015.1 GCA_001804225.1 Omnitrophica bacterium RIFCSPLOWO2_01_FULL_50_24 | reverse complement strand
ACCCATTTCGGACCGTTCGGCCCTTCGTAGGGACCTTCCGGAATGGGATGGCTAAAGGCCATCGAAAAGTAAAACGAAACCAAAACATCTCTCGGGTCTCTTAACATGAGCAGAACTTTAAAGCGGTCCAACTGGGGGATTCCCCATTCCAGCGTTCGAAAGGGTCCGTAAAAATATCCTTTTCCCTTGTAGACAGACGCGCACATCTGGGAACCCATAAGTCGAATGTCCTTTCTCGATAAGCCGCCGCTCCACTTGTACCCATCCAGATTGATCGGAGTCATGTGCTCATCGAGAACAAGCATTCTAAGCAAACCGCCCATATACGTCGAAGCGGCTTTCATCATCGAAAAAAATACGATGCTCTGATGGCCGCTCAAACTTTGATGCCGGCCGTGAAGCAGCAGCACTTCATTGGAATACCGCTGAGACAGAGTAACGCACCGTTCGGCGGCAACGCGTTTGGGGACGGGCGCGGGTTTCGGTGCCTGCGTCGACTCATCTTTTGGCATCTGACTTGAATGAATGGTTTCTTTCATTGTATCGCAACTATGTCAAGGGACGGCTCGCCTTTGGGTGAGTATTGAAGCATTATACCACACGCGTCTAAATTATAAATTCGACATCCCTTCCAATTGTGGACAGCCGCCCACAATTGGGTTCGTTTGTAGGGAACATTCTGCCGGTGAGACAGGCCTTGTGAAATTTTAAAACACGCTCGGCTTTTTCGCCGAGCCCGTTTCTTATTTTCAAAAGTTCCAAGAACTGCCCGAAGTTTTTTTCCCATCTGAGGACCTCGGGATCCCCGGGGGTGGTTCTGATGAAAAAGAAGGGGGATTTCTTCCAGTTTTTCCTCAGGATTTTAAAAATAACAAGAGCTTCTTTCTTCCAATTCGGCCGGGAGACGGCGATAGATTCTTTTGCCTCGCGAAGACGCCATCGGTATAAATTCAGGTAAAGAGCGGCAACTCCTCCTGTCCTTTTGGCTTTCCTCAAATACTCCCAAGAAAGCCGTTTGGACGTCAGAAAATGTTTAAGTTTCAGGCGGGGATCGTACCATAATCTCCATCCGTCAAGACACAGGGCCAGACAAATCTCCGAATCTTCGCCTTGAGCATTCCTAAAACCCTGGACTCCGACACAAAAGGGTTCAAAACCGGACTTGAGCAGACTTTGCCAAGCCGTTTTTCGCAGCGTAAGCCCGGCTCCCCACAAATACCCGCGGGACTCGGTCACATCTCCCGCAGAGGGTCCTTGAGGACCCAATGCGTAACTGTTTGTGTGCTTCGCCGCGTACGCTTTCAAATATGTGTCAAACCACTTCGGGGGTTCCGTCTCAAAAACCGGCTCGTTTAATCCTCCCAAAGCGCCTATCTGCGGATTTTGACTCATGGTTTCGTACACCTGCCCCACCCAATGAGAATCCACCCAGTTGTCATCGTCCACAAAACTTACAAATTCATACGCGGCCTCTTCCAATCCTTTGCGGCGCGCGTGGAGAATGCCAAGTTTAGATTCACGAACCACCCTAAAAGAAATATCGGGCCGGGCCTTAGCCCAGAAATTCTCCGCGATACTTGCCGTGCGGTCCGAGGAAGCGTTGTCCACTACGATCACTTCCCACGGAATTTTTTCCGCCGGCGTCTGACGGCTTAAAAACTCAAGCGCTTGGGTGATCCTCGACGCGCTGTTGTGACAGCACAAAACGACACTCACGCCATTTTTGATACATCCAAAACTCATCACTTTAAAATGATCGCGCAAATGAGGGTCATCTTTCCCAACGTGCTTGGCTAATTCTCTTTCCACTTTTTCGCACATCGTACGCCAATCGGAAAATCTTTGATGGAGACGCAGTCCGTCTTTCCTGGGCGGGTGACTTATTTGCAGGGAATGCAAAATTCCCATTTGGTTCTTCGGTTTTCCCAGGAGGTCCCATATCACCAGGTCCAAACCGTGGCCTGTTTGAATGAATTTTAAACACGGCATGATTAAGTTCAAAAGATTCCGCGTGACGCAAAAACATCCTATCTCCACAAAGTTAGTGTATTCCAAGATCACATGTTCCCGATGAAGAAGATGCGGCCAGGAATACTCGCTTCCCTCCGCTTCATAAGAAGGGTGGCTGATTTCAAGACGGTATTGTTGTGTCATGGAGAATATTTGTTCGACGGTATCTTGCTGAGCAATAATATCGTCATCCATAAAAAGATAATAGTCATAGTCGAGCAAATCAGGATACCGTTTCACACATTCCAGAAAGTTCGGGAACTTATAGCCCTTGCGCTGCACATAATATTCGACGGCGTCTCGATGCTCAAATGAGCCGTCGCCGTAATGGGCGATACACACATCGTACGATCTGCCCGGGCAAAGCCACGAGGACGTGCTGTTTTCATCCCCTGTTGAGGAGTAGACCAGTTTTTTCATTTTTGCCAGCACCGTCTGATTTTTTTTTAAGTTTGGAGCCCCATCGGGCCCAAAACTTTTGAGAGTTTCTTCGCCACAATTCCTCACGGTTACTCAACCGTTGACTGCTTGCCTTGCCAAGATGGTCTACAAATACTTTTTCGCTCACATAGATTTCGTAACCTGCCTCCCATGCCTTGCATTGCAAATCCAGATCTTCTCCGGAAGTTCCATAAGATTCGTCGAACCCCTGTAACTTTTCAAAAATAGTTTTCTTTGTGAAGATCGCCGCACCCGAGCACAAAAAATTTTCCCATTTTTTCAGTTTAATTACTTTGTTTCCCTTCCGGGAACGAAGATTGGCCGGCATCAAAATATGATTTGCACAAGGGAATAAAAGTCCGGTCCGCCGGCGAAGCACGAATTGCCAAAACAACGTTTTCTGCCAATCTTCATTGGGCCAGACGGTATCATTATTCGTTAAAAGAATATACTCATGAGAACACAGCTCCACGGCTTTGTTAAACCCCTTGCAAAAACCTTGATTCGTTTCAAAACGAAAAAATTTGTCCGCCTTCACTTTTAAGTAATCGGACACCTCTTGGTCGCTGCCGTTATCCACGAGGATCAGTTCGTAGTCAAGATGGGGATTTGTTTCCAAGGATTCGATGAAACGTTTGGTAAAATCCAGGCCGTTCCAAACAGCCGTGCAAATGCTGATGCGCGGTTTCACTTTAAATGGTGCCCGCATAAAAGTAGTTTTCAATAAGTGACCCTTTTGGAAAGCAGGAGATCAAACTTTTGTATCCATTGTTTTTTTACTTCAGCGGAAATAAGAGGAGGGCTGCTGTGGATTTTTACGGCCAACAATCCAAAATCAATGTCGTTCACTACATTGAGCAAGTGTTTTCGGCACCCATCCTGGATAAAGGGAGGAAGATAACGGAACCTTCCTTTGTAATGAAACCTGTGAAAAATTTTCTTAAACATTATCGGCGTTTTTTCGGCCGCTGATCCTTTGAGCTTTTCCGGATCAAAAAAATCAAAAGAATATTCATTAAAGTTGGTTTTGTGGTAGGGGTTGATTAAATGGTACTCGGTCAGAGTGACATAAGGCACGCCCACAAAAAACACCCCTCCGTGTTTTAAAACCCTGTAGATTTCTGATAGACAGAAAAGATAATTCGTCATGTGCTCAAGCGTATGATACGAAAAAACCAAACCAACGCTGCCGGTTTCAAAAGGCAGGGCGTCTTTGCTTAAGTCCAGCGGAAGATCCGCTTTTTCAAAAAGATCAATGTTGATAAAACCCGGAATTTTTGTTTTACCGGCCCCTAGATTTAGGCTGATTTCTTGCATAACGCCTTGGTTTCTTCCACGGTATAACCCAACTTCATCATTTCAGTATGGCAAATGGCGTTAATTTTTTGAATTTCATCGGGATTTAAATCATGCGTGAACGCGGAGCGGTTGATCTCAAGGGGTTTATCTCCAGAAGTACCGCCATCATACCGTTTCCCGGCATGATGCTTTTCGTGCCGAAGGACTTCCGGACTCCAACCCACTCCTATCGGCCGGAGAACATTTTTCATAGCACATTCGGGTTCTTTGAGCAATTCCTCATACCGCAAGATGTTTTCTTTATAACCGGCTTTTGCGTAGTCGGCAATCGCTATCGCCTTGTAGTTCCAAACATACGCACCCTTGGAAACGTTATCCAAGTGCTCGACGTCTAGCTGATTGATCTCGGGAAACAGAGGTTTTAACCGATCCAGTTCTCGAATCCCATAACCATCGATCCAGTTTTTCCCCTCTTCTTTAATGAGAAGGGATTTCATGGATGAAATAACAGAATAGGGGTGTCTGATCATCCAGACAATTTTTGCCTGTGGAAACCAAGTCTGAATATTTTTAAGGTCTCCCACTTTGACAATGAGCTTATAGCAGGTCCTTTGACCGCCGAGTGTATTCTTCAAAATCTGACGCCACGTCGGATAGCGGTTGCCGGACTCATCTTCATTTAATCCCGTGATTCGAGGATGAGAGGTGAGCATCATGTAACATAACGTGGTTCCGCTTCGCTGGCATCCCAAAATGAAGATGACGTTCCTTGATAGAATCCGGGTAAGCGTCAAAGAAACTCTTCTCTTAAACCCGCCCATAACCTTTACCGCCGTCTCTTCCCCAGGCATCTTCGATTCGCTTTTCCCGGTGAGATCGTTCTATCACAAACAAAACTATACGTTTAGACAGACTATTTGTAGAGTACAATTTCCAACCTGATTTTTACACACTTTAATCGTGTTACTTTAGCTTCCTGAAGAGACATGGGGGTATGAAGTAAACTGCTTTCAAAGCTGAACTTACGATGCTTTGGGTGTGTATCGGAATAACACAATTTTCCGATCACTCGGAAAATTGCTGGTTACCTCGCGGAAGTATTTGCCCAATCCAGAAACGAAAGGCGCCCCGCCTCCGTTATTGCAAACAAACACACCGAAGGGTTGAAATCCGACGGATTCCATTTGCATTCGTTAGCGTGCGATTTGAAAAATTTCGTCTACAGACAATGAAATCAATTCTTCAACCGTAACATCACCGCCTTGAATCGCCGCGGTAATCACCTTGGCACCTGAAAATTTCTTAAGAAACGGTTCGGCACCTTT
>MHFO01000014.1:17579-28366 GCA_001804225.1 Omnitrophica bacterium RIFCSPLOWO2_01_FULL_50_24 | reverse complement strand
CAAAGTCCAGTCACGACCAGCACCAGACCCAACAGGACCAACATTTTTCCGATCGGACTCATTTCACGGCCCGTTCCATCACGATTTACCACAATTCCTTTTGCCGCTTGCTGGGTTCCACTCCAAAATGTTCGTACGCCAACTTCGTTAACACACGGCCGGATGGAGTGCGCCTTAAAAACCCTTTTTGGATGAGATAGGGTTCGTAAATCTCCTCGATCGTTTCGCTCGATTCTCCGATGGCGACGCCAAGCGTATTCACGCCCACGGGTCCTCCGCCGCACTCTTTTAAGACATAGCCCAAAATCCGATTGTCCATTTGGTCGAGTCCATAGTGATCCACTTCAAGCATCTTAAGCGCCTGATCGGCCACCTCAGCCGACACGTGTCCGTCGGCCTTCACTTGTGCAAAATCCCGAACGCGCCTCAAAAGCCGATTGGCGATTCGGGGGGTCCCGCGAGACCGCCGCGCGATTTCAAATGCGCCGCTGCGATCTATGTCGATTCCGAGCAGCTTTGAGGAACGCTTGACGATCGCGCCCAGTTCGTCATCGTCGTAAAAATTAAGCCGCTCCACAATTCCAAACCGTGAGCGAAGCGGCGACGTCAGGAGCCCGCTTCGTGTGGTTGCACCCACAAGCGTAAAGTGCGGCAAATTAATCCGAACCGATCGGGCGCTTGGGCCTTTGTCGAGCATGATGTCGAGAAAATATTCTTCCATCGCAGGATACAAATACTCCTCGACCACGTGGGAAAGCCGGTGGATTTCGTCAATAAAAAGTACGTCGCCCTCTTCAAGATTGGTTAAGATCCCTGCCAAATCCCCCGGACGATCCAGAACCGGTCCGGACGTCGCGCGGATGTTGGTCTTCATTTCCTTCGCAATGATGTGGGCCACCGTCGTTTTACCGAGCCCCGGAGGACCAAACAGCAGCACGTGATCCAACGGTTCTTTGCGTTTCCGGGCTGCTTCGATATAGACCGTCAGATTCTCCTTGATCTTTTTTTGCCCGATGAAATCGCTAAAATCCGTCGGCCTTAACGTCGCCTCAAACTCGACGTCTTCTTCCCTGAGCGTTTGTGTCGTTAATCGATCTTCTTCCATGGCTAAACGTACTTTAAGGATTCTCGAATGAGCGTTTCCGAACTTAACCGGGTTTCGCCTGCGGACGTCAAAGCTTTTTGGATCGCAGAGCGCGCGGTCTGTTTCGTATACCCCAAGGACACCAACGCCTGAAGCGAATCTTCGAGCAGCGCTTCGTTCTTGTCGCGTTTGGCTTCGGTCCGGGCGTCTTTGGTAAATCCCGCCATCACCATTTTCTCGCGCAGTTCCACCACGATTCGTTCCGCTGTTTTGCGTCCGATTCCGCTAATGGAAGCAAGGGTCACGACTTGGCCGTCTACGATGGCGCGCCTCAGTTCAGAAACGCCGAGTCCCGAAAGCGCGGCGAGCGCCAGCTTGGGGCCGATTCCGGAAACGCTGATCAACAGGCGAAACATGGAGCGTTCTTCCTCGGAACAAAATCCAAACAAAAGCTGGGCGTCTTCTCGAACGACGTGATGAACCAAAAGTTTAACGCGCTCGCCCAATTCGGGAAGTTGTTGCGACGTAGACAACGGGACCGTGACGCAATACCCCACGCCGCCGACATCCACCGTTACGAACATTGGAAATTTTTCAGCCAACAAACCGACCAGATAACTGTACACGACCGGATCCTTTTCGAGTGGTGACACATTTTTGGTGATTCAAGTGGCACAGCGCCACCGCAACCGCATCCGCAGAATCCACATTGAGCGGAGTTCGGATATGCAGCAAATGCCGCACCATATACTGAACTTGTTCTTTGGAAGCGTTTCCGTTGCCGCACACCGACTGCTTCACCTGGGCCGGCGGGTATTCGACCACCGGAATCTGAAGCGCGCGCGCCGCAATCATTGCAGCGGAGCGTGCTTCACCCAACCGAACCGCCACCCGAAAATTTTTCCCAAAAAAAACGTCTTCAAGCGCGAGCACGTCCGGTTTCCATTCGCCAAAAACAGCTTTGAGCTCCGCATGTATCTGTTCGAGCCGGATTGAAATGTGCACGCGCTCGCGCGCGTGAATGGTGCCCGAAAAAACCAATTTGGGTGCAGAACCTGACACCTCTAAGATGCCGACTCCTGTGTGAACCGTTCCGGGATCTACTCCTGCAATCCGCATTCGTTAGGTTAACTCCTTGACCACTTCTTCCGGAATGTCGCAGTTGGTGTAGACGTGCTGGACGTCGTCATGGTCTTCAAGCGCCTCAATTAAAATGACGACATTTCTGGCATTCTCTGGACTCACGGAGACATAATTTTTAGGGATCATCTCCAAGGTGGCCGACTGGGCCGCAATTCCTCCGTGATCGAGCGCCTTTTTGACGGTTTCAAAATCCGACGTGCTGGTGATAATTTCATAATGGCTTTCGGACTTTGAAAGGTCCTCCGCACCCGCATTCAAAACGAGTTCCATGAGTTGATCCTCGCTTGCGGCACGATCGCTCACGATGATCAAACCCTTTTTTTCAAAGAGCCACGCCACGGAACCCTGTCCCGCCAAATTCCCGTGATGTTTCGAAAACAAGTTCCGAATTTCACTCGCGGTTCGGTTCTTGTTGTCCGTCAAACACTGAACGTACACCGCCGCTCCGGCCGCCCCATATCCCTCGTAAATCACTTCCTCATAGGACGCTCCTTCCAACGCGCCGGTACCCTTTTTGATCGCGCGCTCGATATTGTCCGAGGGCATGTTCGCGCTCTTTGCGGTATGAATGGCGAGACGGAGACGCGGATTGGAATCCGGATCTCCTCCGCCCACACGCGCGGCCACCGTGATTTCGCGGATCACTTTGGTAAAAACCTTGCCGCGCTTGGCGTCAATCTGCGCTTTTTTATGTTTAATGCTGGACCACTTGGAATGTCCGCTCATGTCCGTTCAACCTCCAAGCCATGAGCCGTTCCGCTCGCAAGAACAGCTTCCGCAACCGAAAGAGCACTTTTAACCAGTGACACGTCATGAACGCGAAAAATCCCAGCACCGTGTGCAAACGCCATGACACACGCTGCAATGGTTCCCGCGGTTCTCGCTTCCGGCTCTTCGCCGGTCACCGCACCGATGAACGACTTCCGTGAAGGTCCCACCAACACGGGCCGCCCGAGTGTCTTGAGTTCGTGAAGGCGCTTTAGGAGTTCGAGATTCTGCTCCGCCGTTTTTGAAAATCCGATTCCCGGATCCACTACGATCTGATCCGCCCCGATTCCGTGCGCTTCGGCAAGGCGGACGGACTCTTCAAGCTCGTGCCTGATTTCTCCCATCAAGTCATCGTACTGCGTCATGGACTGCATCGTTTGCGGCGTGCCCCGCCGGTGCATGATCACAACGCCGGCGCGAAAGGCCGCGATCGTCTCCGCCATTTCGGGATCGCTCGCAAGACCGCTCACGTCATTAACGATGTCGGCACCGCGCTCAAGCGCCGCGCGCGCGACGGTGGCCTTTGTGGTATCAATCGAAATGGGAACTGAAATCTGTTCTTTGAGAATGTCGAGAACGGGAAGCAGCCGGTCCAGTTCACACGATTCCGAAACGAGACGGGCGCCCGGCCGCGTTGACTCAGCACCGAGATCCAAAAGATCCGCGCCTTCCCGCTCAAGGCGGAGCGCGTGCTTTAGAGCTTCGGAAGGTTGGGTAAACCGGCCGCCGTCATAAAAAGAATCAGGGGTAATGTTGATGATTCCCATCACGAGGGGGCGTTCTAAGGACAGGGTGTCTCGTCGTAGGTTCCAAATCATGATTCAAGTCACTTCCGAAACGCTGCCCTGTCCGACCTACGACAGGGGGCCGGTCCCTCGCCCTTAAGTCGCTGGAGACGGATTGGACTGTACCGGGCCATTCAAACCGGCGATGGTTTTGATCTCTTCGCTTTCAAGCACTTCTTTGACGAGAAGCTGCTCGGAAACTTTTTTCAGCTTGTCCATGTGTTCATTCAACAATTGGGTCGCGCGCTCGTAACATTCGCTGATAATCCGGCGCACTTCCTCGTCGATCATGACGGCGGTTTGTTCCGAATAATCCTTTTCGTGCATGAAATCCCGCCCCAGAAACACTTCCCGATCCCGTTTCCCAAACGTCAGATTGCCAAGCCGTTTGCTCATACCGTATTCGCATACCATTCTTTGGGCATAATCGGTAGCCACCTCAATATCGTTGTGGGCGCCGCTCGTAATTTGTTTGAACACAAGCTCTTCGGCAACTCGCCCGCCCAAAAGAACGGTGATCTTATCGAGAATCTCCTGCTCACGAATCAAATAACGGTCCTCGGTCGGCAAATGAAGCGTGTACCCTAAAGCGGCCTGACCCCGCGGAATGATCGATACCTTGTGCAGTTGGTCCGTTGCTCCCGTCACGAGGAGTGTCAACAATGCATGGCCCGATTCATGAACCGCAACAATTTCTTTTTCCTGTTTTGAAATGACGCGTGACTTCCGCTCGGGCCCCGCCATCACCCGTTCGATGGAGTCATTAAGCTCGATTTGACTCACCTCTGTTTTATTCCGGCGTGCGGCGAGTAACGCCGCTTCGTTCGCCAAATTGGCAAGGTCCGCGCCCGAAAACCCAGGCGTTTGTTGAGCAATCTTTTTTAAATCGGTGTCTTTGCCCAGTTTGATTTTCTTCGTATGGATTTTAAGGATTTCCTCGCGGCCTTTGATGTCAGGCCGGTCCACTACAATTTGACGATCAAATCGGCCGGGCCGAAGAAGCGCGGGGTCCAAAACGTCGGGACGGTTCGTTGCGCCCATCAAAATAATGCCGGCGTGAGAATCGAATCCATCCATTTCGACGAGCAGCGCATTGAGCGTCTGCTCCCGTTCGTCGTGTCCGCCTCCGATACCGGCAAACCGCTGACGGCCCACGGCGTCAATTTCATCGATAAACACAATGGCGCCGCGGTTATTGGTTTTTGACACCCGCCTGGCTTGTTCGAAAAGATCGCGAACGCGTGCTGCGCCCACGCCCACAAACATCTCCACAAAGTCGGACCCGCTGATAGAAAAAAATGGAACGCTTGCCTCGCCTGCCACCGCTTTGGCGAGAAGGGTTTTCCCCGTGCCGGGGGCTCCCAACAACAGCACCCCTTTTGGGATTTTTCCGCCGAGAGTTTGAAACTTGGCCGGCTCTTTTAAGAATTCGATGATTTCCTGAAGTTCTTCTTTGGCTTCGTCGACACCGGCAACGTCCTTAAACGTGATTGATTCGCGGTCTCCGTCCGCCAGCTTCGCGCGTGATTTTCCAAACGAAAAAATTCTGCCTCCGCCCTGTTGGACTCCTCGATACACAAAAAACCAGAAAAAACCGATCAGCAAAAGAACGGGCAGCATCGAATAAATCAGATTCCGCCAAAACACCTGCGGCGGATTAACGCGAAAACTCGATACGTTGTGCCGAAGAAGCGGAATCAGTTCCACATCGTTCTCCGGAATGTTGACTTGAAAATAGGAGCCGTCTTTCAATTTGCCGCGCGCCACGTTTTCCACGAGCTCCACGGATTCAATTTCCCCGCTCACAGAATTTTTCGAAACCGAGTCGTAAAATTCACTGTAGGAAAGCTGCTTCATTTCCATCTTCGGAAGAACAAACATTTGAAGCGCGATAAAGAAAATAAGCGGGATCACAAGGAATGCGATCATGCGGCGACGCTCGGCATCCTGATTTTTGCGAGGCGGAACGGGACTTTTCCCCGGTTTTGCCGGCCGGTTCGGAGTCCCTTCCTTAAAATTGGCTTTGTTCTGCTTAGAGGGTTCTTTCATGGGCATTGATTTTAACAGTAATGGAAACAAGGGGCAAGCAGTTTGTAACCTTTTGGGGTGCTTAAGGTTAAGGCATCACACCTTTCTTGAAAGAAAGGCGGACAAACCGTTGGGTTGGGACACTGACTTTGAACGCTTCGCTCACTGCCACACCGCCTACGCATGCGAGAACGCCCGTCGAAAATACCAAGGGCAAGCGATCGCGGTCTTCGAGCGGAATCCGTTTGTTCATTAAGAACCCTTTTAATTTCAGCGGTTTGGACTGGCCGAGCGGTTGAAACCGGTCTCCCGGTTTTCGGTTTCGGATTTGGAGCGGAAAGGACAGTTTGCCGCCGTCCAAAAGCTCAAAGCTTCGGTCGGACTTCCGGACGAGGTTCGGCCGGCTTGCCGCTTCGTCGCATGAAACCGTCACATCAATCTCCGGTAGGTACAGCCGATCGCCGGGAGATACCGAATATGAAAAAGGAAGCGCCGCGGGCAAGCGGCGCCGAATTCGAATCGACGCGCCGGAGACAGATGCCAGCAGTTTCCTTGGAAGTTGAAATTGAAAATGGCGCTCGGTTTGAAGAAGCTCCAAAAATGAATTCCAATGGTCGAAATCCAAATCCGCTTCTGCGAGCGAGCGCATCGCCCGGCCGAGCAGCCGATATTGAACCGATGGACTAAGCCGAAGAAACGATCGCTTCGGAAATACAATTTCGTTTTCGTTTTTCTGGACGGTAAGCCGCCGGTAAAAAAGCGCGGACGTTTCCTCCAAAAAGGTCAAATCCACATCGAGCAAATGCGGAAGCCGCGCCAGCGTACGCTTGATCTGCGGATTAAACGATTTGGCAAGCACGGGAAGCAGCTTCAAACGAATCCGATTTCTCAAGAATTTGAGCGATCGATTGCTTGCGTCTTCGCGATAGGCGAGAGCGTGTTCCTTGGCATAAGCGGAAATGTCGGCCCTCGGAATCTCAAGCAGAGGCCGAACCAAATAAGCTCCGTTCAACCTGCGTTTCGGGCGAATGGCCTGAAGTCCTTGGAGTCCGGTGCCTCCGATGATGCGCATGAGAACCGTTTCCGCTTGGTCGTCTTGGGTATGACCGAGCACAATTTTGTGCGCGTGTTTGGCTTCGGCCATCTTTTCGAAAAAATGATACCGAGCTTCCCGGCCCGCGTGTTCCAGCGACAGGCCTTCCGACTTTGCTTTTTCCGCGACGTTCACACGATCCACAAAAATCGGAATCGCGAGACGTTTCGCGAGTCCGCGGACAAACGCCTCGTCTGCATCTGAGGCCTTGCCTCTTAAGCCGTGATTGACGTGGAGAATTCCAAGGCGGAGTTTCCAAACGAGTCCGAGCTTATGGATGAGATGTAGAAGAGTCACCGAATCCCGGCCGCCCGAAACCGCTACGAAAACCGTTTCGCCTTTTTCAATCATTCGAAACTTTCGGATGGTCTTGATCAGTTGATCTTCCACCCGCAAGGCACACTCGAGGGTTTGTTCTTGACGTTTCATCGGTACGCTCCGAAAAATCTGGCGGGGGGGAGGATCGAACTCCCGACCCTGGGCTTATGAGTCCCATGCTCTACCAACTGAGCTACCCCGCCGTAGAAAAGGTGCCGCGCCAACCGCGCGGTACAGCTGCTCCAAGCGGCCAACCGCCGCTCAATCAAGCAGTGCTGCGCCAACCGCGCAGCGGCGAAAAAAATAAAAAAATCACGAAGAATGGATGCGATTGGATAATGCCCGTGTCATTCTATGATTTTTGGAGATTTTGTCTAGGTTGAAAGTTGCTGGACAACCGGACGGCCGTCCGATGCGCGCGAAAGCGACCATGAACGATTTTGAAAACTGAAACGGAGGACCCCGTCGGGATCGACCCCTTCCACTTCAACTTGCGTCATCAGTACAAATGGATTAGTACCTGCCAGAATCGCAAAGTGATCTTTTAAACCTTCATACAGTAAGCCGCTGTCAAAATCCGCTATGCTGAGGTGCCGTGCCTCAATAGTTGACTCGTTAACTTCAAGCACCGACCCCCAATCCCCTTGGGTAACATTGAGACGGTAGGTGACGCGTTCCAAAGATCCCTCCGCAATGCTTCCGGTGGAATTTTGGTGAAGTCTGACCGCGATGGAAAGCGTGCCGTCGTCTGCGACTTTCTCAACGGCTGCTTCGTAATCCGCCGTTAACTGTCCGTTTAGATAATCCAAGTACGCTTTGACTTCAGGATCGACCCGCTGTTCGGTTTCGAGCTTCGGGCGGCCGGCGGCATCGTTTCCAATTTTGATCGATTCCTCTCCATGCGAAACGTGCAGAACGCCGTCGGGGTCTGCTTGATCCATGCTTATCTTAGACATCGCTACCAAGGTACCCATTTCGTTTGAACCGGTCGTTTGGCTAAGTCCCTCATACAAGGTGCGGCCGTCCACGTGCTGAATTCCAAAGTACTTCGCGCGGATCGACGGAATGTTAAGTTCCAGTGCTCCCGACTCGGAACTTGTTACTTCAAAGGAAAGGGAGTCGAGCTCGCCCTTCGGAAATGCAGCGTGGTCTTTCACATCACGAATCACTCCCTCGTAAGAATGGGCGCTAAGAGAGTTCATATCCACGGTGAACTCATTTCCCAAAGCGCGCTGCAAACGCGCGTGAAATACTTGGACTGCGGCAATATCCGGAGGAGGCGGCGGAACCGCTTGAGCGGATTCCTGCAAGGATTCTGCAGGTTGAATCGGCTGACCTCTTAGGAACTGCTCGCTGGTTGGAAACGTTCCGGCCGGAATGAACGTGTTGTTCGATGGTGAAACGGCAGGTACTTGGGCTACGGGCACGTCGCCCGGAGCACGCCCGGCGTGAATCTCTTCTGCGCCCGGCTGCGACGTAAAGATCAAAACCGAGGCGAGCACAATCGCGATTTGGATTGTCGTGCTTGTCCGCATGAACCGCACGGTTCTCAAGTCCCCTTTCAGATAAAAAATAGGTATTAAAAGAATAACACGCACTAGGCAAGTTAATGTGAGAGC
This sequence comes from Omnitrophica bacterium RIFCSPLOWO2_01_FULL_50_24, assembly GCA_001804225.1. Taxonomy (GTDB): domain Bacteria; phylum Omnitrophota; class Omnitrophia; order Omnitrophales; family Danuiimicrobiaceae; genus 2-01-FULL-50-24. The sequence continues at coordinate 19,528 of MHFO01000014.1, read as the reverse complement.
AAAAGGCGGAATTCACCTAATTGGTTTTCCCTTAAGGTGATGCGGCAAGTTAATAAATCCCCGGCGGAAGACAGACCAATAAAAAAGGCCGGTGATCTCACGGAATTGCAGGGAACGGTTTCAAACCGTTCCCTGCAATCAGGATCGCCGCTGCGCGGCTTTGCGTTCGTTTTCGGTAAGGTAACGCTTCCGGAGGCGGATGCTTTTGGGAGTGATTTCAACCAACTCGTCATCGTCGATAAATTCAAGTGCAAATTCAAGCGTTATGTTCCGGGGCGGCGTCAACTGAATCGCTTCGTCCGTTCCGGAAGCACGCATGTTGGTGAGTTTTTTCTCTCGGGTCGCATTGACTACCAAATCACGGCCTTTGTTGTTCACCCCCACAATCATCCCTTCATAAAGATCGTCCTGGGGGCGGACAAAAAGTTCCCCGCGCTCCTGCAAACTGTCCAAAGCGTAGGAAACCGCCTTTCCGTTGGATTGTGAAATCAAAACGCCTGAGGATCGGCCCGGCAACTCATCTTTACATTTTTGATATTCGTAAAAATTTTGATGCATGATGCCCGTTCCGCGCGTCGTCACCATAAACTCGTTACGAAAACCGAGAAGCGCGCGCGTGGTAATGATAAACTCCATCCGAATGGTTCCGACAGCGCTGGTGACCATATTCTTCATTTCCGCTTTACGCTTGCCAAGGGCTTCGATCACCGCACCTTCGTATCCCGGATCGACTTCCACCACCAGCTCTTCGACGGGCTCCAGAATATCCCCGCCCACTTTTTTAATAATCACATGCGGCCGCGAAACTTCCAGTTCATAACCTTCCCTGCGCATCGTTTCAATCAAAATCGCAAGATGCAGCTCTCCTCTTCCCGAAACAATGAACTGCTCACTGTTCGGTTCTTCTTCAGCTTTGATCCCGACATTGATCATGGCTTCGTGCTCCAGTCGTTCGCGGATTTGCCTGGACGTTAAAAAACGCCCGCCTTCCGTACCGCACAAAGGACTTGTGTTATGAGAAAAACCCATCGAAATGGTGGGTTCATCGATCTTAACGGTGGGAAGGGATTCTGGTTTGTCGGGTGAAGTCAATGTGTCGGCCACTTCTACGTCTTCGGCGCCGGCAAGCAAAATAATGTCGCCTGCGCGCGCGGTTTCGGATTCGACTTGTTGAAGTCCCTGGTATTTGAAAATTTTAGCGACTTTTCTTTTTTGCACTTCCCCGTTTCGTTTCACAACAGAAAAAGGATCTCCTACTTTAATACTGCCGTGAAACACCCGGCCGATGGCAATCCGCCCCAGATAAGAATTATAATCGAGCATGGTAACCAGCATCTGAAACGGCAGGTCCGGATCGGCAACGGGAGGCAGCACGCGGCGAAGAATCGTATCTAAGATCGGTTTCATGTCTTTGGCCTCTTCATCCAAATCAAGCGTCGCTTTTCCATTTTTTCCGGAAGCGTACACGATTGGAAAATCCAGTTGTTCATCTGTCGCATTCAACTCGCAAAAAAGGTCAAAGGTCATGTCCGCTACTTCGTGCGGGCGCACGTTGGGCCGGTCAATTTTGTTGACCACTAAAATGGGCTTTAAATGAAGTTCCAGGGATTTTCTTAAAACAAACTTGGTTTGAGGCATGGGGCCTTCAAAGGCATCCACAAGCAGTAAGACGCCCTCGACCATATGAAGAATGCGCTCCACTTCACTGCCGAAATCCGCGTGGCCCGGGGTGTCGACGATATTGAAGGTAACGTCTTTGTATCGGAAGGAAGCATTTTTTGAAAAAATAGTGATGCCGCGCTCTCTCTCAAGCGGATTGGAATCCATGATGGTCGATTCCCCTTCCTTAAACGCATAAGCCCCGGTCTGTTTCAACAAAGCATCCACGAGCGTGGTCTTCCCGTGATCCACGTGAGCAATGATGGCAACGTTACGGACGTCTTTTCGTC
>MHFO01000014.1:14307-17571 GCA_001804225.1 Omnitrophica bacterium RIFCSPLOWO2_01_FULL_50_24 | reverse complement strand
CTCTTTTGATTCGGCATAAGGTGCGGATTATATCACGTAGAAACAGCGGACGGGGTCTTTACAATAAGGTCCAAATCAGTCCAACAACAAAAAAGGCCAAGTCAATTTGACTTGGCCTTTTTTAGAAAGTATAGCGGGGGCAGGATTTGAACCTGCGACCTCAAGGTTATGAGCCTTGCGAGCTACCAGGCTGCTCCACCCCGCGACGATATTGCTTGGACGTTCTGCCGCGGGACTGCCGACGGATGGACTGCCCCGCGACGCTTTAAAACGCTCACAACCGCTTAAGAAGAATCAAGAGCGGTTTGAGTGGGCGTTCATTATAACGCCGTTTTGTGAAATTGCAAGAAAGGAAGGCGCGGTCTTCAGGAACGAGGAGCTGTTTTATCTTTCGACGTGTCGGGGGTTTCTTCTACTACTTTGTAGACGATCTCGCCTGGCCGGACGAGGCCGAGTTCCCTACGGCTGACTTCTTCAAGGTGAGACAAATCGGTCCTTAACAGTTTTGCCTCGGCCCTCAGTCTTTCAATTCCCTCCTCAATCTGTTTGATTTCGCGATCCAATTGATTTTCGGCGTGCTTGAGCTTCATATACTTGGCAAGGCCCGGCAGATAAATCAACCCGGCCAAAATCAGAATGAGCGGCAGCCAGAACAAGATAAAACGTCTCATGGAAGGTGTGTATTGGGGAACAACAAAACTTATTTCCTTGCCTTTTGAGGAGCCGGTTTTCGGTTCAACACGGTACCGGCATAAACCGCCTTGGAACCCAGGGCCTCTTCGATGCGGAGAAGCTGATTGTATTTGGCGATGCGATCGGTTCGAGAGGCCGAGCCCGTCTTAATTTGACCGGTCCCGAGGGCAACGGCAAGATCGGCAATGGTCGTGTCCTCCGTTTCCCCGCTCCGATGACTAATCACTGCCGTATACGAATGTTCATGCGCGAGCCGGACTGCACGAATGGTTTCGGTCAGCGTTCCGATTTGATTCACTTTGATCAGAATGGAATTGGCCACCTTTTGGTCAATCCCCATTTGGAGACGCCGCACGTTCGTCACAAACAAATCGTCGCCGACCAATTGAATCTCCTGGCCAAGCCGGGCCGTCAAGCGCGCCCATCCTGCCCAATCGTCTTCACTCAAACCGTCTTCGATCGAAAAAATGGGGTACCGCTCGCAAAGACCCGCGTAAAACTCGATCATGTCGTCTGGGGTTTTGACCGGCTGCGCCTCGGCGCGCAAAACGTATCTGCCGGGATTCGGATTTTCTCCGGTTTTGTCGTTTCCGTAAAAGCTCGAGCTCGCGGGATCAAGAGCAATCATCACGTCTTCGCCCGGCCGATATCCCGCACTTTGGATTGCCTCGACGATGACGTCGAGTGGCTCAACATTGGAGGTAAGGTCTGGCGCAAACCCTCCTTCATCTCCCACGGCCGTTGACAAATGTTTCTTGTGTAAAATCCGTTTCAGAGCATGGAACACTTCCACTCCCATTCTGAGAGCGTCTTGAAAACGTTGTGCGCTGAAAGGCATGATCAAAAATTCCTGGAGGTCGACGTTATTGTCTGCGTGAACTCCGCCGTTCACGATGTTCATCATCGGGATGGGAAGCAGATGGGCGCCCGAACCTCCCAAATACTGAAAGAGCGGTAGATGTTTGGATTGGGCTGCTGCCCGGGCTGCGGCAAGAGACACGCTTAAAATCGCATTTGCGCCGAGGGAGGTTTTGTTTTCGGTTCCGTCAAGCTCGATCAAAAGGCGGTCCAGCTCTTCCTGTTTTGCGGCATCCCGTTTACAAAGCGCGCGGGCGATTTTTTCATTCACGTTTTGGACTGCTTTCAAAACTCCTTTTCCCAAATAACGGCGCTGGTCGCCGTCCCGGAGTTCGTGCGCTTCGTGTTCGCCGGTAGAGGCGCCGCTCGGCACTTGAGCACGCCCGCACGTGCCGTCCGAGAGGATCACGTCGGTTTCTACCGTCGGATTGCCGCGCGAATCTAAAATTTCTCTGGCTTTAATTTCTTTAATTTTCGTAGACACGAACCACCTTTTTTGAAGCGCTCATCATAACACAACGAGCTGCAAACGAAAAGAAGCCTCGGGCTCAGGAGTGATCTAAAGCATTTCGACGCGACGGTCTGTTACCTTTACCTTTCCTGAAAGGACCAAACGAATCGCTTCGGGATACACTTGATATTCGGCCGCGTGGACACGTTCTTCCAGCCGTTCCAACGTATCGGTAGATCGAATGGGAACGGCGCGTTGAAGAAGAATGGGACCGGTGTCAACGCCTTCATCCACAAAATGGACCGTCACACCCGTTTGTTTTTCCTTGGCCTCAAAGGCATCCCGAATGGCGTGTGTACCCGGAAATTGAGGAAGCAGGCTCGGATGAATGTTCAAAATCTGCCACGGCCACGCACGCACAAACTCAGAACCCAAAATGCGCATGTATCCGGCAAGCAAGATAAGATGGATGTGCTTTGCGCGGAGCACTTCATCGATCTTCCGTTCATATTCTTCTTTGGAGGAAAAGGTTTTAGGAACGGCCACAAACGTTTCTAAACGAAGACGCTTTGCGCGTTTGAGCGCAAACGCGTTGGGACGGTCGCAGACCACGAGCGCGATTTCCATAGCCAGTTCGCCGGCTCGAATCCGACGTGCAATGTTTTCCATGTTCGTCCCGGACCCGGAAACAAAAATGGCGGCGCGGCGTTTTTCCCGCTCACTCATCGCTCAAACGCTCCTTTCCGCCGTGCTGCGAACGGTCCCGCCGTTTGGGGTTCACCGGTTTTCCTTCCACCACAACAACCCATTCGCCTAAAATTTTCTTCTGAGCCACTTGAGCCGACACCTCGGCAAGTGTCCCACGCACCGTTTCTTCAAATTTCTTGGTCAGCTCGCGCGACACAGAAACGTTTCGATCGCCGAAACAGTCCGCGAGATTCTTGAGCATCTTCACAATTCGGTGCGGCGATTCATAGAAAATGAGGGTCCGCTGTTCCGAAGCAAGAGCTTTCAATCGATTGCACCGCGCTTTTTCCTTCTGGGGCAAGTATCCCACAAAGGTAAACTCGTGCATCGGAAGTCCGCTTACGATCAAAGCGCTGATGAGCGCGGTGGGACCCGGAATGGATTCCACCCGAACGCCCGCGCGAACGGCCTCGCGCACCAAAGGGAAACCGGGATCAGAAATCAAAGGCGTTCCCGCATCTGAAATAAGCGCTGCCGAAGCGCCCGTCTTGAGTTCCGAACAAATAGCTTGTACC
>MHFO01000014.1:14158-14300 GCA_001804225.1 Omnitrophica bacterium RIFCSPLOWO2_01_FULL_50_24 | reverse complement strand
CGGGCGAGTGATCGTGAAGCGTTCTCAAGGGTTTCGACACGCCGAAATGCTTGAGCAGCTGACCACTGTGCCGCGTATCTTCGCAAATCACGAAATCCACAGTCTTTAAAATATCAACGGCGCGAATGGTAATGTCGGCCAG
>MHFO01000014.1:0-14133 GCA_001804225.1 Omnitrophica bacterium RIFCSPLOWO2_01_FULL_50_24 | reverse complement strand
TATAGAGTGCCGGTCATGACGACTTGCCGCGCGAGACGCCTTACACCGGTTTCTGCCTGCGGGAACGAACCAAATAATCAAGGAACAAAACGGCATACAAAGCGACAAACGAAATGAAACAGGAGATCAGTTGTTCCCGCCCAAGCCGAAACGTCAGAAAAAAACCGGCCGCGAGCACCAGATAACGGAGGAAAAAAGCGATGCCGAGTGACTTTCCCTTTCCCCCGTCCGGTTCGCGAGACCGCTCGTGAACGAGACGGCGCACACTTTTGAGCAGTAAAAAATAATTGAACAGGCCGAGACCGACACCGATCCACCAGCCGAGAAGCGCGGAACTTTTTCCCATCACGCCAAGCGTGCCGGTGCCGCCCAAACCAACCAAAAGGGAAAGAAGCAGAATAGTCCGGGACATAACCGTCAGGAGCTCCGCTCAAGCACGTACTGAAGAAGGGTTTCTAAACTGGTTCGGGACGGGCTTTTGGGAAATACGGTAAGTTCCAGTGCCGCACAATCCGTAAATTCCCGGGCTTTCGCGAGCGCATATTCCAACGCCCCGTATTCGTGAAGGAGATGAACCAAATCGCTTAACTTTGAATGTCCGAGTCCGGACTTGACCTTCGAGAAAATCTCGGCCTTGGCGGGTTCATCCAAAAACTCAATCAAACGAATCAAAGGAAGGGTGAGCACGCCGGCTTGGAGGTCGGCGCCAAGCGTTTTTCCAAATTCGTTCTCCTCACCCATAAAATCGAGGCAATCGTCAATCACTTGAAATGCCATCCCAAAGTAATGCCCGTAACGCTCAAGCGCCGCGACGCGTTCGGTGATTAGACCGCCCAAAATGGCTCCGGACTCAAGACACGTTGCCAATAGGGACGCTGTTTTCCGCTCAATAATCGAAAGGTATGCTTTCTCTTTGAGGTTGAAATTGTTTTTTTCCTTTAATTCCAGAATTTCTCCGTCGCACACGATTCCCGCCGTTTTCAAAAATGCGGCAATCACCCGGTCGTTCTTCACCGAGAAGATAGTTTCGATCGCCTTGTCGTGAAGATAATCACCCACTAAAACCGCGACTTGAGAACTCCACTTCACGTTGACGGTCGGGAGATTGCGCCGCACATAAGCAGAATCGATGATGTCATCGTGAATGAGCGTGGCGGAATGAAAAATTTCAAACGCGGCTCCCGCTCGGATTGCGTCCAGCTCCACAGAGGCACCGAAACTTGCGCCAAAAAGGGTTAACGCCGGCCGCAGATACTTCCCTTTGTTTCTGAAAAAGTGCTGAACCACTTCGGCTGACAATTCATTGGGAGTGGCCAGAATGGAAAAAATCTCTTCCTCCACTCGCGGCAGATACGCTTGAATGGGCTCGTAAATCTCTTTTAAACTAATCCGGGTTTTCTCCATAGAATTCAAGATCAATGTGAACGGTTCCCCGCCTGCCGGCAGGCAGGCGCTTCTGCCGCTCAGTGAATGCTCAGTTTCCTCACGCGGACGCCGGCTTCGGAAAGAAGTTTCACTGCATTCTGAGCCAGAGGGTAATCAGCGTTAAAAACGACTTCGCAGATTCCGCTGTTAATGATCATCTTGGTGCACGCTAGACACGGGGAAAATGTCGTGTACACAGTAGAGTCCTTGATATTGACGCCGTGATACGCCGCTTGCGTAATGGCGTTTTCTTCTCCGTGCGAACAGTAACATTCCTCGAGCTTTGTTCCGGAGGCGGCAAGACTTGAACAGCGCGGACATCCCCCGTCGCTGCAATTTCGAACGCCGCGCGGAGTACCGTTATAACCGGTGGAGATGACCCGCTTGTCTTTGACGATGACCGCCGCCACTTTGCGTTTGATGCAGTTGGAACGAAGGGCTACAACGTTGGCGATTCCCATGAAATACTCATCCCAGCCGGGTCGTTTTTTTTTTCGGGCCATCGCATTGACCACTCGGCCGATTTCATCTTGTAAGACATCAAGAGATCCGGAATTGCGGATCGTATAATCCGCCAGTTTGAGGGTTTTGTCGAGCTGTTGGTCGCTTCCCACCCGGCTGCTTCCTTCAATGGATTCGAGCTTCGTAAATTCCTTGAAGGTTTTTGGATCGCTCTCACGGGCCCGTTTTTTCAAACGATGAAACCGAGTGCGGGGAGAAGCGGTTACGCAAACCAGGAAAAAATCATTTACCGTTTTAAGCGCGCGCGTTTCGGCCGGATGTCTGACCGAGTCGACAATATAATGCCGTCCCGGTTCGAGACGTGCGATCACGCGTTTGGCCAAAATGTCTGGGCCGAACTTTTTTCTGAGTTGATTCCCCGTTTTGATCAGATTCTCGCGCGTCAGGGGTTTCCTAAGCCGCTTTACTTCTTCTCTGAGAACGTCCGAGAGAGAACAATATCCAAAGCCGCGTCCGCAGAGGAACTCGGCCACTTCACCTTTGCCAGAACCATTTTTCCCGGTCAGTCCAATAATCATTGTTTTAACTAAAAAGGAGCATTACTATATCAGAATTTCTTATTCCGATAAAGAAGAGTCTAGAACCAGCCGTTACTAGTGCGCAGTCAAGATTGAAATTGGCGGTCGAGGAAACCATGAAGCAAATCAATGACGAGACAGCGGAAAATATGTGGAAAATGGTCTTGGCGGCTTTCTCTTTTAGCATCATGGCAACCTTCGTCAAGTTCGCCTGCCAAACCTTGCCTTCTATGGAAGTGGTGTTTTTTCGAAGCGCTTTCGGGCTCATCCCCATGTCCATCTTAATCGTAAACGCGCGGGCGTCTTGGTTTGGTAAAACACCCAAAATCCATGCGCTTCGCGGAGTCTTCGGATTCGCGGCACTTTCTCTGCATTTCTACGCCATTGCTAAATTGGATTTAGGCACGGCGGTCATGCTCAACTATACAGCTCCGATGTTTGTCGTCATCTTAGCGCACATCATGCTCAGAGAAAAAACCGAGCCGCGCGTTACCGCTGCAATCTTATTTTCTTTTTTCGGGCTCTACCTTCTCGCTTCACCCCACTTTGAGGCCAAACCCATTCCCATTCTCTTGGGAATTCTTTCCGGATTGTTCGCTGCCATTGCCTATGTTCTCATTCGATTCAGCAAAGAAGACAAATCTCCGTACACCATCATTTTTTACTTTACGGCGATCTCTACCATCGCTTCGTTACCCTTTGTGTCCGTTCATTTTGTACGGCCCACGTTCCAAGAGTGGCTCGGACTCATAGGCGTGTCGGTAGGAGCTGTTTTCGGGCAAGTGTTCCTCACAAGATCCATTCAAAAAGCCCCGATCTCTTACGTTCTTCCGTTCTCGTACTTAACGCCGGTGTTCGCAACCTTCTTCGGCTTGCTCATTTGGAAAGAGCGCCTGACACTTCAAACTCTCATGGGAGGCGCCATTATTATCCTGTGCGGTATCAGCATTTACTTCCTCCGCGAACGGCCGCCGTACGTCCCGCTTGAAGAATAAAGAACATAAAAGTGCTTGCCTGCCGGCGGGCGCAAGCACTTTTATTTTTTGTTGCACATGAACCCATTTGCATTTAAAGTACCGTCATGAACCATTTACTTCTGCTTCACCTAATTACGTTTCTTTTGAATATCTGGTTTGGATACTTAAGGCGGGATAAAAAAAAGTTGTCCTTCCTCTGGTTTCTCTATATCCACCTATCGATCCCTTTTATTGTTCCCTTGCGGATCTGGTGGGACATTAGCCCTAAATGGATTCCTCTTCTGATTTTTGTCGCGATTTTGGGACAACTGGCAGGAGCAAGATTTCTGGGGCGTTGCGCAAAACCCTCAAGTCAAACCATCTAAGACGTTCCGCACCTAAAAAGCAAAAAAAGCATACTTCGCATACGGAACTGCGGCAGCGGCCATGTCAAACAAGCCGCCCAACAGATCGGTGACTGTTCGCACCGCTCCGACCAAAACACCTGAAAGAGTACCCGTGATGGGGGGGCCGTAACGCGTCCATCGATACGTTTGAACCGGAATTTGAAAAGGAGCCAAGAGCACACGTTCTGCGCCGTGGGTAAATCGATCCGTATCCGGACGAGCGTTCACCGCAAACGCGGGCAAGCTCAAAAGCAGAATCACGACCACCGCACCAGCAAGGCTTTTTTTCATATCATCCTCACTCTCGATCAACGGCTTGCCGGATCAAACCTGAACTCCCAGTTTTCGAAGCTCCGCTTCCAACGTTGCGAGCGACTTAAACTGGATGGCACGCATGCCAACGCGTTTCGCCCCTTCGACAAATTCTTCGACGTCGTCAATAAACACGGTCTCCTCGGGCGCAAGTCGGATATCGCTCAAAACGTGCCGGAACATCTTGGGATCGGGTTTACGCACTCCGACTTCGTGAGACGGAAAGCACTTCGTAAAATACTTGAGCACGTTAAACCTTGCTTTGACATGTTCAAAATGCAGTTCGTTGGTGTTTGAAATAAGATAAAGAGGATATCTTTTTTTGAGTTTCGCAAGCAGGCCTTCCATATCCTTGTTTTCCGTAAAAATGTCGTTCCACAGGCGAGAGAACGTGGCAAAATCGATGGTTCGGCCGGGAAAACGCGCTCGGACACTTTTAAAAAATTCTTCCGACGAAATCTCGCCCCGTGTATACGACTTTTCTATGTCTGAGACAAAAAACGCTTCCCACAGCTCTTGCTCCGAAACTCCCAAAACCTTCGAAAACGCCCGCGATGATTTCCGCGCGTCGAACGAAATCAGAACATTGCCCATATCAAAAATAATCGCTTTGATCCGCACCGTTTCCCGCTGTGTCACAAGCCCTTCTTTCGTTCTACTGAAATCCCAATCGTTTGAGTTGGCGCTCGTCTTTTTTCCAATTCTTAAGCGTTTTCACCCATAACTTAAGAAACACTTTTTTCCCGAGCCACTTTTCCAAATCCATTCGTGCCGCTGTCCCCAGCTGTTTCATTTTTTGGCCTTGCGCTCCGATCAAAATGGCCTTCTGAGAATCCCGCTCCGTAAAAATGACGGCGTGAATTCGAACCAGTTGACCTTCCTCTTTAAACTCCTCAACGTCAACCGCAGAAGCATAAGGAATTTCCTCTCCCGTAAACCGGAAAATTTTCTCACGGATTAGTTCCCCGGCCAAAAACTTTTCGGGTTGGTCGCTGGTCATGTCCGAGGGAAAATAAGGTTCGTGCTCGCGAAGATGCTCAAAGGTCTTTGCAAGCAATATGTCAACCTGATCGCCCTGCAAAGCGGAGATCGGAATAAGCTCGGAAAACGAAAATCGTTTCTGAAACTGGTCGAGTACCGGCAGCAACGCCGTTTTGGGAACGGTATCTATTTTATTGACGACGCAAAAAACGGGCGGTTTGTCTTTTCTGCCTTTCACTTGGAGATCGACTTCCGTCATGAGCCGATCGACGGACTCCTCCGATCTGCCTTGTTCCGTTCCGCGGCTCAGACGCGGTTCGACCATCACATAAACTAAATCGGCTTCCGAAAACGTTTTGGAAGCTTGGCGTACCATGAGCCGTCCCATTAAATCACGGGGCGCATGAATGCCCGGGGTATCCAGAAAAACCAGCTGACCGCGTTTCTCCGTCAAAATACCGCGAATCACCTGACGGGTGGTTTGGGGTTTTTTAGAGACGGCCGCGAGCTTCATCCCGACCAATCGGTTCATGAGCGTTGACTTTCCAACGTTGGGATGCCCGACGATGGAAATAAAACCGGAACGCAGTTCGGACATGAGCAGTCTTTAACGCAATCCGGCTGCGTTTGAGCCAGTCAAAACAGGACGATCCCCTTCGTCGCTTCGAAGTGCCTCATCGGCAATCTGTTTCGTAGATGCCACAAGTTCGTTCATCTTTTGAGTCACGCGGGCGTGAACGGTTTGGGTAATGTATTTTTTGATTTCGGAACGGATATCGAAACCGGGGTCCTTTAAATTCCCCACCACATCAAAATCGAGAGCGAAGGGTTCGCTCTCCGGCCAAAATTCATTAAAAAAGTTTGCGACGGTTTCTGGCGGAAGGTTAAACACTTCGACCGCTTTGCCGGAAAACCCGGCTTTTGCTTCCAACTTGGGGGTTTTCACCTTGATCTGGTGATGAAGATCCACTTGATCATCGTGACACAGGGCCTTCACCTTCATTTGAAGCGTTCCCTGCGTAAAGTTCAGCGGGAAACGGGGCAGAAAATAATTGTAGTCGGTCAAGGAAATGTCTTTTAACGACAAGGTGACATCAAAACTTTTCTTCTCGGCAAAGGGATTGAACCGGCCGATTAAAATCGCCTGTCCTTCCTGGCCCCCTTGGGTAGCGGCGCTTAAATAAACGGCGACGGGCAGCGCTTCCTGAGGATCGGCGGGATACACGACTCGGGCAAGCGCAAACGAAATCGAGCTCCAGCGTTTCTCCATCCCGGGCTTGCGTTGATCTACCAACCGCAGTGTGCCGCGTCGAACGGAAAATTTTTCGAGCTCATAACGTGTTGCCAACTGTATGAGTTTCCCTCTTTTTTCCGCCCACCTTTGTAACCGTCGGGCTGCGCTTCGCGAAAAAAGATCGAGATTCTTTTCCCCGTTCCCATTGAATTCCACCGTCACAACAGGGTCTTTCAGAACGATCCGATCAATCACAAATTCACTCGTCAGAAGGCTTAAAACGCTCAGATCAATCGCGATGGTTTTCGCAGTTAAAAAAGTGGGCTCCGAAAATCCGACGGCATTTTTGATATGAACCCCCTTCATCCAAATGGAGCCGCCCAACACATTGGCGCCGGCCCGTTCAATCACAACGGGCACGCGGAACAAACGTCTGCCTTCGCGTTCCAGCATCGGCTTTAAAAAAAACCCGGCCGCGATTTGCAGCGATGCCGCCACAACCGCAATACCGATGACGAGGGTAACCACCACGCGCTGAACTAAATTCATGCGACGTTATCCCAATCCACTTGAGTTTGACTTCTCCATTTGAGCATTTCCAAAAATATACGCTTACACTTCATTTTTCGCTCCGGACTCCCGCTTGGAGCTGCGTTTCCTAAACCGCTGATAAAGGTCAACGAGGAAGAGAAGCCATCGGTGCGGCAGCCGGCATTGGATACGGACACGCCATCGGTTGTTCCAGCCCGATATGACGGTCGGCTGTGTTTTTTTGAGTGCGCGAAAGGTACTTTCCACCACTTGTTCGGGCGTTTCGGCGAAAGGGTCGCTTTTAAAATCTCCCATTCCCGCCCGGATTCCAAAATCGGTTTTGGTCAAACCCGGGCACACATTCAAAACGCGCACACCGGTTCCTTTCGTCTCGAGCCAAAGTGCTTCCGTAAACGATGTGACAAACGCTTTGGTTGCTGCGTAAACGGCGTTAAACGGAAGCGGCTGAAAACAAGCGCTCGACGAAATATTGATGATCAACCCCTGCTTCTCGGAAAGCATATCTCCGAGAAACAAACGGGTCAATTCTACAAGGGCACGAACATTTAAATCGATGATCTCAAGAGAGCGCGGAAGCGGCGCTCGGGCAAACAGCCCATCCACCCCGCACCCTGCATTATTGACCAGCCCGCGAAGGGTTATCTCTCGGCGTTTTACTTCCTGATACACCTGCTCGGATGCACCGTGTTCGGTCAAATCCGCTGCCATCACAATCGTTTTAACGCCTTCTTCGGTTTCCAAATGCCGAGCCAAAGTCCTTAACGGCTCGATCAACCGAGCAACCAAAACGATATTCCAGCCCTCATGGGCAAAACGCCTCGTAAACGCCTCGCCGATTCCTCTCGAAGCGCCTGTAATCAAAACCCACGGTCGTGTACTTGAATGGGACGAATTCATAGCAGATCATTATACGAAAAAGTAAATTTATTCACCAGCAATCATCCATTTGATGGCTTCCTTGAAAACGGCTAGAAACATTGTGCGCGTCAACCTGCCCGTATTCGTATTTTGACGGCTCGGGTGGTAGGTATCGATTAAAATCTCAGGGCGTTCCTGAAATGAATAAACCGCGCCGTGTCGAAACGGAAAGTGAGAAAGCGTTCCGCCGCGCTCCTTGAGCCGAAATCTCACGTATTCGTCGTGCGCTACTTTGCCAAGCGCTACGACAACCCGCAGATCCGCAAGCAACGCAATTTCCTTTTGCCAAAAGGGCCGGCAGGCCGCTAGCTCCTTGGAAGTCGGTTTGTTTTTGGGCGGCGCACACCGCACGACCGCTGTGATCAAAGTGTTCTTCAGTTTGAGACCATCCTTCCGATTCACAGCGCTCGGTTTCGTCGCCAGTCCAAGTTCGTGGAGCACGGGATATAAAAAGGTTCCGGACGCATCGCCCGTAAACATCCGTCCCGTTCGGTTTGAACCAAAACGGCCGGGTGCTAAGCCGAGCACCAAAATACGTGCTCTGAAATCACCAAATGCGGGAACGGGCCGGCACCAATAGGAAGGATGTGTTTTTTTAATTTCGGAGATATAACGAACAAGCCGTGGACACGTTTGGCATTGAATGATCTTGCGTTGGAGAGCAGGACACTGTTTGGTCAAGCGCCGGTTGGGCGCTCGTTCGGACAGTGCTGCGCGGTCGGCACGGAATGCTGTCATGAACCGCTGCGGGGCAACGGTGGGCGGGAAACCTCCGCAAGCTGTTTTTTTCGATCCAGCAAATGACGAGCAAAGCTGGAATTCAATCCTCTCATCGACCCTTTAACCTTCTCAAGAGCACTCTCGATTTCGGTGAGCGTCATGCGGCTTATTTTTTTCCCTCTTTTTTTCTGTTCGGCAGGAGGTTTTTGTTCTTTTGATTTACCTTCTTTATCCTCTTTGGCCGACTTTTCTTTTTTCTCATCCGGAGCTGCCGGTTTTGGTTCCGGCTCTTGAGCGGGTTTTGTTTCTCCGGAATTTCCTATTTCTTTTTTGGCTTCCGGTTTTGTCTTTTCGTCTTCAGACATTGAGAAATTCTCCTACCTTATGCCCTAGCACTCTGGGCCATGAACGCAAATTTGCGTTTGCGGATTTGCTCGATGATAAACGAAGAAGGGTCGAGCTCTGTTGATTGCGGAGGCATGACCTGCTCTAAGATTTGATGGTGCCGCCAAAGCACTTTTCGAAAGGTGTCGTTTTCCGCAATGGCAATTTCAAGGCCGGTTCTCAACCGCAAAAGGATATTGGCATCCCAAGGGCATTGCTCTTTATTAATCAATAGGTCAATGGCTTTGATCATGTGATCGATCGCAAACGAATTTCGCCGGACTTGCGTATGGACCATGTGTTCCTCAGTTTTGGTGAGCAAGCCGCTACCCCCGTCTCTCTTTTGAATTGTCTCGCTTCGCTCGGAATGTTTTCTCATGAGCTCTCGACCTCAATTACGTTCGAAAGATACACGACGAAAGAACCGATGTCAATCCTTCCGATCACTCAAGGAGTCACATCCAACCATATCGCTTCGGGCCGACATGCGAAACGCGGAATCAAATGCCTTCCGGCCCCCATGCCTCTCGAAACCAGAACATGAATACCTTTGTACAGATGAAGACCGTCAAGGTAACGACGCGGCATTTTGGAATCGCGCCAAAGGGGACCCACAAACGGAATGCGCAATTGTCCGCCGTGCGTGTGCCCCGAGCATATTAAATCGACGCCTTTGTGAGACAACTTAAGAACGCCGTCCAATTGATGCATGAGAAGGATGTTAAACGTTTTGGCGGTCATTCTTCGAAGGGTCCGTTCAAAATCAATTTTACGCGTTATCGGATCATCGGTTCCGCAGATCAGCACCGGATTGCCGTGAATTTTGAGCTCAACCGAGTCGTTGACAAGAACGTGCGCACCGATACCGTTCATGGCTTGGACAAATCGATGGACATCATTTTCGTGCAATCCCTTTTTCCCAAATCCCGTGTAGTACCGTATGTTATCGATAATGTGATAATCATAATAATCGTGATTGCCAAGAATAACGTAGGTCCCGTACCGTGCACGCAGACCGGAAAGATATTTGCGGGCGGTTTCGATGCCGCTGTCGTGATCGATGACATCGCCCGTTACCACAATCAAGTCCGGATTTAACATCGAAAGCTCCTGAAAAAAATAGTGTTTAAACCCCGATGTTCCGACCAAGTGGATATCCGACAAGTGGAGAATCGAGATCGGATGAACCAGTTTGCGCTGCCCTCGGAGTGAAACGCGCCTAAGCCGCGGCCAGTTCGGCTCGACTAAAAAAGACCAGCACGCCAAACACAGGATGAACGCCGCGATCCAGTACCAATTCATGAGTGCCTCATTTCCTCTTTTAACGCCTTCACAAAACGCAGAAGGTCCGATTCGGTGTTGTACATGTGCGGAGCAACGCGAATTCCCCCGCCCCGCTCGGAAACGTAAATGCGTTTCGCGCCAAGACGTTTGACTACGTGTCGGGCGTTCGCCGCCTCAAACGTCACAATGCCGGAACGCCGTGCGGGTTCTGAGGGGGAAAGAATTCGAACGTGACTCCGCTTGAGCTCTTCTGTGAGAACGTGTGTGAGATGAAGAATTCGTTTTTCAATGTTTGAAAAACCAATCTCACGAAAGAAATCGAGCGCCGCTCCGATTGCAAAAATGTGCGGAAACGGAGGACAGCCCAATTCATAACGAGACGCTTCCCGCTTGAGAACCGCGCTTCGGTTCTCAAATCGTTCCGGATGCTCCACGCTTCTCCACCCCGCCGAAGACGGACGAAACCGCTTGAGCCATCTTCGGTTCACATACAGGATGCCGCTGCCGTACCCTGACATCATCCACTTATAGCCATTGGTGGCAAGAAAGTCGATCCGCGCACGGTTCACATGAATCGGTAAATATCCAAATCCTTGCGTCGCATTGACCACAAAAAACCGATTTCCTTTGATGGCACCGATAGCTTCCAAATCTTGCCGATCGCCGTTTTGGTATTGAACGTAGCTGGTTAAAATGGTTTTGATCTTCGGTTTGAGATGGCTCGCCACTTGAGCCGGTGAAACAATTCCGCCGCGCGGCTCAATCCATTGCACGGTCGTGCCGCGGTGGATCCACGGAACGGTCGTGGCCGGAAACTCGAGGGTATTCGCGAGCGCGGCTCCTTCGCCCGCAATTAACTCCGCGATGAAATTCATTCCCTGGGAAGTGCTCGCCGTAAACGCGATTTCATCAGACGAAGCGTGAATAAACTTCGCAACCTTTTGCCTCACCTCCTCGCGGCGTTTGATCCAACGCGGCCACGAAAAATCCGCATCGCCTTCCAGCTCGCGATAATACCGGAGAACCTCGCAAGACACGGGCTTGGGCATAGGGCCGCACGACGCATGGTCCAAATAGGTGCATCGATCCGTGATCGGAAAATGACGCCTTACGGCCAGCCAATTAACCACGGGGCCATCCGTTCACAAGACGGTTCATCAATTCAAATCCGGGATCCACCTCGATCCCGGTTTCTTTCGCCGATCGCTCCGTGTAGGGCTTCCCCGAACCGGGGTGTTCGACATCCGAACCTGCAAAAATAAACGGCACCGGTTCTGCCACGTGCGTTTTTTTAACGATCGGCGTAAAGTGGTCTGGTGCTACAAACGCGCGCCACTGGCCGCCGCGTTTTAAATGCTCAAGCACCGGTCCTACAATGTCTTGGTCTATTCGTTCGATCGCCCGCACTTTTTCGGCGACGTTGCCCGTATGTCCTGCTTCATCCGTCGCTTCCACATGGATGAACACCAGATCCAGTTTGCTTAACGAGCGGATCGCATAGATTCCCTTTGCTTTGTAATCCGTGTCGAAGTACCCGGTGGCTCCGGGCACTGAAATCACGTCCCAACCCAGATAACGACCCAAACCATTTAAGAGGTCGACGGCCGAGATGACGCCTCCGGAAATGCCGTACTTGCTTTGAAAGGGTTCGATCGCGGGCGCCGATCCGCCGCCCCACAACCAAATCATGTTTGCTGGCTTAAGTGCTCTTGCGATGCGTTTCTGGTTGATCGGATGAGCGGAGAGAATCTTTCTAGATTTCTCGGTCAGCTCGACTAAAAGTTCTGCCCCTTTTCCTTTCGGCCAATGATCGCGGTACTCAGACCCTTGAAAATCATGGGGCTGGTCCGTCGTTACGGCGAGGTCGGCCGCCTGTTTCAGACACAGAATGTGCCGGTACATTTTCCCGGGATGAAAAGAGATGCGATCGTTTCCCAAATGCTTTTCGAGATCAGAAATTAATGCGGACGCTTCTTCCGTACTGATGTGCCCGGCCGAATAATCCGTCAGAATTCCGTTTTCTTCGGTCACTAAATTGCAGCGGAACGCTACCTCACCGGGTTTCAGCACAAGACCCAAATTGGCCGCCTCAAGCGGTGCCCGCCCCGTGTAACTTGATTTGGGGTCATAACCCACAAGCGACAAGCCGCAGATATCGCTGCCCGGATACATTCCATCCGGACAGGTCTTGAGCGTTCCCAAAATAGAGGATTTGGCCAAGCGGTCAAGGTTGGGCTTACGGGCCGCCTCCAAGGGAGTCTTCCCGCCCAACTCTTTAAGTGGCCAGTCACCCACACCGTCTGGTACAATAACGACCCGTTTCATGAATTCACCTATCAATGAAGCTCCTATCTTAAGCGCGGCGGCATAAAAATCAATGGAAGGATTTTATCCAAGTGAATAAAATAGATGGTAACCTTTCCCGTACATGGGTCCTGCCCTTTGCGCGTCTCACTGTGTGGGTGTTTATCCTCGTCCTCTTTCTTCCAAACGCCGTCGCTCAGAAATCAACCGCCGTCCAAGAATCTAAGAATCCGTACGACCACGTCGTGCGGTCCGTTCTCGAACGCCTCAAGCATCTAACGGCCCGGCACACATTTGATCCTACTCTTAACGAATCCCTTGCGCACACCGCGGAAGGGGGAAGGTACTATTTGGAAACAAGCAACTTGGCGCGCGCAAAAGCATCGCTGGACGAAGCTCTCGCAACGGTTCCGAACAATCCCCTTGCTCATCTCTTTCTGGGCGACATCGCGGTGCTCGAAGGAAAAAAAGAAGTTGCCATTCGAAGTTACATTGATTTTTGGAACACGACCGAAAAACAAAGCGAATTGCTTCGAGCGCTGCTCAGTCCTGAAGATCGAAAGGCCATCGCCGCTCACGTCAGCGGAAGGTTGTTGATTTACGGAATGGATTTACCGGACAAAGAACGCGGCGAGGATTTGCCGCTTCAGCTTGAAATGTCGCTTGAAAAACCGTCTCTTGCGAGGATTCTGGTTGCCTTCGGACTCCCCATTCTGATCGCCGCCGGAATTCCCTTCTTTATGTACAGAAGACTGTTCAGCATTGATCCTTCGCCAACGGCAGACCGCATTTTGCTCCAAATCTATTTTGTCATGCTCCTCTCCTACTTTCTGTGGCTTGGGCATCACTTTTTTGGATGGAAGGCCCTGTTCTTTAATCGTGAATGGGAAGTGCTCACGTTCCTCGCGGTCGGAATGAATGCGGTGTTTGCTCTCGAATGCGTCCGGCGGGTTTGGCAGCGTGAAAAAGAAAGACGAGATCCCGATACGGTGTTTTGTCCTCACTGCGGAAAATCTATTTTGAAACTCGCAACGATCTGTCCATTTTGCAACGAGCCGGTCATCACTCGCCCAACACCTTCGCCGCGGTGCCGAACCAACCGTTCGGTACCGCTGCTCTAAGCGGCCGACCGCCGGTCGGTCAAGCGGCGGCGTTAAAGATGTCTTAATTTCTGCTCAGCTTTTTTGAGCACTTCACGCTCGCCTTCGTATTCGGCCGACACAAGCGCTTCGCCCAGCTCAAACCATCTGGCACACTCTACTTCGTCGTCGTGATCTTCCAGATTGCCTTCGCCGTAACAGAGCAAGAAAAAATGGACTTTCTTAAAGATCCGCTGTTTCGTCTCGGGATCGTAAAACCAATAATCGATTTGATGAACCGGTGCCACGACGGAACCGGAAATCCCCGTTTCTTCGCGCACCTCACGCAGACACGTGTCACTCAAATCCTCCCCAGGTTCCACATGCCCTTTGGGAAGGCACCACACAAGTTTTCCTGCGCGCCGGCGGCCTACCAAGCACACCAAAGTTTTTGAATCAACCTTCCGGAAAACGACACCGCCGGCGGACACTTGCCGAATGCTCATAATCCATACCCGATAAAATACATCCGCACCT
>MHFO01000013.1:5432-10931 GCA_001804225.1 Omnitrophica bacterium RIFCSPLOWO2_01_FULL_50_24 | reverse complement strand
GGATTTGCGCCGCCAAAATCCCCGCATTAGCAGCTCCGGCTTTTCCGATGGTAACGGTCGCTACCGGAACCCCCTTCGGCATTTGAACGGTCGCCAAAAGCGAATCCATACCATCCAGAACGGAAGGAATAGGCACGCCGATCACCGGTACGGTCGTATGGGATGCGATCACGCCTGCCAAATGAGCCGCTCCGCCCGCTCCGGCAATAACCACTTCGACGCCTCGTTTCCTTAAGCGTTTGGAAAATGAGGCGACTTGATTCGGACTCCGGTGCGCGGAGAGAATTTGCACCTCGTTTGCAATATGAAAATCAGCAAGAACTTTTTGAGCTTCTTGCATGATTTCAAGATCACTGTCACTTCCCATCACAATCGACACTTGTGGTTTGGTCATGTTCCGCCTACCCCCATTTTTTCAAAGACGCGTTTTCCAATATCTCTGCGGTAAAAACCGCCGGTAAACGTAATCCGTTCGATCGCGCGATACGCCTCATCGTGAGCGTCTTTCAATGTAGCGCCCAAAGCAGAAACCGCTAAAACGCGGCCGCCCGCGGTAACGACAGCGCCCGTCTTGTTCCTTGTGGTTCCCGCGTGAAATACAACCACACTCTCTTCGCGGATGGTTTCTAATCCTTTGATTTCGTGTCCCTTCTCATAAGCGCCGGGATAACCCCCCGAAGCCATCACCACGGTCAAACAAGCCCGCGGATCCCATTCGAGAGTCCTCGTCTTTAAAGTTCCGCGCGCGATGTCTGACATGATCGGAACGATATCAGTCTTCAAACGCGGCAGCACAGCTTGCGTTTCCGGATCGCCAAATCGGACGTTAAACTCCAACACATAAGGTCCTTTTTCCGTCATCATCAACCCCACATAGAGAAGACCTCGATACGGAGTCCCGAGACGTTTGAGCTCGTTAATCACGGGACGGGCCGTACGTTCAATAATTTTATGTACGTCCTCATCCGAAACAATGGGACACGGTGAATAAGCTCCCATGCCGCCGGTATTGGGACCCCGGTCATCGTCATAAACCCGTTTATGATCTTGAGAACTCGCCAGTGGAATAATCGAGGTACCATCCGTAAAAAGCAGTACCGAAAGTTCGTCCCCGGTGAGGCACTCTTCGATGACGACCAATTCACCGGATTCACCAAAAAGTTTATTTTCGATCATATCGTTTACAACGCGAATGCCGTCCTCACACGAATTCGCGATAATGACCCCTTTCCCTCCTGCCAAGCCGTCGGCTTTAATGACAAAAGGCGGCTCTTTTTCTACGATGAAGTGTTTCGCTCCCGCCACATGGGTAAACGTCTGAAACGCGGCTGTGGGAACTCCGACCCGCGCCATGAGCTCTTTGGAAAAAGCCTTGCTTCCTTCGAGTCGAGCGGCTTCTTGCGACGGCCCAAAAACATTCAAACCCTTCGACTGAAATAAATTGACCACGCCTTTCACGAGCGGGGCTTCGGGCCCGACAACGGTCAGATCCACCTTTTGATCTAGCGCGAACGTCAAGAGCCCTTCTAGATTTTCCGCCTCGATCGGAACGCATTCGGCGAGTTCCGCAATGCCGGCGTTGCCGGGACAGGCAAAAATTTTGTCGACGAGCGGACTTTGCCGGATTTTCCACACGAGCGCGTGCTCCCGACCTCCCGAACCGATGACGAGTACCTTCATTCCCTTACCGCCTTTTTCATTTCAAAGTAACACCGTGTCCTTTGACGACGGCCCCGATTTCCCAAGAAGAAATGCCGAACCGTTTTAAAATGTGCTGCGCGCGGCGAACGACCCTCTTGGAAAGAACGAGGACCATCCCGATTCCCATATTAAACGTATGATACATTTCGCGCTCTGTCGACCGAGCCCGTTTCGCAACTTCCCTAAAAAGCGGATCGACCGGCCACGTTCCCCGATCAATCTCAACCGACAATCCTTTCGGTACAATGCGCGGGAGATTATCATAAAACCCTCCCCCCGTAATATGGGCGATCCCATTGATTCGGACTTTAGAGATCAAATTCAAAACGGGCTTCACATAAATTTGCGTCGGCTTAAGAAACCGTCTGCCCGTTTGCCCGGAAAGTTCTTTCTCGGTAAACAACTTCCGAACCAGCGAGAATCCGTTGCTGTGAAATCCCGATGACTCGAGTCCCAGTAACGAATCTCCCGCTTGAATACGATCACCCGAAATCGCGCGTGAACGTTCCACAACACCGACCGCAAACCCCGCTAAATCGTAGGTCGAATCCGCATAAAAACCGGGCATGATCGCGGTCTCGCCGCCCACAAGTGAACAACCGGCTTCCACACAACCCTTCGCAATTCCCCGAATGACTTCGAGAGTTCGCTTTCGGTCAAACGCTCCGGCCGCAAAATAATCCAGAAAAAAAATCGGCCTGGCTCCGCACGTAATCAAGTCGTTAACGGACATGGCGACCAAATCGATGCCGATCGTATTGTGGGTTCCCGTCAGTCGTGCCAAATCCAGTTTGGTACCCACACCGTCGGTCGTCGCAACCAGTAACGGATCTCGAACCTTCAACCGTTTGAGATCAAAAAGAGCCGAAAATCCGCCGAACGGCAAAGGTGATCGGTTTTGCGTTCGCCGCGCCAATCGAGCCAGCGCGCCGTTAAACGCGCGATCGCTCTTGAGGTGCGGCACACCCGCATAAAATTCAAGCATCGACTTTCTGCTTTGGGTTTAGACCCGTTTCCAACTTAAATTTATTCATCTGATCAAATATTTTGGTCGGATAAGACCCCGTAAAGCAAGCGGTGCAATAATTTTCTTTTGGAAACGAGATTGCTTTCAAAAGGCCTTCGTGACTCAGATATCCGAGACTGTCCACTCCCAAGAATTCTTTAATTTGCTCGAGTGAATTTCCGTAGGCAATGAGCTCTTCGCGCGAGGGAAAATCGATTCCATAATAGCAGGGCGAAATATGCGGAGGGCAGCTGATCCTTAAATGAACTTCCTTAGCGCCGGCACGCCTGAGCAGCTTCACTCGGGACTTAGAGGTGTTCCCCCGAACAATGGAATCATCAACCACCACGACCCGCTTGCCGCCCACAATTTCGGGAATGGGATTCAACTTAATTTTGACCTTAAAGGAGCGCATCTCCTTGACGGGATTAATAAACGTGCGGCCGATGTAATGGTTCCTCGTAAAACCGTGGGCAAGAGGAATTCCCGACTGTTTGGAATAACCCATGGCCGCAAAGTTTCCGGAATCCGGAATCGGGACGACAATATCCGCATCGGCCGGCTGCTCCTGGGCTAAAATTTTCCCTAACCGTTCCCGCACAAGGCCGACATTTTCACCAAACACCTTTGAGTCCGGCCGCGAAAAGTAAACGTGTTCAAAAATACATTGCGCCCATTTGCGCGGGCGGCCTTGAAACGGACGATAACTTTTAAGCCCTTTCCGGTCGATGATCACCACTTCACCGGGCTCGATCTCCCTCACGAATTGGGCGTCAATTAAGTCAAACGCACAGGTCTCGGAAGCAATCACATACGCCTCCCCAATTTTCCCCAAACACAACGGCCGAAAACCGTAAGGGTCTCGGATGCCCACCAATTCACCCTCCGTCAAAAGCGTCATGGAGTATGCTCCCTCCACACGTTTCACCGATCCCACAATAGCTTCTGATATGTTTCGGTAGGACGGTTTTGCCATCAGGTGAACAAAAATCTCAGAATCACTCGTGCTTCCGAAAATCGACCCGTACGCTTCTAATTCCGAACGCAGAATGTGTGCGTTGACCAAATTGCCGTTGTGCGCAATGGCCACTTTGCCGCGCGAATAGTCCACCATATAAGGCTGTGCATTCGATAAGGTCGTGGATCCCGTTGTCGAATATCGAACGTGACCAATGGCGGCATTCCCTTTAAGACTCCGGAGCACCGATTTGGGAAACGCGTCACCGACCAACCCCAATTGCTTGTGAAGGTTCATTTGATTTCCGTCCGTCACGGCAATGCCGGCACTTTCCTCTCCCCGATGTTGAAGGGCAAAAAGGCCCAAATAGGTAAGCTCCGCCGCTTGTTCGTGTCCGAAAATTCCAAACACACCGCAATGATCTCTTATTCCTTCACCGCCCATGACTCACCCAGCTCCATTCTCCGAGGTATCGCACCGCGATAAGTTTGTTCGAGTAGTTCAGAACTTAGATCAACCCAATGATTTATCTTGAGACCCGTCCGAGTGACCTCTCCGATCAAGCGACACGGAACGCCGTTGGCTCTTGCTTTAGATTCCAACTTGCCGTTTTTCCCTTTCGCAACGCTCACGATCGCGCGAGATTGGCCTTCTCCGAACAAAAGGGAATCCGTCCGTACGCCACTGGTTAAGCCCAACTCAACGCGAGCACCCAAGGTACCTTTGAAGGGATCGAGCAAACATTCGGTTAAAGCGACGGCAAATCCGCCTTCGGACAAATCATGACACGAAGACAAGAGTTTCGATTTCGCACAATCTAAAATGAATTTGTGAAGCGCGAGTTCCTTTTTCAAATCCAACGTCGGCGGCTTTGCGGCGCGAAACCCATGCACCGTCAGCATATATTGACTCCCGCCCAATTCATCAGCCGTATCGCCCACTAGATAAATGCAGTCGCCTTCCCGTTGAAAGAACGACGGGATTCGATCGTCGATATCTTCTAAAATTCCGACCATTCCAATCGTCGGCGTCGGATAAATGGCACCTTGCGGATTCTCGTTGTAAAAGCTCACGTTCCCGCCGGTCACGGGCGTTCCAAGCGCTTCACAGGCTTCTGAGATTCCTTGAATGGTTTTGCGAAACTGCCAAAAAATTTCGGGCTTCATCGGATTTCCGAAGTTCAGGCAGTTCGTAATCGCAAGCGGTTTCGCCCCAGAACACACCACATTACGAGCTGTTTCCGCCACTGCAATTTTTGCTCCTTCGCAAGGGTCCAAGTAACAATAAAGCCCGTTGCAGTCGGTTGAGATCGCGATTCCTTTCCGAGTTCCCTTAAGACGCACAAGAGCAGCATCGTGGCCGGGAAGAAAAACCGTATCGGTTCGGACCATGTGATCGTACTGTTCATAAATCCAAGCTTTCGAAGCAATCGTAGGGGTATCGAGCAATCGAAGAAGCGTTTGATTGAAATCGTTCGGTTCTGGAATGCGGTCGAGATTGAGTTCCCTCATTTTCTTTAAATACTGCGGCTCGGCACTCTCGCGCTCATACTCCGGGGCTTCGTCCGTCAGTGATTTCGCCGGAATTTGGGCAACCACTTTCCCGTTTTCAAGCACCCTCATGAGATTGCCTTCTTTCACTTCCCCGAGTTTGACCGAATGAAGGTCCCATTTCGCAAAAATATCTTCCACCACTTTTTCTTTTCCCTTTTTGGCAATCACAAGCATCCGTTCTTGAGATTCCGAAAGCATGACTTCAAACGGAATCATTCCCGTTTCCCGACGCGGCACCTTCGCTAAGTCAATTTCAATTCCCGAATGGCCGCGCGACGCAG
>MHFO01000013.1:0-5391 GCA_001804225.1 Omnitrophica bacterium RIFCSPLOWO2_01_FULL_50_24 | reverse complement strand
TGCATCCCGACAATCGCCCCCGACCGATTCAACTCAAGACAGGCCTCAAGCAACAGTTTCTCCATAAAGGGATCACCCACTTGAACGGCGGGCCGATCTTCTCCCGAAGCGTCTGTCAGTTCGCGCGAAGCAAAAGAAGCTCCGCCAAGACCGTCGCGCCCCGTTGTGGCCCCCACATAATAAACGGGGTTTCCCACGCCGGAAGCCGACCCTCTGATTAAATCCTCTTTGCGCATCAGCCCAAGACAAAACGCATTCACAAGAGGATTCCCTTCGTAAAAGTCGTCAAAATAAATTTCGCCGCCGATCGTCGGAATTCCGATGCAGTTTCCATAATGGGCAATTCCGCCCACAACGCCGCGCAGGTAATTTTGATTTTGGACTTTATCCAAACTTCCGAATCGGAGTGAATTCATCCCCAGAATCGGACGCGCGCCCATCGTAAATATATCCCGGATGATCCCGCCCAGTCCCGTTGCGGCACCTTGAAACGGCTCCACCGCAGAGGGATGATTGTGGCTTTCAATTTTAAATACGACCACGAGACCGTCTCCAATGTCCAGAACTCCTGCGTTTTCCTCACCTGCTTTGACCAACAACCGGTTTCCCTCGCGCGGCAGTCGTTTCAGCCATTTCTTTGAGTTCTTGTAGGAACAATGTTCGCTCCACATCACCGAATAAATCCCGAGTTCCGTGTAATTGGGTTCGCGGCCCAGAATCTGCCAAATTTTGGCATACTCCTCTTCCGTCAGACCCAAAACCAAAGCAAGTTCTTTCGTCACCTTCGGTTCTTCCAACATAGTGGCCATTAGACGTTTGCCGCCGACAAAATGGATTCCCAAATTTTCCTGCCGTCACCGGAACCTAACATCGACTCGCTCGACCGTTCCGGATGAGGCATCATGCCGAGTATGTTCCCGCGCTCATTGAGAATTCCGGCAATGTGAGCAAGGGAGCCGTTCGGATTAAATTCATCACCCAGAGTTCCCTGTTCCGAACAATATCGAAACGCAATACGGTTGTTTTGCTCAAGCGTCTCAAGCGTCTGTTCATCACAAAAGTAGTTTCCTTCGCCGTGCGCGATCGGAATCTTTAAGATCTCGCCGTGTTTTAATCGGTTCGTAAATAATGAGGTGACGTTTTCCGTCTTTACATAAATATGCTTGCAGACAAATCTCAGAGACCGATTCCGGAGCATGGCGCCCGGAAGAAGTCCAGTTTCGAGCAAGACTTGGAACCCATTGCAAATGCCAATCACGGCACGGCCCTGTCGGGCGTGTTCCTGAACGGCTTGCATCACCGGTGAAAATCGGGCAATCGCTCCCGTGCGAAGGTAATCGCCGTAACTAAAACCGCCGGGCAAAACGACCAAGTCAACACCGCCCACGTTGGTTTCTTTGTGCCACACAAAATCGACTTGGATATTCAAAACATCCCGCAGAACGTGCCAGCAATCCGTATCGCAATTGGATCCCGGAAAAACAATCACTGCTGCTTTCACCTTAATTCCTCAAGTTCCACTGTATATTGCTCAATGACCGGATTCACCAAAAGCCGTTCGCACATCAACTTGATTTCGCTTTCCGCCCGTTTCCGATCTTCCGACTGGAGAGTCATCTCAAAGTGTTTGCCGACGCGCAACGCGTCCACCGTGCCATAGCCGAGCGAGTGCAGGGCTTGCAACACCGTTTGACCTTGCGGATCTAAAACCGATTTTTTCAACGTGACGTCAATTTTTGCTTTAAACATTGCAACCTCTGTCAATTTTGATTTTCATACGCAGGGGCAGACCCATGTGTCTGCCCTTAGTTTTCGGGCGCACACACGGGTGCGCCTCTACATTCATTATTATTCGATTTCTTTTCCGACCAACCGTTTATACACATCCCGGTACGCGGAACTTGTTTTCTGAATCACTTCCTTTGAAAGTTCCGGTGCCGGAGGCAACCGATTCCAGTGAAGCTTCAAACAATAGTTTCTCACAATTTGTTTATCAAAACTGGGTTGATCGTGACCGGGCTCGTATCCCGCTTTAAGCCAAAAGCGTGAGCTATCGGGCGTTAGCACTTCGTCGATCAAAATGATTTTGCCGTTGAGTTCGCCGAATTCGAACTTAGTGTCCGCAACGATGATGCCCTTCGACTCGGCATGAGCCGAACCTTTTCGATAAAGCTCGATGGAAAGAGAGCGAAGTTTTTCAAGCGTGTGCCGTGGAATGATGCGAGCGGCTTCTTCAAACGAAATGTTTTCATCGTGACCGGAAACTGCCTTGGTCGCCGGAGTAAAGATAGGTTCCGGTAATTTCGCACACTGTTTGAGGCCCTTGGGAAGCTTATGCCCACATACAGAACTGGTTTGGATATAATCGTTCCAACCGCTTCCAGTCAGGTATCCGCGGACGACGCATTCAATCAAATACGGTTTGGCGCGCTTCACCAACATGGACCGTCCCTCAAGAAAATCTCCGTGCTCCTCATGGACCGTTTTCGGAAGGTGCATTTCCGAAACGTCGGCCGTCACCAAATGGTTCGGTACCACATCTTTCAAAAAGTGAAACCAAAATACAGACGTCTGCGTCAGCACCTTTCCCTTATACGGAATGGGATTGGGGAGAATATGATCAAAAGCGCTCAACCGATCCGAAGTCACGATCAGCAATTGATCGTCTCCGACGGCATAGATATCCCGAACTTTGCCTCGTCCTACGAGCGGAAGCGATAAATGCGATTCCCAGAGTGTTTTCATTTGGTTAATCCCAACCGCTTGAAAATTTCGCCCACATGTTTGGTGTGATAGTCGTAATCAAACGTGGAATTAATTTCCTTCGTGCTTAAATACTTGAGGACACGTTTGTCTTTGAGCACTGCTTCTTTAAGTGTTGCACCGTCGTCCCAAACTTTTTTGGCTGCGTCTTGGACGTACGAATACGCTTGCTCGCGCGAACATCCTTTTTCAATCAATTGGAGCAACAATCCTTGGGAAAAAACCATGCCGCGGCTTTTTTCTAGATTGGCACGCATTTGATCCTTCCGTACTTGAAGTGACTTGACCACCTGCGCCATGGTCGTGAGCATATAATCCAATAGGATCATGCTGTCGGGGATGATGATGCGTTCCACGGAAGAATGAGTGATGTCCCGTTCGTGCCACAAAGCCATATTCTCCAATGCGGCGAGTGCATTTCCGCGGAGGACGCGGGAAAGACCAGCAACACGCTCGCTTGTGATCGGATTTCGCTTGTGCGGCATGGCCGACGATCCTTTTTGTCCTTTTCCAAAGGATTCCTCAACTTCCAAGATTTCCGTTCTTTGTAAATTTCGGAACTCGGTGGCAAGTTTTTCAAGCGATCCGCCGATTACGGCGATCGTCGTCATCAATTCGGCATGGCGATCTCGCTGGAGCACTTGCGTGGAAACAGGAGCGGGTTTCAATCCGAGATTTTCACACACGTATGCCTCGACTCGAGGCGGTACGTTGGCAAAAGTTCCTACCGCACCTGAAATTTTTCCATAGGAAACAACGTCCGCGGCACGTTCGAGCCGTATTTGATTCCGTTTGAACTCCGCATAAAAAAGCGCCATTTTCAACCCAAAGGTCATGGGCTCCGCATGGACCCCGTGACTCCGGCCAACCATTAAAGTGCGTTGATGCTCGACGGCCGTTTTTTTGAGGACTGCAATTAACTCCGCTAAATCACGCAACAAAATTTGGCATGCTTCCTTCAGCTGCAATGCGAGCCCCGTGTCTAAAATGTCGGAAGATGTCAAACCAAAATGGACGTAGCGGCCTGCAGAACCGACGGATTCAGAAAGGTTGGTGAGAAAAGCAATGACGTCGTGCTGAACGGTTTTTTCGATTTCGTGAATGCGCTTAATGTTAAAATTTGCTTTTTTGCGAATCTGGGTGGGAATATCTTTGGGGATATAGCGGTAATGAGCGAGTGCTTCAAGTGCGGCGATCTCTACTTGAAGCCACTTTTCAAGTTTAGATTCCTCAGACCATATGCGGCCCATTTCAGGCCGTGTGTAACGCTCAATCATGTTACCCATTCCTTTCGCGGTTATTTCGCGTTTTTTTCGCGGTTTTTTTAGCGCTAAGGGGATTTGAACCCCTGTTTTCAGAATGAGAATCTGACGTCCTGGACCAACCTAGACGATAGCGCCGCAATCGGAAACACACCAATCCACCAGCACTACCGTAACCCTTTTGTCTCACATAGTTTTGGAGGATTGATTGGAACTTCGAGAGCCGTTAGTATACAAAATATAGTAGGTCTCGTCAACCGCTAAGAAGCTCTTGTGGTAACAGCTTATTTTAAACTGTGCTTCTCCAGTCTGTTTCAGCGCTTTCTCTTAAGCTCACGAACGTCACCCTCTAAATTATCAATATGATCCTCAAGATGATCCACCTTGCGCCGGAGCTGATCGAGAGAGCGCGAAAGTTCATTGAGGACTCTTTGCAACTGGGTTTGATCCATGCTTTCGAATCTGGCGTCACTCACCGTTTGATTTTCTTGCGCTTCGATGTTTGCCAGAGCAAACCCCGGAATCTGCCATCCGATCAAACACAGACACAAAATAAAAATGGAAATTTTCATGACACTTCCTTTCATCGATTATGCCCTTGGGTGAAAACGTGCGTGAACGGACTTCAACCGGTCGCGCGTCACGTGCGTATAAATCTGTGTGGTTGAAATGTCTGCATGCCCCAACAATTCCTGAACGACTCGAAGATCCGCACCGCGTTCCAATAAATGGGTCGCAAATGAATGCCGAAACGTATGAGGTGTAATGTGCTTCCGAATTCGGGTTTCACGCGCGTATTTACGAATCATTTGCCAAACTGCTTGGCGTGTCAAGGGACGGCTCTGCTTCGCGTCGCCGCCACCTGCCCGCGGTCTGAAACCGCGGACAGGTACTGCTTCGGATACCCCGAGCTTGCTCGGGGTATCCTCCGCTGTCAACCAGGCCGACCGATGGAAGCTCACAAAAAGTTCGTCTCTTTTGATTCCCAACCGAGACACTTTTTCGCGGTAGTGTTCGATCGCCTCTTTGGCCTTACGACCCAACGGAATGATTCGTTCCTTTCCTCCCTTGCCCGTGCACTTTAAAAACCCGGAATCTAAATTCAAGTCTTCATTCTTTAATGAAACAAGCTCTGAAACCCTCATCCCCGTTGCATACAACAACTCCAGAATGGCCCGATCACGAATTCCGATGGTTTTTCTTGGGTTGGGTTGGCTCAGCATACGTTCCACTTCCTCAAGGGTCAAAAACGAAGGAAGATGCTTCCAAAGTTTTGGGCTCTCGAGGACACTGGTAACGTCCTCCTGAAGAATTCCTTCATGCAAGAGAAACCGATGAAAAAGTTTAACTGCTACCAAAGCGCGGG
>MHFO01000012.1:3093-13930 GCA_001804225.1 Omnitrophica bacterium RIFCSPLOWO2_01_FULL_50_24 | reverse complement strand
AACTGATCTACGCGGAATCTTGGAAGAGTGCCGCGAAACCACATCATCACAAGAATCAGGAGGTAGGATTTGGCGAGGAGCCACAGCCAGCTCGGAAGAAAAGGTCCGTGCCAACCTCCCAAGTACACGGTTGCCACGATGGCCGAAATGGTGAACGAGTTCATAAATTCAGCCATGTAAAAAAGGGCAAACTTCATGCCGCTGTATTCGGTGTGGAACCCGGCCACGATTTCGGATTCTCCTTCCGGAAGATCAAAAGGAGTGCGGTTCACTTCGGCAACTCCCGTCAGAAAGAAGAGGAGAAAGCCCACGATTCCCCACGGGGTTAGGATAAACCACTTTCCGTGCGCCTGCGCTTCTACGATGGCCTCCGTGGAAAAGGAACCGACCGCCAGTAAAACGGGAACGACGGAAAGCACCATCGGAATTTCGTAGGAAATCATTTGAGCTACGGAACGCATTCCGCCGAGTAAGGAAAATTTATTCCGAGAAGCCCATGCCGCGACAAAAATCCAGATCGTCGTTGTAGAAGACAGGGCAAGGAAAAAAAGAAGCCCGATGGAAAGGTTGACCGCGGTCATGCCGCGGCCGAACGGGATGACGGCAAAAACAAGCAGAGCCGGAATGACGATGACTATCGGAGCGAGCAAGTGAGCAAATTTGTCTGCCGGGGTCGGAACCACGTCTTCCTTAGTGAGCATTTTGATCCCGTCCGCAATGGGTTGGAGGAGCCCCCATTTCCCTACGCGATTGGGACCATACCTATTTTGAATGCGTCCCACAAACTTTCGCTCCAGGAGCGTTAGGTACATCATGGTCAGCGGACCGAAAATACAGATGGCCGTTACGCTGATCAAAATCGAAAGGAAAACTATCGCTTCATCAGGCAGAAATGTTTCGGCCGCGTGAAGCATCGCTCGTTTCATCAGGACAAATACTTGATCTAACGTTTCCATTATGCTTTCGGAGCTTTCGCCGCTCTTTTTTGGTCAATCCGCGCCGCATCCGTCGGTCTGATTTTTTTAAAGTAGTCGTTTGACTTCAGCAGTTTTTCCTTGTGATAATTTAAATCCTCAAACCGCCCATACTGGGCGAGTTCAAATTCGTGGTCCATGAAAATGGCGTCGAACGGGCAGACCTCTTCGCAAATGCCGCAATTCATGCAGATTGAAAAATCAATGTCAAAAGATTTCGGGCGTTTGAGGGGCTTCCCCGCGGAATCGCTGTCCCGGACGATCGTGATGCACTTCGGGGGACATTCTTTGGCACAAATGTCGCACGAGACGCACCTCGGATCCTCCGGCGTTTTGTCGTACACCAGAAACGGGAAATTTCGGAACCGCTCTTTTTCGGGAATTCGTTCCTCGGGGAATTGGACGGTGGTGAGCCGCTCTTTGGAAAAGTAACTTCCCAAGAAGTTGCGAAGCGTCACCATCATTCCTTTTAAAACGCCCAGTCCAAACATCAGCGGTCCACCTCCCCCAGAACGATATCGATGCTTCCCAGGATTGCCACCGCATCCGCCACCTTGTGGCCCAGAGTCATGTCCTCCAGAACCGTCAAGTTGATGAAACTGGGAGGACGGACGTGGTATCGGTAGGGTTTCGGACTCCCGTCGCTTACGAGGTAAAATCCGAGTTCGCCCTTGGGCGCTTCGATTCTTCCGTACACGTCGCCTTTGGGCGGCTTAAAGGTTCTCGGAGCTTTAGCGCCGGCCGCACCTTTGGCACTGAGAAAGTCGCCCTCGGGAATTTCTCGGACGGCTTGCTCGAGGATTTTAATGCTCTCCCGCATTTCGAGAATCCGGACAAAGTAACGGTCGTACACATCGCCCATTGCTCCGATCGGAACGCGGAACGCAAAGCGGTCGTAGATGGAGTAGTGATCCACTTTTCGGATGTCGTAGGGGACGCCGGTTGCCCGAAGCATCGGGCCCGAAATGCCGCTTGCCACCGCGAGTTCTTTTGAAAGAATTCCGACGTTTTGGCACCGCGCCATCAGGATTTCGTTGGTCGTGAGGAGCTGTTCAAACTCATCCAAAAATTTTGGGTAGCGCTGGATGATGTCCTTCGCGCGGGGAATAAAATCTTCGGTCACATCTTGTTTGACACCGCCGAAGCGGAAAAAATTGCACATCATCCGGCTTCCGGATATCGTTTCAAAAAGATCTAGAATTTTTTCGCGCTCACGAAACGCGTAGAGAATAGGAGTGAAAAAAGCGCCGAGATCGTTCAAGAGGAACCCGATCAGGAGCGTGTGATTCACAAGGCGCGTGAGTTCGGCCACGATGACGCGAATGTACTGAGCGCGCTCGGGCACTTCCAAACCGGCCAATTTTTCAACTGCGAGGGCGTAGGCAAAATTGTTGGTCATCGAGCAAATGTAGTCCAGCCGGTCCGTAAACGGCATGCTCGCAAGCCACGTCATGTTTTCGGCGAGCTTCTCGTGATTTCGGTGCAGGTATCCCATGACCGGTTTCAGCTTGACGATGGTCTCGCCGTCGAGGGTAACGTTCATCCGAAAAACACCGTGCGTGCTTGGGTGCTGAGGTCCGAGGTTGACCTCAAGCATCTGAGTGTCTAGGGTCGGGGTAGGTTCGCTTAACGTATGTTCCATTTTTTAAAACTCGCCCGGCGGTCGGTCTTGATTTTCTTGGACGTAGTCTTTTCGGAGCGGATGATGTTGGAAACCGTCCCACATCAAAATGCGTCTCAAATCCGGATGGCCCTGAAAATGAATTCCCACCAAGTCGTATGCTTCCCGTTCCTGAAATTCAGCGCTTCGCCAAATGGGGGTGACAGACGGGAGTTCACTCTTTTGGCGATCCGTTCGTACCTTGATGGTGACGAGCCCCGTCTTTTTTTGCAGAGAGTATAAATGGTAGACGCATTCGAGATATTCTTTGTAATCCACGCCCGTGACGCACGAGAGATAATCGAGGGCGTACTCCGGATTTTCTTTGAGGAAAACGGCGGTTTCGGCCCACTTTTCTTTTGGAACGACGATCGCATTTCCTTCGCGGGTGATGCCGGCGCCGGGAAATTTGGCTTCAAGATCGTGGTAAATATCTTCTGGAGATTTCATCTTGTTCACACGGTGATGGGGCGCTGCTGGCCAGGAGTAAACACTTCTGGGTTATAAGGCGGATTTAAACCGTTCGGACCAAATTCCGGAACCGGAAATTCACGTTTCAGCCCCTTTTGATACCACTCGGTTTTTTCGATTACTTGGCTGTCTATTTTTTCCTGAAGTTTCATGAGGCCGTGGAGCAAAGCTTCGGGCCTCGGCGGACAACCCGGAAGGTGGACATCCACCGGAATGTAGCGGTCAATTCCTCTGAGGACGTTGTATCCATCTTTAAAAGGCCCGCCCGAAATGGAACACGCCCCCATCGTGATGCAGTACTTCGGTTCCGGCATTTGGTTGTACAGCCGAACGACTTGAGGCGCCATTTTCTTGGTTACCGTGCCCGCGACAATCATTAAGTCTGCCTGTCGCGGAGAAGCCCGGAACAAACCTGCGCCGAACCGGTCCATGTCGTACCGAGCGCAGGCGGTCGCGATCATTTCGATCGCACAGCAAGCGAGCCCAAACTGGAGCGGCCAAATCGAAGAGCGGCGTCCCCAGTTGTAAAGATCCTGGATCGCGGTGACCACGATCCCTTTTTTTTGGAGTTCGCTTTTTAAACCTTGGTCGATTTCGGATGTATTAGCGGCTGTTTCCATGTGTTCCGTGAGCGGTTGCGATTCTGAACCAAGCACCGCGTCAATTTAATTTTTGGGGGTTCGCGGTACTGTGCAGATTGAAATTGGCAACTGCCAATTTCAATCTTGGCTGCGCACTGGCAGAGGAGAACCTTACTCGAGGTAAGGTCACTTCCATTCCAGAATATTTTTCTTCCAGGCGTACACAAGTCCGAAACCGAGGATGGCAAGGAAGATCAGCATTTCAATCAGTGCAAAAAGTCCGAGTCCGCGGTACGCGACGGCCCAGGGATAAATAAAAATCACTTCGATGTCAAAGATGACGAATGCAAGTGCGTACACGTAATATTGTGCTTTAAACTGAACCCACGTGTCTCCGATGGTTTCCACGCCGCATTCGTAGGTTGCGTTCTTGATTCGGTTTTGTTTTTTGGGGGCAATGAAGTACGCAAGAATAAGGGGAAGCAAGGGGAAGGTGATGGCGATGAGCAAAAAGACGCCTAGAAATAAATAGTGGTACGTATATGTGTCTATGGTCATATAAGTTAGTCCGTTGATCGCCTGGTTGAGCGTGGAAGGGGATAAGCTTATCGAAAATATCCGTTACTGTCAATTGAGATAGAATACAGGTAATTTAACTGAGGGGTCGCGGTGTTTTGCGACCCCTCACCCTGAGCGGAGTCCCGGAGGGACGGAGTCGAAGGGTCTCAAATTGAAGGAGATCCTTCGACTCGCTTCGCTCGCTTAGGATGAGGCATCGCGAACACCTTATCAAAACTCCGCGATGCCTCAATTTAACTATGAGGTAAGAATAACCTGAAGATTGAAATTTCAGGGCGCAATACCAACCATCACAAGTGGAACCGCCGGTACACCACGCCCCTGCCGTACAACGTTATAAAACTCCCCTTCGTAATAGGCAACGCCAGAACTCATTTGGGCTTGAAGCGCCTTCATCGGAAGAATTTCGATGCCCACGTCGATGTGATTACCGATGTAAAAGGCTAAATGCTTTACAAAAAGATCATATGCAACAAACGAATATTTACCAAACTGCACTTCAACGGCTACTCTATGTTTAACAAAATCCGTCTGGTTGTAGCTATAAATAGGGGTTTCCCCCGCCTTTTCGATTTCTTTCTTTTGTTCTTCCGAAGACATCGTCAAAGTTTTTCGAATCAGCTTCTCGCTTTTCGTTACCCAATAGCTCACTCGGCTTTCTTGCCAGTGCTTTGCTCGTAGCAGCTTCTTGAAATGGGCGTTCATATCGATGGGGCTGTAGAGCAGTCGGCCCTTCATCGTTTTTTCCTTCGATCTTTTTGTTTTACATTTTCCAGCATCAATCTTGGCAATGACCGATTTGATTTCCCGCCACAAGCCCGGCTTATGCACCTGCAAAAACTCAGCTCCGTTTAAGTGAGAATAAATTTCAATAATGCGCATTATTTCGCCACCTCATTTCTTTTATTTTTTAATGGAACACCAATTGTTTTTCTGTTGAAACTTCCGACCACGGAGGTACTGTGAGCTTATTCCCCGCTTTAATAGGGTCATAAATAGGGCGACCCATTGGGCGTGTTTTTAAGATTCCAGCTAATTCTTGATGGATACGCTGTTTCGCAACCTCAGCATATTTTGATACGACCTCGGCTCCCACCCCACGGCGTCCGTGTCGTATCGCCGCCACAATCGCAGTCCCGACGCCCAAAAAAGGGTCAAAAACCCAATCCCCCTCGTGGGTCATGGAAAGCACAAGCCGCTCAATCAACTCGACGGGAAATTGGCAAGGATGTTCTGTCTTTTCCACATGATTACTTTTAACATTCGGAATCATCCAAAGATCGCCGGGATTTTTCCCAAGCGGATTGCACGAGTATTGCCCGGCTTTTGGCCCTTTAAAATATTTTTTTCCCGGATACTTTTGGGGCACGCGCACCGCATCCAAATTAAAAATGTAATCGTCACTTTTCGTAAACCAAACGATGGTTTCATATCGTCCCGAAAAGCGTTTGGCGCAGTGGAGTCCATGCTCAAAGTGCCAGATGATTCGATTCCGCATCTTCAAGCCGAGTGATTCGAAAATGGGATACAAAACTATGTCTAAAGGTACAATGGCCCCACGATCCACGTAGTTTCCAACTTGCCAACAAATGCTTCCTCTCGGCGACAGGCACCGCACACATTCTCGTATAACAGCTGCTTGCTGTTCGAGGTAATTTCCGAGCCTTAATTTTTTTTCGTATTCTTTTCCGATATTGTAAGGTGGTGAGGTGATCACGAGTTGCAGGGATTCATTGGGAATAGTTTTAAGCAATTCCAGGCAATCCCCGGAATAAAGCACAACATTTTCCTCAGGGTAGAAGCGGGATGAGATTTTTCTTCGGTTCGCCATAATCATAGAATACCGTTATCCTCCTTCACGGTCAATGCCCCACAATGCAGTCAAACAAGCAGTCCAGAGCGGATTGGGTTTACGTGTGAAAACCGATGCGCGGTTTGGGGCGTTCGGGGACTTCCAGCAGCTTGCGGAGAGCATCGAACACCACCTTAAACTTTTGGTCGTAGTTTTTCTCCATGGCTTCGATTTTCCGTTTTAGCTCTTGATGAGTTTCCAGCATGAGACGAATCTTCGAAAATGTCCTCATGATTTTCCGCCAAAATTCGTGGCGGATCCGCCCAAGATTTATGGCGGAGGATGTTCGCCTGAATTGCCCGCTCACTATTGAGAACGCTTGAAAGCATTACAACCCCTTGTTCCGTAAATACATAGGGTTGGGAACCTCCAAGATGCTTTCTGGAAGGTATCGCAAAGTGCGATACCATAAAATCGGTTTCTTTTTTGTTCAATTGAAACATGAAATCCTTGGGAAACCGGTTTATGTTCCTTTTGACCTGTTCGCGCAAGCGGATGGGTTTCACGCCGTATAGTTCAGCAAGGTGTTTATCCAGCAAGACCTTATGGCTCCTCATCAAGTATATTTTTCTCTCGATTGTTTCTTGTGGAATCAAGTCTTTCATCGAAAGCCCGAGTAACGGGGTAACAGGTTAGTGCCCATAATGAGTACGTGCGCGTTCTAGGTAGACGATTCTCTTGGTGTTGTCAATGCTGTACACAATTCGATCCTGATACGTCAGGCGGAAAGAATAACTGCCCGAAAGATCCCCGATTAATTTTTTACCCTGGAAGGGATTCTGAGAGATAGATTCGGTGAGAATCTCGTAAAGTTTTTTCTTTAGCTTCGGCGTTAATGTTTGGATGTCTTTTTCGGCGGTACGTGTGAT
Source organism: Omnitrophica bacterium RIFCSPLOWO2_01_FULL_50_24 (assembly GCA_001804225.1). Classification (GTDB taxonomy): domain Bacteria; phylum Omnitrophota; class Omnitrophia; order Omnitrophales; family Danuiimicrobiaceae; genus 2-01-FULL-50-24. The sequence goes on along the minus strand of MHFO01000012.1, from coordinate 6,944 downwards.
GCGGACTTCGTAGTGAGACGGAGGCATTATCCAAAAATTTCTTTTAGGGATTTAGTTCTCCCCGCTTTGATGTCTTTCTTGGCCTCACGGATACTTTTCAGCATTCCAGGAGTGGAAAGCAGTTCAAGCGTTTCAAGGAGACTATCGTAGTCCTCTTCGGAAATAAGCACAGCGTCGCCTAGTTTCGAAACAATTTTAATCGGTACGTGCCCTCTAATCGATTTTTTGATCAATTCAAATAACCTTTGTCTTGCTTCGCTTGCAGTCAAACTCGCCATAGACCCTCCTCGGTGTGCGTTATCGTGTACGTACCAGTTTCCGTACAACAAAGAATATCACACCGGTGATCCTTGATCAACTACCTCACTGTTCCATAAGCTGTAAAACTCGGGGCGGTCGGCGTATAGTTGGGATAGTTCTTTTGACATATAACCGCCTGTGAGGCCGTCGAGGTTAGCAGTCAATTCGTCAATTCGAAGGAGTGCGGTCACGCGTTCGAGAAGAGTCTGGGGTGTTGCCAGGACAAATTCGGCCTGTGCGCGCCTTCGCTCGTAGTACAGGCGGGCCACCTCGCTTAAGAGATCGTCGCGGAGTTCGACCATCAATTTTTCTCTCGAATCTATGGAGGTTTGAGATGAATTCCAGATGAGGTCCGAAAGATTCCAGTCCAGGTCGACGTCCCAATCTTTGCTTTGATCCACGGGACCGATAATAAAGGCATCCGGTTCCGAAGTGCTTCCTCGATCAAGGTCGACATTGTTGGAGACAGAGAAGTTCTTGCCGACGGAGATGGAGGGAACGAGTGCCCGGAGTCGGGATCCCCACTGCCACCGGCGGATTTTCCAATTGCCGACGTTGGCATACCCAATCGCTTTTTTCTGAACGGTCTGAATCGCGGGCTCGAGTACAAAAAGTTGATGGAGAAGATTCTGTTTTTCAATTAAAACCGGACCGGAATACTCCGGAGTTTGAATCCCGATTTCGACGGTGATTTGGTATACGCCCTGACTGGTTGCGGCAAAGAGGGTGGGGGCGTCCCCTTCTTTTAATGCGAGTTGATTAATGGTAAGATGCGGGAGACCGTCCGCCCATTCGTTCCAGCGTTTTTGACGGTCGTCATAGACAAAAACTCCCTGTTCGGTTGCCGCAATCCACGTTCGTTCTCGGCTTGAATAGTGAAGGTCAAGTAGCTCTGTACTTCGAAGTCCGCTCGTCGGAAGACGTGTCCATTCGCCGCCTTCGTCATCGCTTGTGAAAATTCCATCCCTCGTTCCGATCGCGAGGATGTCGGTAGGATGAGACGCGATCGAGATCGTTCGAATTTCGTTGTTGGCAAGCGGCACATCTTGATCCAGTGACGCCGCGACTTCTGAAAATTCGGAATCCGGAAGTGGTTCAGAGGAGTGCGCGAGATACACACGGTCAAATCGCTGTTGTTCGGGAAAGAATCGATACAATCCTTTTTCCGCCGCGATAAACATTTCGTCGTTGTCGTAATCCGTTTCGATTTTTCGAATCGACTGATGAGTGAGTTCGTTCATCACTTTATGGAATGTCCGGCCGTCGTCGGAGCTTTCGAACAAACCCTCGCGAGTACCGGCATAAAAAGTCCGTGCTTTTGTCGGATCTTTGCTCATGCTGAATACGGCGCGCGAAAACACTTTCCGCCAATGCGGAACACCCCACCAGCCGGCGGCCTTTGAATTTTCGGATTCAAAAAGGCCCTCGGACGTGAGGAGGAACATTCGATCGCGATCAAAGTAAAGCTCATAAATCTTCGTTTGGCGGCCGAGACGCAATAGAGATTTCCAGCTTTCGCCCTGGTTAAACGAGGCATAGAGATTGCCGCTTGCGCCGATATATAGGAAATCCGATTCGGTGGGATGAGCCGTGATGAACTCGATGTCGCCGTAAAGAGGGGTGCTCGGCAGAGGTTCCCAACCTTGTGCAAACAGAGTTTTGTTGTATACTCCACACAGAAAGAGAGCAAGGAGCGCCGCGCGGGTGAATCGTTGTGGTATCTTATTTTCCATGGGAAGTATGATAAATAGTCATAACATTTATATCAAATATGAAATCCTGTCAAGTGTGTTTTTTCAGGGGAAATTTGCTTAGGGAGAAAAATGAGTCTTAGACTTGGGATTGTTGGGCTTCCGAATGTGGGGAAGTCCACCGTTTTTAATGCCCTCACCAAAGCCGGCGCACAGGTGGCCAATTATCCGTTTTGCACCATCGAGCCCAATGTGGGGATTGTCCCCGTTCCGGACCCCCGTCTGAGGAAATTAGCCGAACTATACCGGCCGGGGAAAATCACTCCGGCGACGGTCGAGTTTGTGGATATTGCCGGATTGGTGAAAGGAGCATCCGCGGGCGAAGGGTTGGGAAATCAGTTTTTGGGTCACATTAAAGAAGTCGACGCGATTTTGCACATCGTCCGTTGTTTTGAAGATCCGGACGTCGTTCATGTTTCCGGCAAAATCAATCCGGCGAGCGACATCGAAGTGATTCAGACCGAACTGTGCCTCAAAGATTTGGAAACGGTTACCCAACGCGCTCAAAAATTGGAAAAGACGGCGAAATCCGGAGACAAAACAGCGCAACAAGCATTGGCCGTTGTTCAACGCGCAAAGCAACTGCTTGAAGACGGCCTGCCCGTTCGAAAAGGAAATTGGACAAAAGAAGAACTTCCTTTTTTGGATGAACTTCAATTGCTGACGCAAAAGCCGGTACTGTACGGGGCTAATGTGAATGAAAAAGACCTCCCGGAGGGCGGCGCCTTTGTGGATTTGGTGAGAGCACGTGCTGAGAAGGAAGGAGCTAGAGTAGCGGTGATTTGTGGAAAAGTGGAGGCGGAAGTTTCCGAACTCAATCAAGAGGAAGCCAGAGAGTATCTGAAAGCGTTCAGTCTTACGGAATCGGGTCTCGACCAGCTGATTCGTTTAAGTTACGGGCTGCTCGGGCTGGTCACTTTTTTGACTGCCGGAGAAACCGAAGTTCGTGCCTGGACCATTATAAAGGGAATGAAAGCACCTCAAGCGGCGGGTGTCATCCATTCCGATTTTGAGCGCGGCTTCATACGTGCCGAAGTGATGGCCTATGAGGATTTGGTCCGGTACGGAAGCCAGCAAGCGGTTAAGGAAAAGGGCATGTACCGGCTGGAAGGTAAGGAGTATCAGGTAAAAGACGGAGACGTGATTTATTTTCGGTTTAATGTGTAGTACAATGACGCCCCATGTTCGCTATTCTCGAAGATTACAAAGCGGTATTTAAGCGCGATCCGGCCGCGCGGACTCCGTTCGGATTCCTAGAAGTGCTGCTGATTTATTCTGGGTTCCACGCTATTTTTTGGCATCGAGTCAATCATTTTCTGCATGCACGGCTTCACATTCCCATTCTCCCTCGTTTTATTTCCCAGTGGGTTCGATGGTTTACGGGTATCGAAATTCACCCTGGTGCGAAAATAGGTCCCGGGTTTTTTATCGATCACGGCATGGGAGTTGTGATCGGCGAGACGGCTGAAATCGGACGCGACGTGTTAATTTATCAGGGTGTAACACTCGGCGGCACCGGAGCGGAACGTGGGAAACGCCATCCGACTTTAGGCGATCACGTCGTGGTGGGGGCGGGTGCGAAAGTGCTGGGAAACATTAAGATCGGCGATCACGTGAAGATCGGCGGCGGTTCCGTGGTGGTTCACTCTATTCCTGATCATTGCACGGTGGTGGGTGTTCCTGCCGAAATTGTCCGTCATCACGGCAAAGAAGTGACGGATGACGATGAAATGCTTGAGCATGGCGATCTGCCAGATCCTGTCCGCGAACTTAAACACCGAATCAGGGATTTGCGCCGCG
>MHFO01000012.1:0-3072 GCA_001804225.1 Omnitrophica bacterium RIFCSPLOWO2_01_FULL_50_24 | reverse complement strand
GACGTTGGAGACGGGACATAACCTCTCAACGTCTCCCCTCGGACGGCGTCCGGTAGTATAAGCTCTCCTTATCAACTCCTTATTTCCAGCTTAATTCCGAAAATTCAAAAAATTTAAACTTACTTTTCCACTGGTAGAATGTGGTCTTAAGTTATTTGTTTGTAGTAATTTAAGGATCTTATTTTAAATGGTTACCATAACCTTGATTTGACACGGTTCGCGTGAGTGCTACGATTTACTTGTGGAAAGGGTCTCGCGGTTATCGGACCCATTCAGAATTAACTAATCCGCTGGTAGCGGATGACCCGCCAGCTTGTGAGGTGGGTAATACAGGAGAATGAGGGAGGTATTACCATGAAAGGGGTGAGGAAGATGAGACTTGACGAACACCTGATGACAGGGATCTTTTTGGGTGTTGTAGTTGGGCTCTTCTACACCGCACAACTGGCTCCATATGCAACGTTTTTTCTGATTGGAACCATTGTTCTGGTCCTGCGGTATCTGCACGCGAAATAAGCAGTCGGAGAGCTTGATCACAGCCATCCAAAAGAAGTAAAAGCCGCCGCTCAACTCTGAGCGGCGGTTGTTTTTTGTGCGCCACTACTTTTCTTTGTTTACCTTTTTTCTAATCCACATTAAACTAACCCGCGCTATGAAGTTCAAAATGTATACCGACGGAGGAGCTCGAGGAAATCCAGGACCGGCAGCCGTTGGGGTATTGATATGCAATGAAGATAATGAGGGTCTCCATGAGTACGCCGAGACCATAGGCGAAGCCACCAATAACATTGCTGAATACCGGGCGTTCTTGGCCGGCCTTGAACAAGCCGGGCAGTTAGCGGTGAAGCTCGGCGCGCGCGCGAGCGAGACGGAGTTGGAGTGTTTTCTTGACAGCGAACTGGTCGTTCGGCAATTACAGGGAAAGTACAAAATCAAAAATTATCAGCTGCAAAAGCTCTACGATCAAGCCAAAACCGCCGAACGAGAATTCGCAGCGATTTCCTACACGCACCTCAGGCGCGAGGCCAACGGCATGCGCCTTGCCGATCAACTGGTCAACCATGCTTTAGACACGGCGGAACGGAAATCGAGGCGATAGGAATTCGATGATCCTTGTGATCGCCATTTTCATTTCTTTTGTCGCCGGAATCTTTAGCGGACTTCTCGGAATCGGGGGAGGTCTTATCTTAGTTCCGTTCTTCCACTATCTATTGAAAATGAACATGCATCAGGCCATCGGAACTTCACTCGTCATCATCATTCCCACCGCGCTTGCAGGAGCCATCCGCTATGCTTCGGAGCATGCCGTAGATTGGAGGATTGTTTTGCTTGCCGTTCTTTTTTCGATTGCGGGCGCGCTTCTCGGATCCAGCGTTTCGTTACAGTTGGACGTTACCTTTCTCAGAAAGATTTTTGCCGTGTTCCTCGTTTTGGTAGCAATTAAGATGTTTCTTCAGTAACAAAAGTAACAGACCACGTAGAATCACGAAGTGATTTATACGGGGCAGCAACTTTTGTTATGGCACAACCCATTTTGTTTGAACAGGTTGTGCAAATTATCAAAGATCGAGTTAACTTTATAAAATGCTTGAATAACTTTTCTGCTTATGATAACCTTACGGCAATTCAATGCACTTTCGGTCTGCAGGGAATCTTTATCGAGCGCAAGAGCTTATGCTTTTTTAAAGCCTTCGCCCTGTAAATCTTCCGCCGAAAGTTCCACCTAAAAAACTGGATGGGAAAAATAACTCGTTTTACAAAACTTGTTGCCCTTGCCACCCTCCTTTCTTTCTCGTGGCAAAGTGCGGTCGGATACGCATTCCCATCGTTCGCCCTTTTCCCAACCTCCGTCGGAAGGATTCAGTCCAATCAAGCGAATCAGGAAACCAAGAACGTCATCCTTCTTTTAAATGCGCACACGTCCAGTGAGGCGCAGCGCAACATCGCCGAACTTCTTTCCTTTTTTCAAAAGCAGGGCGTTGATCTGATCGGTCTTGAGGGAGCGAGTGAAAAGATCGACGGACGGATGTTCCGCAATCTTCCGTTTGAGGAATCCGCGAAAAAAGCAACTTGGCGCATGGTCGAAGACGGCGTGTTTACGGGCGCCGAGTATTTTTACATCACAGCCGAACAACTTCCCGATTTCTTCGGCCTGGAAGATCCCGAACTCTATTTTAAGAATCGCGATGCATTCGTCGAAACGCTTAAGGGGCGCGAGGCGGCGCTGCCATCGCTTCAGGCGCTCGGCGTCGGAATGGGCGATTTAAAACGCCGGTTTTATTCCAACGACCTTGCCAAATTCGACAAGACCCTCCAACTGTATCGGGAGAAAAACCTCTCTTTTCCGGATTATCTTTGGGACGTTTTAAATACCGCAAAGCACGCGCACGTTGGGCTTACCGGTTATGGAAACGTGTATGAACTTGCAAGAGCGATCGAAAAGCAGGGGAAGTCAAGCGCCAAAGGTCTTCGCCGCGATTTGGAAAAACTCACAGCCCAACTTCCAAAAGGGAAGATACTCCCCGCCCTCATTGAATTGGTTCTTAGCACGGGAGACTCCCAAGTCCGTTCGGAGGATCCCTTTGAAACCTATCAAAGAATATATTCTGAGTTGACGAAACTTGTTGAAAGCAACTCTATCCGTTTGGCTGATTATCCGCATCTTCAAAAGTATGTTGCTTGGCTTCAACCGTTTACCGCGTTTGATTCGTCAAAACTTTTTGACGAGTTGGAAGCTCTGATCGGCGACATTTATGAAACGCTGGCAAGATCCGAGAACGAGAAAACCGTGGTCCGCCTGGCTTCCGAGTTTGAAACCTTGAATCGGATGCTCATGATTCAAATGACGCAGAACGAGTGGCTGAAACTTGCGTCGCGCTTGGAGAGCGGCAGCGCCGGCGATCTCTCTTCCGCGCTTTCGTTCATGGTGCAAGAACTTAAGGACCGTGCCCCGCGCATTTCCGCAAGCGACATGGAGCTGATCGAGCGGGCGCGAGCATCCGCCGTTTCGTTTTATGAACTTGCCGAAAAGCGCAATCACGTGTTCAGCCAAAGAATCGTCCGCACGATGGA
>MHFO01000011.1 GCA_001804225.1 Omnitrophica bacterium RIFCSPLOWO2_01_FULL_50_24 | reverse complement strand
AATGTTTTTTAAACGTTTGAACGCGTTACAAAAGGACAGCCGGATACTTTCGGGCGTGAAGATCGCCGTGATCGGTCCCGCCACGCGATCGCGCTTGATGTCGTATGGGGTTCGGTCCGACCTGATGCCGTCCTCCTTTACGACCGAAGGGTTGCTGCGCGCGTTTCGGAAGTTTTCGGTGAAGGGAAAAAAATTCTTTTGCTCCGTACCGACATTGCCCCAGAAGTATTAAGAACGTCGCTTGAGGATCGCGGGGCATCTGTGACGGAAATCCCTGTCTACCGGACGTGCCGGCCTCCACATTTGCGTGAGCAGATCAAAGCGCTTGTCAAAAACCAGCCGATCGATTATGTTACCTTCACAAGTGCTTCGACCGCCGAGAACTTTTATCAATCCATGACGAACGGCCATCTTTTAAATACAAAAGTTATTTCAATCGGTCCGACGACCTCGGAAGCCATTAAGGCGCTTGGAGGATCGGTGGATCGGGAAGCTCGCCGGGCAACTATTTGTGGCCTTGTCGAAGCCATTGAGAAAGAGGAACGTTGTGCACTACCCTCAAACTAGATTGAGACGAATGCGCCGGACGGAAGGCCTGAGGATGTTGGTCCGGGAAACCCACCTCTCAACGTCTCAGCTCATCATGCCTTACTTTATTCAGGAAGGGCACGGAGTTAAGGATGAGATTCCGTCGATGCCCGGACAATTTCGATTTTCGATCGACCAGTTTTTATTTGAACTTGAAGAAATTGAGGAACTCGGCCTTGGGCACATTCTTTTGTTTGGGATCCCCGGCGAAAAAGATGCTCAAGCAACGCAGGCGTACCACTCAAACGGAATTGTCCAGCGCACGGTCCGGGAAGTGAAGAAACGATTTTCAAAGCTGACCGTCATCACGGATGTCTGCCTGTGTGAATACATGAGCCACGGTCATTGCGGCGTGGTCAAGGGAGAACAGGTTGCGAACGACGAAACCTTGGCGCTCCTTCAAAAAACAGCCCTTTCTCATGCCGAGTCGGGCGCCGATCTGGTGGCGCCAAGCGACATGATGGACGGCCGAATCGGAGCCATTCGAACGTACCTTGACCAACACGGTTATTCGGAACTTCCCATTTTGAGCTACGCGGCAAAGTACGCCTCCAGTTTTTATGGGCCGTTCCGAGAGGCAGCGGGATCCGCGCCCGAGTTTGGGGACCGCAAGAGTTATCAAATGGATTCCGCGAACGTGCAAGAGGCGCTCCGCGAGATCGAACTTGATTTAAAAGAGGGAGCCGACCTGATTATGGTGAAGCCCGCGCTCGCTTATTTGGACGTCATTCGGGCCGCGAAAGATAAATTCAGCATTCCGCTTTTGGCCTACAACGTCAGCGGCGAATATGCGATGGTCAAAGCAGGAGCTTCGCTCGGCTACTTTGACGAATGCCGTGCCGTGACAGAAATTCTTACTTCGATTGTGCGAGCGGGCGCACGCGCTGTCCTGACCTACCATGCCAAAGACGTTGCCCGCTGGGCGAAAGAACCACTCGGCTCAAAGTCGATCCACACTTAATCCATCCGGCGCCCCTTTGATTTGAATATCCTTTGTTTTGAATTGGCGGCGGTCGCCGCCAATTGGGTTCTTTATAAGGTGTAATCACGACTCCACTTTCCACATTTGGCACCATCCCCGCCCACATTTGAAAAAAGCTGATCCGTCAGGTATCTTTTAGATACGAAAGTTTCATAGTTACAGCAGAGGAAGTCTCGGGCTTGCCCGGAGTTTCCGAAGCAGTACCTTGACTTTAAATGGCGGTACAGTTAAACCCATTCTGTTGCAGTGCTGATTCTCATTGATAAAAACTGCATCGGAAACAACCTTTTGGGGAACTGATGGGTAAACATCCACCGGGCGGACCGGCACCCAAGAAACAAAGACTTCGACTTTCCATCCTCATTTTTTCTGTTGGACTTCTATTAAGTGTCGCCCTCTGGGATGCCTATTCCAACGATACCCGCCCTTTCGATAAAGAAGTCGCGAGCGTATTGATCCTCATCATGGGTTCCCTCTTTTCGATCGCAGCCGGTCTGTTCAGCTGGTCCATGGAAACGCGGGACACGTTTTTGGAAAAGGAAGTAAACGCAAGAACCTACGAGCTCAATGAAAAAAATAAAGAGCTCGTCACCAAAAATGAGGAAATTGAAAACTTCATCCACATCATTTCTCATGATCTCAAAGCTCCGCTCGTTTCGATCAAAGGGTTTGCCGGCATGATCAAGTCAGAGCTTGGCGATCGGCTTCAAGGAACCGTATCTGACTATTTCAATCGGATTCAGGCGAATGTGGATCAGATGAACGCACTCATTTTAGATTTATTGGAGTTATCGCGCGTTGGGCGCGTTGAGGAAGAGAAAGAAACGGTTCCTCTAAAGGACCTCTTGGTTGAAATTCTCGCTGAATTAAGGCCGGAAATTGAAAAACGCCATATCTACGTGGAAGTGAAAGATCATTACCCTCCTTTGTGGGCCTCTCGAAGGCGTTTGGCTCAAGTATTGACTAATTTAATTCATAATGCGGTGAAGTATATGGGATTGCCGGAAACTCCGAAAATCGAAATCGGCTGCTCGGAGACGGACAGCGGGGATCTGTGCACGCTTTGGGTTAAGGACAACGGGCTTGGAATCAAGAAAGAATTCCACGAGAAAATATTCCAAATCTTCCAGCGTGCGCCGACGAAACAAAAGATTGAAGGAACCGGAATCGGCTTAAGCATCGTTAAAAAAATAGTAGAACACAACGGCGGGAAAACTTGGGTGGAATCCGAAGAAGGCAAGGGAAGCCAATTTTTTGTGACGTGGCCGAAAGCCGAAGGGATCGCGTCGGTTCAAACGAAAGCGGCGTAAAAGAGATGAACATGAGAACCGTTATGATGATTGAGGATAATCCCGATCACGCGCTTTTGATTCGAAAAGCGCTTGAGGATGGCGATTGCGCCGTCACACATCACGAAGATGGAGACTCGGCGCTCCGCTCGTGCGAGGTCATGCGGAACGGCGCGGCAAAACCGGATCTTGTGTTTCTGGATTTAAAGTTACCGGGGATGGACGGCTTTGAGATCCTCACACGCATGAAGAACATAGAAGGTTTTAAGGGAGTTCCCATTGTCATGCTGACGACCTCCGGTCGAGCCGAGGAGATTCGGAAAGCGTATGACCTCGGAGCAAACGGTTACGTTGTGAAACCGGACGACTTTTCTGAACTTAAAGCAAAACTAAAGCGTGTGAAAGATTATTGGTTTTCAACGGTTGAGTTGCCAGGACCCGCGGCTAAGACCCGCGAGAATAAGTCCTCCGCTCAGGTGTCAAGAGGTCAGTCATGATTCGCCAATCTGAATTGCGCATTTTGCTGGTGGAAGATAATCCGGACCACGCGACCTTGGCAAAAGGCGCGATTCTAAAATCCAAGGTCCGAAACTATGTCGTAGATCTATGCGGATCGGCGGAAGAAGCGATCGAAAAACTGAATGCGAATGGATACCACATGGTGATTTCCGACTACAATCTCCCCGGGAAAAACGGTTTTGAATTTCTAGAGTGGTTAAATGAGCAAGGAAAAAAAATGCCCTTTATGATGATGACGGGCGTTGGCGACGAGAAATTAGCCGTCAAAGCCATGCAACATGGCGCGTACAACTACATTGTCAAAGATGACGTCTATCTGGATGTGCTCCCGCATGTGGTGGACGAAACCTTCATCGAGTTTTTTGCCGATCAAGAACGAGCCCGATATGAACATGAGATCCGGGAAAAAAATGTTCAGCTTGAAAAGGCGAATCGCGAACTCAAACAGCTGGATCGGCTCAAATCCGACTTTATGGCGTCGGTCAATCATGATCTTCGCTCGCCTCTCAATTCCATTCAAGAGAGTATTGCCATGATTTTGGAAGGGGTCGTCGACACCCAAACGGACAAAGGGAAAAAAGTCCTGGAAATCGCCAAGCGCAGCATCGAACGTCTGACCCAGATGGTGAATGACCTGCTTGATTTTTCGAAGCTGGAACGCGGCAAGATGAACCTTCATATGGCCGAAGCGGATCTTGATGCGCTGATTGATGAAACGCTCGCTTCGCTTAAAAGTCTCGCGGACCGAAAGAAAGTTCAGTTTCAATTTAAGCCGAACCCTGAAATTCCAAAAGTCGAGTGCGACGGCGATCGGGTTCTTCAGGTGCTTGTGAATCTCGTAGGGAACGCCGTTAAATTCACGCCGGAGGGAGGGACGATTACCGTCAAAACAGAAATGGAAAATACAGGCCAAGTCAAGGTGACGGTTTCCGATACCGGCATCGGGATCGCGCAGGAGAACCTCACGCGGATTTTTGGTCGTTTTGATCAAGTGGAAGGAGCCGATTCGGGCGGAATCAAAGGAACCGGTCTCGGACTCGCCATTTGTAAGGAATTGGTCAAACTGCACCAAGGAAACATCTGGGTGGAAAGCAAGCTGGGCGCCGGGAGTCATTTTATCGTTTTGTTACCGATCCATCAGGCCCAAAAGGTAGTGGATATGACGAGGACCGAGAAAGGAAAAGCGGCATGAACAGCCCCGTGATTTTGATTGTCGAAGATGACGACGAATTGCTGAACGTGTTCAAGGTTCGAATCGAATCGCTGGGGTATCAAGTGTTGACGGCCCAAAAGGGGGACGAAGCGCTTCGCCTTGCTCGGGAAAAGCTGCCGAGCTTAATCATCTTAGATATTTTTCTTCCCGACATGGACGGGTTAACCATGCTTAAACGGATCAAAGCGCCTATTGACATTCAAACCGGGAGAACCTCGATGACGAAAGATATCCCGGTCATTGTGATTACCGGAAAAGCTCCTATGGTCGAGAATATGACGCGAGTGGAAGGCGCAGCCGATTTTTTTGTGAAGCCGATCGATGTTCATCAACTGATAAAGCGAGTCGAGCAATTGATTAAGTGCACGCAGTTTGAAGGGAAAATCAAATTTCCAACTTATAGAAAGGCAAGCTAAGTTGGAACCTACTGTATGAATAAGCGAAACAGCAATCGATCGTGTAGAAAATCTTCTTCTGACGGTGTGGCCGAAGGACTTGAGTCCCATGTCCGGGACGGATTAACGGGGCTTTATAACCATCGCTTTTTCCAGGAAAAGTGTGCGGAAGAATTGGAACGGGCCGGCCGCTATCGTTATCCCCTTTCCTGTTTGATGATCGATATCGATCATTTTGGACAAGTCAACGACCGTCACGGTCTCGAAGTGGGCGACTGGGCGCTTAAGGAGTTGGCCGGTTTTCTCATGGTTCACGTGCGGCGAACGGATACGGTTGCCCGTTTCGGCGGGAAAAAATTTGCCGCGCTCCTGCCGCACGTTTCGTACGCCGGCGCTCAAACGTTGGCAGAGCGGCTTCGTACGAGCATGTTGAAGCTAAGGTATACGACTCACGAAGGTCAGGCCGTTACGTGGTCCGTGAGCGTTGGGATTTCATCCTATCCCGAAGACCCTATCGATCAAAAAGGGGAAATGCTGTTCTTTGCCGAGAAAGCGCTTGATCGAGCAAAAGCCAAAGGTCACAACCAGGTTTGTTTGTACGATGAGGTCGGAAAGGAATTCGATAAAGAGGTGCCTTCTATTAAATGGGAGGGCAGCCAAATGACCGAGTTGAGACGGCGGTTAATCGATATTTCGGAAATGTCGAAGCGGGCGTACATTGAAGCGACGAAAGCGCTGATTAACGCTTTGGAAGCCAAAGACCGGCATACGTTGGGACATGCCGCTCGCGTGGGTCAGATCTGTGTTTTGGTTGCGCAGTCCATGGAATTGAGCCAGGAGGAGATACGGATTTTTGAGCATGCCGGCCTTCTCCACGATATCGGCAAGATTTGCGTAGACGACGCGATCCTGTTGAAGCCGAGCGCGTTAAGTTCTGGAGAATACGAGGAGATGAAAGAGCATCCCCTGTTGGGATATCAAATTGTGAAACCCATCAAGTTTCTTTCCGAAGAAGCTAATATCATTTTGCACCATCATGAATGGTTCGATGGAAAAGGTTATCCGGATGGACTCAAGGGAGGGAACATTCCGTTGGGCGCTCGCATCGTATCGGCGGCGGACAGCTACGACACAATGCGCCTTGCGGGGGCTCGGTATCAACGGATCATGACATCACGCGAAGCCGCTGGAGAACTTATTCGGTGTTCCGGAACTCAATTTGATCCGGAAGTCGTGTTTCATTTTGTCCGATGTTTGGTGAAGAAAGGCGATTTAGATCCCTCCGGTTACGACCAGACAAAACTGAATGAGTCTATGAAACTTCGAGCCGCTTAAACTCCCGCCGTTTTCCGATTTTAATTCAGCACGCAAGAATCCCGCCCCCGCTTCTTTTCTAACGTTTGTACATTTCTACCCTCTCCCTCTGGGAGAGGAGATATAAAAACGCACAAAGCTCAGACAAAATATATTTGACACATCCTATAACATATGTTCAAATAATTTCGAATATTCGAAACTATAAGAACAGCTGCCACAGAGCGGGAGATAGTTCTTATGAACACAGGCGTCATGATCTCAAAAGCGACAAAGCAGTGGCATTTTAAGTGACACCGCAACAAAGGAAGAGGTTCCTATGAAACAAAAAATTTTAGACGACAAGCTTTTTGCTCTTCACGCCGAAGTTTGTAAATCTATGGCAAATCCGACGCGACTCAAGATCCTTAATGCCCTCGAGAACGGAGAACAATCGGTTGACGTTATGGCAAAATCGCTTGGTTTGCGTAAGGCAAATTTATCCCAGCACTTGGCGGTATTACGGCAACGAGGGATTGTGGCAACAAGACGGGAGGGACTTAACATTTACTATCGATGTGCCAATTCCAAAATGCTCAAGGCCTGCGAAATCCTGCGCGAGGTTTTGCTCGAACAGTTGCGAGAAGGCGGCAAGCTCTTCGAGCAGCTTGGCAAGGGGAGAAAATAATTTATGGAGACGTTCTACCCCTTTTTAGCGAACCCCTTAGAGCCGGATGGTGGTGAAGAAAATGAAATTTGAACACGTGACGGAATTTGTTCTTAAGCATCCCAAGTCCATGATCGGTCTTGTTCTTATCTTGACGCTTTTCTTCGGCATGCAGTTTCCGAAGATTGCCGTTGATACCGATCCCAAACACATGCTGCCCGCGGCTTCTCCCGTTCGCCAGTACAACGATCAAGTAGAAAGGGACTTCGCACTTCATCCCGATGTGATTGTGCTGGGCATGGTCAATCCTGACGGGATCTTTAATCCCCAATCTCTTAAACGTCTGAAGGATTTGACCTCTGCGATTCGCGAGATTCCGGGCGTGATTTCACGGGATGTAGACAGCCTTACAACCGTGGATAACGTGATATCTCTCAAGGGTGAACTTGTGGTCAAACCCGGCTTGAATGACATTCCACAATCTGATTCAGAGCTTGCCACCTTGCGCCAGACGCTTCTTGACAATCCTTTATTTGTGAACCGTTTCGTTTCGGCGGATTCAAAAGCAGCGGCTCTCTACATTCCCATTGAACCTGTAGCCAACGGTAAAAAAATTGCGGACAAAATTCGCTCACTCCTTCCGCAAGATGTTGGAAAGGATCAATTTTATCTCGCAGGCGATCCTGTCGCCCGCGACACGTTTGGGACCGAAATGTTCCGCCAGATGGCGCTTTTCTCTCCCATCGCAGGGTTGGTGATGTGCGTTGCCCTTTGGCTGATGTTCCGAAACGTCACCGTGGTGGTTGCCAACATGGCGGTTGCCATGGTGAGCATCATCTGGAGCATGGGCGGTTTAATCGGTCTCGGGTTTCCTGTTCATATCATGAGTTCCATGAGCCCGGTTTTTCTGATGGCGATTGCAACTGATGCCGTTCATATTTTTAATGAATTTGTCTTCCGGCTAAAGGAAACGGGCGATAAACGCAGAGCCATTTTGGAAACGATGAAGGTAGTCGGGCCGCCTGTATTCTATTCCGACGTGACAACGGCCGTGGGATTTGCCGCGCTTGCGACAGGAGCCATTATCCCAGTGAAGATTTTTGGATTGGTCATTGGTTTCGGAACTTTGGTCATTCTTCTCATGAGCTATACGCTTGTCCCTGCCATTTTGATGCTCATTCCTGAAAAGCATCTTTCAAACATGGCAGAGACCAGCGCCAAGAAACAAGGCGAAAGCGCTTCGCGGCTTTCTCGTCTTGGAACATTTTGCGTGGAAAAAACAAAACCAATCCTTTTGGCGGGCTTCCTATTATTTGCGGTGGCGGTAGCAGGCCTTAGCCAGATTCGAGTCAATAACAATATGGTTCATTGGTTTAAGCGGGCAAGTGTGGTACGAACCGCAGACCGGGTCATGAACGAATATCTTGGCGGAACCTCGACCGCCTATGTTGTGGTTCAAGCCGAAGAGGATGGTGCCATTCGAGCGCCTGCCATGTTGCGCCACATAGAAGGCCTTCAGCGTGAGTTGGAAAAAGATCCGCTTGTGGGAAAGACATTTTCCATCGCGGATTATGTCAAACGCGTAAACCGGGTTCTCCATGACAATAATCCCGCCTTTGACCGCATTCCCGATTCGGGGCGCGAAGTGGGGCAATACCTTTTTCTTCTCGAGTCGGCTGCAAAACCGAGGCATCTGGACAACGTGATCGATTTCTCCTTGAAAACGGCGAATATCATTATCCAGTTGAAAAGCTGGGATGCCGGCGTCATGGAGCATGTCATTCGACGAACAAACGCTTTTTTAGGTTCTCATCCCCTGCCTCAAGATGCGCAAGTCAAGACTGCCGGCATTGCCTACTTCAATACGGTTTGGAGTCATGAGGTTCTTTGGGGAATGCTTACCAGTTTTCTTTGGGGATTAGTCCTAGTTTTGATTCTGTTGGTTTTTGAAACCCGTTCGTTCCTTTGGGGGTTCGTGAGCTTTCTGCCGCTTTTATTTACGATCACGCTCATTTATGGGGCAGTTGGGCTGATGGGAAAAGATTTCGATATGCCTGTCGCAGTTTTATCAACACTTTCTCTTGGGATGGCCATTGATTTTGCCATTCACTTCGTAGGCCGATTCCAGCAAAGATACCGTGAATATCCTAATTTGAAAGAGACGTTGATTTGGACCGTGTCACGGCCCGGCAAGGGAATCTTTCTTAACGCGATCCTTTTTGCCCTAGGGTTTTCCGTGATGGGTTTCTCAGCCCTGACGCCCTACGTCACCGTCGGAATTTTGATGGCCGCGATCATGATTCTGTCTTCTGTAACGAGTGTCATTTACTTACCTGCACTCATCCAACTGTGGCACCGGAAATTAATCAAGGGAGGAGTCAATCAATGAAACGCTTTTGGTTGGGTCTCATTTTATTTTTATGTTTTGCCAGTAGCGAAATAGTTCGGTCGGTTTATGCTCAGGAATCGCCGGACGGAAAATCGGTCATGAATGAAATGCTCACGGCCTATTACTATTCACGGCAAGATGCTAAGAGCGAAGTATTCATGCGGATTGTAAACCGCCAAGGACAGACGCGCGAGCGGCGCTTGATTCTGCTTCGATTGGACGAGACGGATGGAGGCAAGCAATCCTATTACATCTATTTCCATGAGCCTCCAGATGTTCAGGGAATGAGCTTTCTGGTTCTAAAACATCCGGGCCGTGATGACGACCGGTGGCTCTATCTTCCGTCGATTGACTTGGTCAAACGGATCGCAACGAGCGATAAACGCACCAGTTTCGCCGGCTCGGATTTTACCTATGAAGATGTTTCCGGCCGCGATTTGGATGAAGATGACCATGAGCTTTTGGACGAAGAGTCTCTTGGCGAACGTTCTACTTTTGTGGTGAAAAGCACTCCAAAGCGTTTCGGGGAAGTAGAATTCAGTTCTCGAAAGTTTTGGATCGATAAAGCAACCCACCTTCCGCTCAAAGTGGAGCATTACGATCTTAAGGGGATGCTTTACAAGGTCTATGAAACCAGCGCGATCCAGACCTTTCAGGATACTCCCACGATCACAAAGGCAGTGATGAAAGATCTTGGAAGCGGACATGAAACTGAGATAACTATAAAAACGATCTCCTACGATGTTGGAATCACTTCGGATCTCTTTCAGGAAAGACTATTGCGCCGCCCGCCCACAAAGTGGATTCGGTGATCCATTGGGCCGGCACCTCCTGCTTTTAATTTTTACTGTCCTGTCTCTATTTTTTGGCAATACCTCGTTCGCAGAAACTTCCCCAGTCGATTCTCCAAAAGAAAAAGAAGCTCTTCCCAAATGGGACACAATCCCAAACATGATTCACGGATTTGCCGAGGTCGCTTCTAGCCCGAAATTTTTGGGAGATGAACGAACCGACAAAGACGAATTCAATCTCTTGGAAGAGCGCTTCCAGCTCAAGGCCGCTTATCGGCCCGCGAAACCCGAATGGCTTGTTTCACAAAATCCGGAATTCTTCTACAAGGGCGATCTTCTTGTGGATGAATACGAAGAGGCCGTAAGATACAAAATTCGAGAAGCTTACGGGCTCGTGAGTCCTTTTTCCTGGATGGATGTGAAGCTTGGAAGGCAGATTCTCACGTGGGGAACGGGGGATTTGCTTTTTATCAACGACGCGTTCCCGAAGAATTATGAATCTTTTTTTATTGGACGTGACGATGAATATCTTAAAGTGCCTTCTGACGCTTGGAAATTTTCTTTCGCAAGTCACTGGGCTTCAGCCGATCTTGTCTTGATTCCTTTTTTCACACCCGATGTCTCGATTACAGGAGACCGTTTGAGTTTCTACGACAATCTTCTTGGACGTCTCGTTGGAGAAGAATCAGACCGATTATTAACCGAACCCTCATTTCAGCCCAACAACACCCAGATCGCAGGCCGCCTTTATCGCGATTTCGGAGCTTATGAAGTGGCTGCGCATGTCTTCAAGGGATACTTTAATCAACCAAAGGGGATCAAGAATGCGGATGCGAAAGAGCTCTTTTATCCGAAACTTGCAATCTATGGCGCGAGTATCCGCGGGCCTGTACCTTTTTTGGGTGGAATCACCTCAGGAGAGGTTGGCTATTTGGATTCCTTAGAAGACCGGAGCGGTAAAAACCGACTGATCGAAAATGCCACGGTGAAATACCTTGTGGGTTATGAACGTGATTTTCCGAAAGATTTACGCCTTGGCGTTCAGTATTTCGCTGAACAGATGCTGGATTTTGACGAGTTCAAAATAAATTCACAGTCTGGCGATATTCCTCGTGACCAGTTCAGGCAGCTCTTGACCCTTCGGATCACAAAACTTTTTTGGCGGCAAACTCTCGAAGCTTCGTTCTTTACCTTTTACAGTCCTACGGATAGCGATACCCATTTCCGTCCGCGCCTTACGTGGCAGACAAGTGATCACTGGAAATTTACCGTGGGGGCCAATATCTTTTTGGGCCGACATGACTGGACGGAGTTTGGCCAACTAGAGGATAATGATAATTTGTATATGAGACTTCGCTACAGTTTCTAGAACTGGTTTCACAAGCTTTCCCCTCACCATCGGTTACATTTAATATGAGTCAATTCGTTATGAAACTACTTCTAGGTAATTAAGATCAAGATGAATATAATGGCTTCCCCGAGTGACGAACAATCTAATGGGCATTGAACACTTTCCCGAAATCGAGACATTTCAAAAGCTGCCGCGCAAGGTGATTGTCAAAGGCGGAAGCTCCGGTTTTGATGCGAAGGGAAAACCGGAGTTAAGGGGAATTGTCATCAATAACATCGGGCATCTGATTCGGGACACCGTTGTCTCTTTGGTTATCTTTGACGAGCAAGAAATGCCGATCCTAAATAAGAGCGTCGCTCCGAATCCAAGCTCCATTCCGCAAGGCGAAATAGGTTCGTTCACGTTTGTCTTGAGTGACTACGACCGGGAAATCACCAATTACTATCTGTATGCAAGTTGGAAATACGATGATTCCAATTGGTAACGGGCGAAGGCAAAGGATGCAATGAGTATCGAGGAGAGATTAGAAGCTATTAACGTTTTTCTTAATGAGACGAGATCGTTTGAACCTCCGCCTGCTTTTCGGCGTCAGGCCAACGTCCGGGACGAACGTGTCTATCGAGACGCGGCCACGGACCCGGAGAAATTTTGGTCGCGGTTTGCCGAGGAACTCATTTGGATCAAAAAGTGGGACCGTGTCCTGGAATGGAAACCGCCTTACGCCAAGTGGTTTCTAAACGGGAAAATCAACGCGTCGTTTAACTGTGTGGACCGGTGGGCAAAGTCAAACCTTCGCACCAAGAAGGCGATTGTTTGGGAGGGAGAACCGGGCGAGGAACGAACCCTCACGTTTGGGGATTTGTATGAAGAAGTGAACAAATGCGCTGATGCCCTGAAAAATCTTGGGGTAAAAAAGGGAGACCGTGTGGCCCTTTACTTGCCGATGATTCCGGAAGCCGTGGTGGCGATGCTCGCCTGTGCACGGATCGGAGCGATTCACAATGTGGTTTTTGGGGGATTCAGTGCGGAGTCTCTTAGAGATCGCATCAATGATTCTCAAGTCAAAGTACTGATTACCGCTGACGGAGGGTACCGGCGGGGGAAAGCGGTTCCTTTGAAAAAAGCGGCTGACGAAGCACTCGAAAATACACCTTCGATCGAACACGTGATGGTGGTCAAGCGCGTGTCTTGTGATGTCCAAATGAAACCGGGCCGCGATCATTGGTGGCATGACCTCATGGCGAAAGCCAAGTCGGAGTGTGAACCCGAACCGATGGATTCGGAAGACATCCTTTATATCCTGTACACGTCCGGAACGACCGGGAAACCCAAAGGGATTGTTCATACGACCGGCGGTTATCTCACAGGTGTCTACGCGACTTCGAAGTGGGTGTTTGATCTAAAACCAGACGACGTGTATTGGTGCACGGCGGATATCGGATGGGTCACGGGACACAGTTACATTGTGTACGGACCGTTGGCCAACGGAGCAACCGTTTTTATGTACGAAGGAGCGCCGGACTGGCCCCAAAAGGACCGGTTTTGGAAATTAATCGAAAAATATAAGATCACTATTTTTTACACGGCTCCGACGGCTATTCGGGCGTTTATGAAGTGGGGAACCGAATGGCCTGCGAGCGCTAATCTTACGAGTCTCAGGTTGTTGGGGAGTGTCGGCGAACCTATTAATCCAGAAGCATGGATGTGGTACCACAAGCATATCGGACACGAAACGTGTCCGGTGGTCGATACGTGGTGGCAGACGGAAACGGGCATGATCTTAATCACACCATTGCCCGGCATTGTGACGACCAAGCCGGGATCTGCTACCAAGCCCTTCCCCGGAATTGGAGCGTCCGTGCTCAATGAACAAGGCAAACAGGTGAAAACGGGCGGCGGTTATTTAGCGCTTACGAAACCGTGGCCGGCCATGCTCCGAGGAATTTACGGAGACCCTGATCGGTTTATGAGTCAATACTGGTCCAAGTGGAAGAACATTTACTTTACGGGCGACGGCGCGAAGATAGATCAAGACGGTTATCTGTGGCTTTTGGGACGCGTGGACGATGTCTTAAATGTATCGGGCCATCGGGTAGGTACGATGGAGGTGGAAAGCGCGCTCGTAGATCACCCGTCTGTGGCCGAAGCTGCCGTGGTAGGCCGAGCGCATGAGATTAAAGGCGAGGCGATCGCAGCATTTGTCATTTTGAAAGAGGGCATCGAAAAATCAGAGGATCTTTCAAAAGAACTCAAGGAGCACGTGGCCAAAAAGATCGGCGCGATCGCGCGTCCCGAGGATATTATCTTTGCTGCGGAGGTTCCGAAAACGCGGTCGGGAAAAATTATGCGGCGGCTTTTGAAAAATATCGCCGAAGGAAAAGTGCTTGGGGATACAACCACTTTAGCGGATCCGGAAGTGATCCATCGCTTGAAGCAGCAGTCGGAAGAAGAAGGTTAATCTTCCTTTTGTCATTGCGAAGCAGCGTTCTTAGGTATGGCTGAAGCAATCTGCAATAATTGGGATTGCTTCGTCCGGTCGCCCAAGAACGCGCCGTTCTCGCAATGACGTTTAAGAACATGAACCAATCCCAGAAACTATTCCGAGAAGCAATTCAGCATATTCCAAGCGGGGTTAATTCGCCGGTGCGAGCTTTTCGCGCGGTGGGCGGAACGCCGAAATTTATCGAGCGCGCGAGCGGAGCTTATGTTCAGGACGCGGACCGGAAACGTTATCTCGATTTTTGTATGTCGTGGGGCCCTTTGATCTTAGGGCATGCGAATCCGCGGGTGATTTCCGCGATCAAGAAACAAGCTTCAAAGGGCACTACGTACGGAGCCCCTACCGGTCTCGAAGTCCGATTGGCAGAACTCATCAAATCGGCTTTTCCTTCCGTTGAAAAAGTAAGACTGGTTTCATCCGGCACCGAAGCGGTGATGAGCGCTGTTCGTCTGGCGCGCGGAGTCACGGGACGGAACAAAATCATCAAGTGTGACGGCGGGTATCACGGGCACGCAGATTCACTTTTAGTTC
>MHFO01000010.1 GCA_001804225.1 Omnitrophica bacterium RIFCSPLOWO2_01_FULL_50_24 | reverse complement strand
TTGCCGGCCATGCGCAATGGTTAATGGTCCGGTTGGATTTGCGCTCACGAACTCAAGCAAGACTTTGGTCGCGCGGCCATGGGAGGATCGTCCGAATAGATCGTCTTTTTTCCGAACGTCGTGAAGTTGCTGTACGATAAAAAACGGCGTAAGTTTGAAATTGATAAAACCGGGACGCTCAACGGTAATTGCTTCGACACATTCACGCCACGCTTGGGTCCCCTTGATCTTCTGTTCCATCACCTGTTTGCATATCCCTGCTACCTCATAGGGATTTTTTCCTAGCCGGCGGCCCAGATGAAACCCTAAATTGATGGACACATCTCCGAACGCTCTCACCGTGGGTCGTTCGACCGTGTATGAGATATCTTGTGCTCTGAGCTCAACACCAAGGCGGTTAAGAATGTCTGGCAGGGCCTGGTCAACGATTTTTTTTAGGTTTTCTTTCACGAGTTCGAACCGTTTTGGTTAGGTGTGTGTTTCCCCACAGTCTCTCTAAATTATAAAATTTCCTCTTGCTGTAATGAAATACGTGGACCATCACCGAACCGTAATCCACCAGCGCCCAACTTCCTTCGGTCAAGCCCTCTACATGATTCGGCCGAACTTCGCCCTCTAGATCTTTGATCACTGCCTCTGCGATGGTGGAAACGTGCCGGTTTGAAGTTCCACTCACCAAGACAAAATAATCGGCGATATCACTTACCTTTTTAAGATCCAAAACAACCAGATCTAACCCATTTTTATCGGCGGAAACCGTTTTTGCCCTTTCAACGATTTGGCGTGAATTCAATGATGACCTCTCCCTTTTGATGAAGCGCTCATTTTACCATCCACGTTTCAGAAAACTCAAACCTTTCATCGATGCTGGGTAGATGCAATTTTCCGATCGATCCGAAGTAATATTCTTTTCCACCGTGCCCCACGTTGAAAACCTCCCAGCGAACGGTTTGATCGAATGACGCGATGACAAGGAATCAACACGGGAATCGGATTTCGCGCGAGCGCATTTCCAAGCGCCCTTGCCGCACGCGGAAAACCCAAGCGCGCTGCTAATTCGCCGTAGCTGACAATGCTTCCATGCGGAACGTGCTGAAGCCGCTTAAAAATCAAACGATCAAACCGACTAAACGCCGACCAATCGACCGGAACGTTCGTCTCAAACGCAGAACGACCAGACATATACGAACGTAAAAAACGTTTGCAGGAGTTTAATGCACGACGGGCGGCGGAGGGGACCTCCGTTGCTTGTCTAACAGCACCTCTGTTCGGTGGAAATGAAATTCTGACAAGCCCGCGCTTTGTGGCCGCTAGATAAAATTTGCCAAGAGAAGTTTGGACGGTATCAAAAAAAATAGGTTCGATCGGCAAGAGAGTTAAAAGGGTATTCGAAGTTGCCGTTCATCGGCAGGCGACACAACCGCTCTCGTCTTTCCGCCCTCACCTTTAAGTTCGCGAACTTTCACAAGGCTTTCAGCGGTTGAATCAATCGGTTTGGTGATCTTTCGAACGCGGGGAGATGTTCCGGCACAACCCATACATGAAAACATAAATAAAACTAAAATTCCGATTCCGAGTATATTTTTTAAACTCATAACCACCTCATGCGGAGTCATTCTACCATCACGACCTTTTACCGTCCAGTTTCCTTATCGGTCAAAGCGATTGGTAATCGGCATCCTACGACCAAACCATGCTTTTTCGGTAATCCTCAAAGCGGGCGGTAACTGACGCCGTTTGTACTCGTTGTGATCTACCACAGAAAGAACATGACGAATTAACTTCGCCGGAATACGTTTTGTGGCAAGCTGCCTCGTCACTTCATCCAAACTTTGATTCAGTTCAATATAGTGACGCAAGATGGTATCCAAAACAGGGTATGGCGGTAATGTATCTTGATCTTTTTGATTTGGGCGAAGCTCAGCAGAGGGCGGTTTCCTTAAAATGGACTCCGGAATTACTCTCGAGATAGAATTACGAAATCGCGCCAGCCGATACACCTCTGTTTTATACACGTCGCCGATTACAGACAAACCGCCGCACATATCACCATACAAGGTGCTGTATCCCATGGCTAACTCCGATTTATTTCCGGTGGTGAGAAGAAGAGCGCTTTCTTCATTCGAAACGAACATTAATTTCATGCCGCGCAACCGAGCCTGGACATTTTCCATTCCCACTGTAATCACCTCGCGGCTATGCCCCGTTTTGAGAGGCCTGCGCACTTTGTTCATCTGCTTCGCTTCACTCACAAATCTACGGTACAAAGACGTGATCGTATCCACTCTGAATTCAATTCCCAAAGCACGCGCTAAACAATGGGCGTCGGTGGCGCTTTCCTTCGAGGAATAAGGTCCGGGAAGCGAAATACCGATCACAGCTTGCGGTCCGAGCGCATCGCATGCCAAAGTGGCCACAAGCGCGGAATCAATTCCTCCGCTTAAGCCTATAACCACTTTTCGAAATCGGTTTTTACGCAGGTAATCCGAAAGGCCTAGCACGAGAGCATCATAGATGTCTTTTTCAGCGACTCGTTTCACCGCACTGATTTGGTTTGCCCTTCGCTCACCTACCACGAACGAGGTGCAGTACAGTTGTTCTTGAAATCGGTCCGCTTGGAAAACGACTTGACCTCTTGGCGACACCACCAAACTGTGTCCGTCGAAAATAAGATCGTCCTGGCCTCCGACTTGGTTAACGTACACAATCCAAAGACCGTATTCTTTGGCTTTACGACGCACTTGTTCTATTCTCTTCGCAACACCCTTTTCCGAGAAAGGAGAGGCGGAAATATTAAATAATACACTTGCTCCTTGTCTCTTTAACATCTTCGTCGGCTTGGTCTCGTAAGAATCATCCCAAATATCCTCGCAGATATTTGCCCCCACCGTTAGGGAGCCGAGCTTAAACGTTCTTTGGGTCCGTGCGGGCATAAAGAAAATATCCTCTAAAAAAACATCGTAGGTGGGGAGAAGTGATTTGGCTTGGCGATGGACGACATGGCCGTTCCGAATCACAGCAAGAGCATTATGATTTTTTCGGCCGGCGCTCCGTGCCCGATCGATGAAACCAACAATGACGGTGATCTTTTTGTGCCGTGTCGATCGAGCGATTTGGTGAAGGGTTTGAAGTCCCCGACGGACAAAACTCGTTTTGATGGCTAAATCCCAAACCGGATAACCGCAAAGCGCTAGCTCGGGAAACGCGATAACGTCGCAGTGTTGACGTTCCGCTTGTTCAATGTAGAAACAGATTTTCTCGGCATTTCCAGAGAAATCACCCACCGTCGGATTGATCTGAGCAATCCCAACTCTAAGCTCTTGATGTTTCTTCCGTTTTTGATTCATGTTCTAAACCTGTTTTCCCGAAAATATGGTGGACCTGAGGGGATTTGAACCCCTGACCTCCAGAGTGCGATTCTGGCGCTCTCCCAGCTGAGCTACAGGCCCCTGCGAATTAGTTCTTCCTTAAGCATCATCATGGGCTTTGCACGCTCACGCTCGTGCAGTAACTCATGAAAAAACCCATCAAAAACTTTAAGTGTTTTATTCTGAGACCGACAACGATTAAAAAAAGAAATCGTCCGTTTAAGAGAAACGATCCGATCGTCTCCCGCGGCCATGACAACGAGAGGCAACGTAATTTCTTCCGCCCGTAACCCGACCGATCGACACGCTAAGAACATCTCTCGAGCCAGATGAATGGTGATCCGTCGTTGGACCAAAGCGTCGGAGCGATAACGTGCGAGTTCCTCCACATCGTGCGTTAAATAAACCGCCGGGACCGGATTATCCCATATCATTCTGGGGACAATCAAATCCAAAATGGAACAAAGGACGCTAAGAGCTGCATGCCCAAACGGAATCCCGAAAAAAGGTGCCCATAAAATTAACGTGTCCCAATCTTCGGTTCCATCAAGAACAACCTTTGTCGCAATTAACCCTCCTAAGCTTTGCCCGAGCACGAAAAAACGGGTGATATTCGGCTGTAGGTCTCGCTGTACCAGTGTTCGGAAAGAT
Source organism: Omnitrophica bacterium RIFCSPLOWO2_01_FULL_50_24 (assembly GCA_001804225.1). Taxonomy (GTDB): domain Bacteria; phylum Omnitrophota; class Omnitrophia; order Omnitrophales; family Danuiimicrobiaceae; genus 2-01-FULL-50-24. Next base: position 7,338 of record MHFO01000010.1, on the reverse strand, counting down.
TTTAGGTCTTTCGTCAGCTGCTCAAAATCCTCGGCAAAGACTCGTGGTCCGTCGGAGTTTCCATGACCCCGTAAGTCAAAGGCGAAAATAGAAACCGATAACTCCGACAAAAAAGATGCCAATTCGTCGTAGCGGCCGGAATGTTCGCCCAATCCGTGCACAATTAAAAGTGCTGAATCAGCGCTCTTTCGCCACGACCGATAGAAAAGGCGGCATCCGTCAAAGGATGTAAAATATCCGGTTTCGGCTCTCATTCAAATCGTCGGCGACGCTTTCGTACATCAAATTGATCTCTTTCTCATAGTGCTTTGCGACCACTTGCCTTTTAATCTTGAGCGTTAGGGTTACTTCGTCCTGATCCTGAGAAAACTCGCGGGCCAAGAGCGAAAAATACTTGATCTTCTCATAGCTGGCCAAATCGGTTGTGCGTTCTTCGATTCGCTTGGCAATCAGCTCATGAACGTCTGGACGGCGAACCAAATCACTTGAACTTGCGTCATTGGAAAGTCCCAAGGCGCTTCGTACCGCTTTAAAATTGGGCACAATGAGTGCTGTTAAAAAATGGTGCCGATCTCCTACCACCACCATCTGTGACATGACCGGATCCCGCAGTATTGCATTCTCGATATTCTGCGGCGCAACGTTTTTTCCACCCGACGTGACGATAATGTCTTTTTTCCTGCCGACGATAAATAAAAAACCATCCTCGTCTATACGGCCTAAATCTCCCGTATGGAACCACCCGTTTCGGATGGCGCTCTTCGTTGAGGCCTCATCCTCATAATAGCTCCTCATGATGGAAGGCCCTCTGACCGCAATTTCGCCGTCCTCTTGTATTTTAGTTTCGACGTGTTCAAGCGGTACTCCTACAGAACCAAATTTAAATCGTTCGCACGAATTGACAGAAATAACGGGCGATGTTTCCGTTAAACCATACCCTTCCAAAATCAGCAAACCCATCGAATAAAAAAACTCGGCTAACTCTTGATTGAGGGGCGCACCTCCCGACACAAAAAAGCGGATACGACCTCCAAGTGTATTCCGAATCTTGGAATAAACCACGCGATTCGCAAGACTAAATTGGATAGACTGCAAAAGAGTGGAGTGACGATTCCGGATGCGATCCTGAATGTTCCGGTCTGCAACCTGTAACGCCCATTTCCGCAATGCAGAGACCAGAGGAGAGGTCTCACTCGATGGCATGCGAATCTGCTCGAAGAATTTTTCAAAAAAACGAGGAACCGCGCAAGCTACCGTAGGCCGAATTTCCCGCATGTTGTCAACCGCGGTCAACATACTTTCAGCATAAGCAACGGTTGCGCCGCACAAAATACCCAAATAATAACCTCCCATCCGCTCGAAGACATGGCTCAGGGGCAAAAAAGAAAGATAAACATCGTGTTCGCCGATCGGCAGGATCTTTTTGACATCGTGACAATTAACGAGCAAATTGCCATGTGTGAGCATCACCCCCTTAGACGGCCCCGTCGTTCCAGACGTATAAATAATCGTTGCCAAATCATCTTGCCCAATTTCATTCATCTCATACAGCTTTTTCCCGCTTTGAGGACCGCCTTGCTTAAGTAACTGCCCAAGATTTTCGCACCCCAATCCCTCATCTCTTTCTTCATCAAACACAATCACGTGTTTCAGATGTGTTAACTCTTTTCGAATGTGAACGAATGCGGGCGCGCGTACCGTACTCGAAAGAAATAAGATACTCGCACGACAATGATTCAAAATATGTTTGATTTCTCCTGCTGAAGACGTAACGTGAATGGGAACCAGCACGGCGCCTAACGACAGAGTGCCCAAATCAACGTAAGCCCACTCCGGCCGATTTTCAGAAAGTAAGGCAATACGATCGCCCTTCTGAACTCCCAACCGACGAAGCGCATCGCTCACGCGCAAAACTTGATCTTTAAATTCCGTCCAGGAAATATCTTGATAGGAACCGCCGCGTTTCACACGCAGTGCGGTCTTCGAGCGGTACCGATCCGCCTGTGTTAGGAATAAATCAACTAAATTGCGTTCTTCCACAAAACGGTCTAGGAAGTGCTCTCTTTGGGTGGTATCGCCGGAACAGAATGGATCGTTCGAACCTGTTCAAGGGCTCGAAGCTGTTCCTGCGTTTTCTGTGTTTGTTCTGCAATCAGTCTTACTTTTTCGCGCGAGAGAATGCGTTCGATATCAAGCTGCCTTTTGGTCACCACCGGTTTTGGAAGGGTCATATTCTGAAGAATGCGCTCATGAATTTTAGCACGCTCTAAAATTTCATGAATTTCCAAACGATTGCCTTGTATCTGACCTTGCAGTCGAGAGGTCTGTTGAATCACATTTTGGAGTTCATTCCGTATTTGTTTGACTTCTTCGCTTCGCGCCTCCACATTGGGGAGGGGAGCAAGTGTCTGGGTTGCCGCTTTTAGTTTCTCTTCTTCTTTCTGGCCGCGAAAACGGTCCCACCATGCGGCAATGGATAACATTCCAAGACAGATCATTACAAACGCCAGAAAAAATTTCCTCACGTTCCCCACCAGTCCTTATCGGTGCTCAAACTGGGGCTTCCTTTTTTCTAGAAACGCTTGGACCCCCTCCTTCATATCATGCGATTCACTCACATCTCCAAACAGCTCGGCTTCGAGGGCCAGACCTTCACTTAAACTTTTTCGCCCTCCCTCACGGATGGCACGTTGAATCAGACGCACGGCAACCTGCGGGTTATCCGAAATCTTTTTTGCCAACCCCACCGCTTCTTTTAAAAGCCGGTTTTCCGGAACCACCTGATTGACCAAACCGATGGCAAGTGCATCCTTTGCTGAAATTTGGTCTCCCGTTAGGACAAGCTCACGAGCTTTTGCGGAACCGCATAATCGTAACAATCTCTGTGTGCCTCCAAATCCCGGAAGAATGCCCAGCAATACTTCGGGCTGACCAAATTTAGCTCGATCTGACGCCACACGCATATGACAGGCCAAGGCAAGTTCCATTCCTCCTCCGAGACAAATGGCGTTGACCGCGCAAATCACCGGTTTATCAAGATTCTCGATCTTGTTAAAAATTTCTTGTCCTTTTTTTGCCAGCTCCGCCGCTTCTGCTTTATTCTTAATCGCCGCAATGACTTTGATATCGGCACCGGCAATAAACGTGTAGGGTCCTTCGCCGGTGATGACGATTGCCCGAACTTCGGCATCCCGAGAACATGTGTCCACCGCCTGACTCAAACCTTGCATCACTTCAGGCGTTAATACATTCACCTTTTTTTCCGGCGGACGACTGAGCGTAATCACCGCAACGGGCCCTTCCATTTTTAACTTTACAAGGTCACTACCTGCCATGGAACTATCCTCCCATCATGTTGAATATTCAAAAAACCCGCGGCCCGTTTTCTTGCCAAGAAGACCGGCTCCCACCATCCGTTTCAGCAACGGTGCGGGCCAAAAACGATTTCCGAAGTCCCGATACAAGCTCAAGAGAGTTTCCAGAAGACGATCCAGACCCACCTCATCCGCAAAATGAAGTACCCCCTCTTTGTCTTGAGGAAATCCAATCCCGGCAACCATCGCCATGTCGATATCACTCTCGCTAGACACGTGCTCTTCCAAACACAAAATCGCTTCGTTGATCATCGGATAAACGAGGCGTTCGATTGAGAAAGTGGTTTTCTGAATCCGAAGTTCTTGTCTTAATTGACCGACGATTTTTTGAAGGGTTTCTCCGCCGCCTGTTCCATACTCATAAAAACCGGCTCCCGTTTTTTTACCAAACCGTTTCCGTTCCTTAAGTTTTTCCCAGATCTCGGCCGGCGCCATTCGGTTCCCATACGAGCCCAACAATACTTGAACCACGTCGGAGCAAACGTCAAGTCCTAGATTATCAACTAAAGTGAAGGGCCCCATGGGCAATCCAAACGCCGTTGCACTTTGATCAATTTCTTCCAGAGTCGCAGCTCCCTCTTGGAGACAATACGCGGCTTCGTTTAAATACGGCATCAAAAGCCGATTGACTAAAAAACCGGCACATTCGTTAACCCGAACGGGAATTTTCCTTATGGTTTCGGAAAAGCTCACCACGTCCTCGACTGTTTCATCGCTTGTCATCAAACCCGGAATCACCTCAACTAACTTCATGACATGGGCGGGAAAGAAAAAATGCATTCCAACCACTTTCTCCGGTCGGTGCGTTGCAACACTTAACTCAGAAATAGACAGCGCTGACGTATTAGTTGCAAGAATGGTATCGTCAGATACGTTTGACTCCAATTCCTGAAACACCTTTTTCTTTAAGTCCATCCGTTCCGGAACGGCTTCAATTACCAAATCAACGTCGCGGAAACCATCAAAGGTCGTGAGTCCTGTCACCCGTTTTATCTTCTCCTCGGCTTCCGATGCTTTCATTTTTCCTTTTTCAACACGGCCTTGGTACAACGACTTAATTTTGTTTAAACCCTGCTCGACCAAACGTTGGTCAACGTCTTTGAGCAGCACGGGAATATCAGCGTAACTCATCACCTGAGCAATTTCCGCGCCCATCGTCCCAGCACCAATCACCGCAGCTTTATAAATGTTCACGGGTTTTATGATTTCCTCTTTTCACTAATCTAAGGGCCTACTGCAAAAAACTAAGGATAGGTCTGCCAAATCTAGGAATAATTCGCCTTCTAAGAGCTGAGTCCATGGATATGCTAAGTCATTGCTGTATAATGAATAATGAGTTTAGCACAGGGGAAATGGTGTGTCAAACCGATGTTCTGGCTCTACAAACTATCTTCAACTAATCGCTTGATCTCTTCAATCTGCTCTCTTGTTTTTTCTTCGCCGCAACGAACGAATTTGTCAACGGAATAAAATTCTGCCCAGTGTGAATTGGGTAAAACCGGATGAATCACTATATCGGCACCTTCCGCGCTCATCTCCGCAATTCCATGTTCCAGAAATTGAATCGTATTGACAAGTACGTTAAATACATTGTCTTGATAACGCTTCCGAATTCGTTCTCCCCACTCAAAAAGGAACCGGCCGACAAGAGTACGATTTTTAGCCATTTCTCTCTCTATGCTTTTTTGTTTCTCATAAAATTCCCTTCGTTGAAGATGTTCCTCTGATGAGGGCAATACATTCACGGCGATTATTTTTTTCACCCCATACCGGTTTAACACCTTGACGGGCAATGGGTCTACGACGCCTCCATCGATTAATATTTGATCCTTCATCCGGATGGGCCTAAAGATTCCGGGAATTGCGATCGACGCACGAATCGCATCCACCACATCGCCATCATCAAAGATAACTTCCTCACCTGTGTTCATATTGGTCGCCACCATTTTAACCGGAATTTTTAACTCACGGAACGTGACGTGCTTCAAAAATGTCCGTAAGTAACGAACCACTTGCCGCCCTTTAAAAAAACTATTATGCGGGAAAGACAAATCGCGGAAACCCACCAGTTTAAAAAACATGGACTTCCGATCGAGCCCGGCAGCAATGTGTTCGAGCTCTTGCGAAGAAAGCCCATTTGCCCACATCACCCCAACGAGAGCGCCGATCGAACTTCCCGAAACGATATCAATCGGAATGTGCTCTTGTTCCAGCACTTTGAGTACCCCAATGTGCGCAAACCCGAAAGCCGCTCCGCTGCCCAACGCAAGACCAATTAAGTCGCCCGTTAATTCCTTGGCAAGAAATTGAACAGCCCGTCCGTAACGGCAATCCGGATCCTGAAGCACAAGAGGCGCGTCTGTGCGGCTTTGGAACCGGTTTTCATAAGGCAGAAAACTAAAGACATTGACGGTTCGAGAACGATTTAAGCTGTACGGATGAACATAAAACCTTTTCCGCTCGGATTCTTCATAGACAATCAAACGTATTTCGTCACGGGTAAACCCAAAAGATCTTTGAAATTCTTCCTGAAACACGCGTGTCTTTTCGGACTCCACATCTTGTTCGCCCACAAGCATATAAACGGCGTCGGATTGCTTGAGTACTTTCGCTGCAAGATGGTCAGACGTACTTGATATGTTCAGCAAAACGAAATCATATTGGCCAATCAAAAATGCCAACAAAGATGCGATTTGCTTTTCTGCGCGCTTACCTTCGACACCATTTGAAACAAGTAAATAGGAATAGGATCCGTGTTCTTTCTGAATGAGCTGTTTCACTTCTTCCAATCGATCCGGAAAATACTTAGAAATAAATAAAGCTGTCTTTGCTGCTTTATCTTTCTCCACCAAAGCGGGCGGAACGAGATGAACTAAGATGGTTTTCTTTTTCCGCTTTGTCCCCAGCGCTGCGGCCAAATTATGCACAAATCGATCACGGTCTTGAACGCTCTCATCCCCAATAATGGAGACTATATCGGTTTTGGCTACTTCAGTTCCCACGGTAAGACGATGCCCTAAAGTACGGCTCAAGTGGATGGACAGCGGCGGAATTTCTTTGAGAAGATTTTCGAAGTCACTTTTGCTGATTCTGAGCACCAGTCCGTCGTTTTTGGCCTCGATGGTTGCGCTGTGTTCCCTGCCGAGAAGCAAAGAACTTTCTCCGAAATAGTCCCCTTGCGAAAGAATCCCGACGGTATCCCCCTTTGCTCCGATGACACGAAACCGCCCCGATAAAATAATGTAAAACGCATCTGCCTGCTCTCCGATTTTGTAGACGGTATCGCCTTTTTTAAACTCGACGCGCCTTATTTTACTTTCAACCAGTTTTAGTTCTGCGGGGCTCAAGGTCGCGAAAAGAGGTATTTCAGACTCGGGAAGTTTTTGGGGGGTTTCTTCCTTTTTCCAGAAGCGGAACAATCTAAGAGGCATCCACGTATCCTTTCGCTAGATTCTAATCATTCGATAAAACAACCGCTTTTTATGTATCGGCTTCCCAAAATTAAAGTGAAGATAAGACGCGAAGAAATGAATCTTGTTAGATCTGAATTCTCTTACGGAAGGAACTAATGAATAAGTTGATGGATGGCATTTCGCCAACGTGTGACGAGGGCCTTGCGTTTTTGACGACTGCATCGCGGAACATATCGAACATATCGGATTCGATCTTCCACTCGACTCGGAGAAGACCAAAAACGTGAAACCGTACCGGCAAGTTTGGCCGTGCCCCAAGCTGTTACTTCGCTTGCACTGGAACAAAGCACGGGAACGCCAAGCAAATCCGCCTGAAATTGCATTAAATATCGATTCCGACTGGCGCCGCCATCTACCTTCAGACTTCGGCTCCGAACTCCGCATTCGGTACGAATCAAACCAAATACTTCTCCGACTTGAAAAGCTATCGATTCTACGGTTGCCTTAATAATCATTTCCCGGCTTGTATCTCGAGTAATGCCAAACATGGC
>MHFO01000009.1:2492-21976 GCA_001804225.1 Omnitrophica bacterium RIFCSPLOWO2_01_FULL_50_24 | reverse complement strand
TGATAAAAATAGACGTTACACGACCGTTCAATTGCCGTATACAAATCAATGCGGCCATGCCCTTCTTCAAACCAACATTTGAACTTCCGCGAATTGGGGTTCAGCCGAAAATAACCGGGGCAAGAAAAGGTCGTATGAGGTGTGATGACCCCTGTCTCAAGCCCCGCCATCGCCGTCACCAGTTTGAAAATAGATCCGGGAGGATACAAACCGTTGAATCCACGGTCAAACAAAGGGCGTTCCTTCGCGCGGATCAACGAAAGGCGTTCGGCTTGACGAGAAGGCGAAACAAATGCATTCGGATCAAACACCGGTGTGCTGATGTCGGCGATAAGATTACCCGTCTTTAAGTCCATCACTAAAATCGCCCCCCGGCGGTCTCCTAAGAGCGGGCGGAGGAGCGCTTCGAGCTTTGTGTCAAGGGTGAGACGGACGTCCGAACCGCCTTTTGGTTTTTGTTCGCTTAACAACCGGATGGGAACTCCCTTTGCATTCACCTCCAGCTGACGCCCGCCGTCTTCCCCCCTCAGGACAAGATCATATTCACGTTCGATCCCGACGCGCCCAATCCACGAATCAAAGTGATAAATGCTTCGATCCCGCTCGGCGTATTCCTCCTTTGAAATTTTTCCAACGTAGCCGATCGTGTGCGCTCCGATTTTGCCCAGGGGATACGTCCGGATAAATTGAACTTGAATCAAGACGCCGCCGAGTTTCGGCCGCTGTTCTTCGATCTGCATGGCGACTTCCTTCGAAACATCCTGCTTGACCAACACGGGCGTAAACGACGCATATCTGGAAACAGCGGTCCGTAAGCGGATTTCTTCGCCGGATAAACTCAGAAGCTTGCTCAACATGGGAAGTTCTTCGGGATCAAAATCTTCGGGAATCAGATACACGTGATAGGCCGGCCGATTGGTTGCCAGAAGAATACCGGAACGATCAAAAATATCTCCGCGCGGTGCTTCAAGCCGAATGAGCCGCATCCGGTTGTTCTCACTTCTCGCGCGATAGTCCCGGCCCTTGATCACCTGAGTTTGAAAAAGCCCCAGGACCAGAATCGCAAGCGCTCCAAGCATCGAATAGCGAAGAATCTTAAACCGTGTCGAAAATTTCATAGCAAATAGGGTTGAGGGCCCTCAACCCTAAAACAATTCATACTGCCGCCCGCCCCTCAACGGAAAACGAAGCCACCGTTCCGCCATCGGCAATACGGCAGATCCTGCAAGAGTTGTATAACATGAACTCAAAAGAGACTTCGTTAAAAACCAACTTCCCAAGATAGACGGCGGCTTGATCAGTGCTGAGATCACAAAAAACAGGATCGCGGAAAGAAGAGAAAAGGAAAAAAGCGTTGAAAGTTGGATCCAGCGTTTTTCACGGTCAAAACGAACCGCCAGAAATTCTAAAAAAACCGCGCCCAACGCGAGCGAAGCGGTTTCGACGCCGAAAAAGGAGTTGGAAAAAATATCCTTAGACACTCCCAGAACAAACGCGATCGGGACGATGGGTTTCCAATTAATCCGGAACGCATAAAATACCAAGAAGATCAAAAAGAAATCCGGCCGGATGGAGTAAACCGAAAAATAAGAAGCTATCGAAAGCTCAAACCAAATCAAAACTGCCAACATCATCATTAACTTTCGGTCGTGAAGAAAACGCACAAAACTTCCTCCAATTTCGAGAACGGCACAAAGGGTTTAACAACGGCAAACAACGTAAGTTCCGTTTCATCTTCGCCGATCATCTGAACCGTTCCGATCGGAATTCCCTTCGGATACACTCCGCCGAGGCCTGAGGTGATAATCGTGTCCCCAATCGCAATCTGCGCATCACGGTCCAAATAAATCATTCTGAGGAGAAGCGTATCATTGCCGCCTGCAAGTCCCACATCGCGCGTTCGTTGGTTCATTGCACTCACGCGTGACTCGTGGTCCACCAACAAAATTGCCCGCGAGGAATGAGCGCCTGTGGACACTGCTTTGCCGACAAGGCCTTGAGAGTTCATCAAGATAGTGTTTTCGCGGATCCCGTCCGCCTCACCTTTATCGATCACGATGTAATGGCCCCACAGGGAGGGATCGTGCTGAATGACATGGGCCGCGACCACTTTTCCGGAAAAGGACTTTTTGAGATGAAGGAGTTCTTCGAGGCGCGCCCGTTCTTGTTTTAATTCTTCCAATCGAACCAGGTCCCGCTTCAGCCCTTGCACCTCACTTCGGAGGACTTCATTGTTTCGTCTCAAGTGAGGAAGCTCAAGAAGAGCCCTTGTCTGATCTTGTGCAAAGCGCGTGATCTGAGCTTGAACTTCAAGAACGGGCGAAACGAACGTCGTCGTTAACATCCGCAAATGGTCTACCAGCGGAGGAGATGCGGCGCCGACGAGAAGAGGCAAACTAATAGCGCCTGCAAGAATGAAGGGGCGAGAAAGATGGACTCGGAATCGCACCGAGAAATTTACAGATCGTAGTGTGTGTGACCGTTGCTATTGACCGAAAGCCGCTTCAGCAAATTGATGTCGCTTAAGTACCGGCCCGTCCCCAACGCCACAGCGGTCAGGGGATCATCGGCAATATGAACTGGGAGGCCCGTTTCTTCAGCGATCAGCTTATCCAGACCTTTGAGCAGCGCGCCGCCGCCAGCCAAAACCAACCCTTTGGTGATTAAATCGCTTGAAAGCTCTGGAGGGGTTCGCTCAAGGGTAATTCGAATCGCTTCGAGAATCGCCGCAGTTGTTTCGGACAAGGATTCTCGGATTTCTTCGCTTGAAACGGTAACCGTTTTCGGAAGGCCCGCCAAAATATCGCGGCCTCTGACTTCCATGGTGGTTTCTTCTTCAAGAGGATAGGCGGACCCGATTTTAATTTTGGTCTCTTCGGCTGTGCGTTCCCCGATCATCAGGTTGTATGTTTTCTTGAGATGATTAATGATCGCGTCGTCGCACTCATCGCCGCCGATTCGAATGCTTTTTGAAAACACAATACCCGCGAGTGAGATGACGGCGATCTCGGTGGTTCCGCCGCCGATGTCCACAATCATATTCCCGGAAGGTTCTTGAATCGGAAGTCCGACGCCAATCGCTGCTGCAATCGGCTCTTCCACAAGCAGGACGGGACTTCTGGCGCCGGCACGCTCGGCAGAATCTTTAACCGCCCGCTTTTCAACTTCCGTAATACCGCTCGGAACGGCAATCACCACGCGCGGCGACACCAACGGAATTCGGCGGTGTACCTTTTGAATGAAATAGCGGAGCATCGCTTCGGTAATATCGAAGTCGGCAATGACTCCGTCTTTCATGGGACGAACCGCAACGATATTGCCCGGCGTGCGTCCCAACATCCGTTTTGCTTCGTCGCCTACCGCGAGCACCTGATTGGTGTTCCGGTCCACGGCCACCACAGAGGGTTCGCACAAAACAACGCCCTGCCCTTTCACATAAACAAGGGTAGTCGCTGTTCCTAAATCAATACCAATGTCGTTGGTAAAAACACCGAAGAGTTGATCAACTAGCAGCATGGACTTCCTTCGTTACGAAGAGGAATGAATGGGACACAATCGACACCAATTTAATATCAGTGGGCATTGTAGAAGAACCGATTTGGAGTGTCAAGAGCAAATACGCTTTAAATCCCCTTCAAAGTCGGGATACGAGATTTTGACGCAATCGGCGTCGCGAACTACCACATTTCCCTTTGCTCGGAGTCCCGCAATCAGAAAACTCATGGCGGTACGGTGGTCTTGATAGCTCGAAACGGAACCGCTCGCAAACTCCCGGACCCCTTCAATGGTACAGCCATCGTCACATTCTTCAATGCGAGCCCCTATCGTCTTAAGCCCCTCCGTCATGGACCGGAGCCGGTCGGTCTCTTTAACCCGAAGTTCCCTAGCTCCTCGAATCCGAGTGGTTCCCTGGGCAAGAGCGCACAAAACCATTAGGATCGGAAGTTCATCGATAAGGAGTGGAACCATCCTTGGATCCAAATCAATCCCCTTTAGGGAGCTTGTTTTCACTCGTAGATCCCCGATGGGTTCTTCACCGTGGTCTTGCCGTTCGATCTTGATATCTGCCCCCATCTGCTTCAGCACATGATAAAACCCCATCCTTGAAGGGTTAAGACCCACGTCCAAAACCCTAAGGTCAGAGTGAGGTACGATCAAGGCGGCCGCTATAAAAAAAGCGGCGGAAGAGAAATCTCCCGGGATTCTCATGTGGATGGGGTGAAGCGTACTAACCCGACGAACCGCAACCCCTGATTTCGAAGCTTCAACCGGAACGCCCAATAAACGGAGCAGACGCTCCGTATGATCACGCGTCGGAAGGGGTTCGGTGACGCGCGTACTGCCTTGTGCGTACAGACCCGCCAGAAGAAGCGCGGACTTCACTTGAGCACTTGCAAATTGATTGGTCCACTGAATACCCGAAAGCTCGCCGCCGCGAATGGCAAGAGGCGCAAAGTTTGCGTCATCCTTTCCGGAAATTTCGGCCCCCATCTTTCGAAGCGGCTCCGTAACCCGTTTCATGGGCCTGGCAGACAACGACGGATCGCCTGTTAAACGAGTCTCAAACGATTGGCCGGCAAGAATCCCAAGCATGAGACGCATCGTAGTTCCCGAATTACCAAGGTACAATGCGCTTTCGGGCGCCCGAAGGCCGTTCAAACCAACGCCCGTCACGATGAGCTTGGTGGTCCTTGAGCCCGTTTGTGTTTCGCTTGTTTTAAATTTATAGGTTGCGCCCATCACACGGAACGCATCGATGGTCCTAAAACAATCCTCTGATTCTAAAAAATGTGAAAATTCGCTGGTTCCGTCAGCTAACGCGCCGAGCATTGCAGCCCGGTGCGAAATAGATTTATCGCCCGGAGGGATGTACTCACCTTGAATCTTTGTGATCGGTTTTTGAGTCATGCCGTTCCTAACTAGTGGTTCGACTCATTTGATTTTGGTAGTTCGCAGTTCGACAGGCTCACTACCCTGAGCGCAGTCGAAGGGCTCACCACCAGGTTCTGTTGACTTTTCGCACTTTATCCCTTCCCCCCTTGTGGGGGAAGGTTAGGATGGGGGGATCATGTGGTGTTTTTCACCCCCACCTCATTCCTCCCCCATCAAGGGGGAGGAAGTTGTACTCAATGGTTTGATCAAATGTCAACAAAACCTAGTACTGAGCAAGATTGAAATTGTGAGTCCACAATTTCAATCGCGTCGAAGTACTAGCTTCTCCGTTTGTTGATCCAAATTTTAAGCTCGGCAAGTTCTTGATCGATTTCTTTCTGATGGGCAGCCAATTGACGGTTCTGGACGGTGAGTTGGTACACCTTCTGTTCCAATTGACTGAACAGTTCCTCAACACTCGAGGTCTCGCCGTTTTGCTGACTTAAGACAGACACCGAACCTGCCAAAAATACAAAAACGAAAACAACAAGGGTTCGAATCATCGCCGTTTATTGACCCAAATTTTAAGCTGCTTAATTTCTTCAACAGTTTGTTTCTGCTCATCGAGCAGTTTTAACTGCTCCGATTCGAGGACATCTACTTGAGCAAGGAGAGCTTGAAGTCGAGAGCGGAATGTCGTTGCATGAGCCCCTTCTTCGGCCCGTGCCAATGGGGAAACAACCAAACAGATCGTCAATGCTGCGCACAAAAAGTGCCAGGCACTTTTTCGGTGCCTGGCACTTTTATCATTTGAAGTTCCTGGAATCATCCGGGAATCTGGAGATACCGTAGGAGCTCGGCCCCTTGCACGGCAAGCAGAACGAGCACGCTTGCAATCGTTAACCAAACCAAAATATGAAGTAAGACCGAACCTTTAGATCGCTGCAACAAAATCGCCTTCTTGAATCGGTGATTCGCTTTGTTCTTCGGTGATGTATGCGGCACAATAATCCTCATACAACTTTTCTACGCGGGCTTTCGCAATGGGAACACCTTTACGTTCGACCGCCAATAGATCATCCATATGCAGTCCTTGACGAATACCGAGATTGGTCACCAAAAAATTAAACTTCCGATTGACCAAGAGAACCTGCCCTGCGGCAATCGCTTGATTGGCCTCGGGCATTTTCGGTGCCGCTTGACCGAGCGGCGATTGGCCGCTTGGAGCGGCGGTACCGAACGGTCGGTTCGGTGCCGTGACCGCGCTACTTGCCTGAGATTTCTCCGTCTCGACTTTTTTCTCCGAGGTATTGTTGGTTTGTTGACGGCCAAGATTGAAAAATTTGCCGCTTTTTTTGGGCAATTCGGGAACTACAGTTTGGGGCTGAACCGGTTGAACCGCGCCCGCAACGCCGGCACTCGAAAATTTCGGCACGCTCGGAACCATAGGTGATCCATCCGCACCGACGGGGCTCACGTCCACTTGTAAGTACGCGACGGGCTCCTCAACCGGCACGCTCGCGGCCGCCACCGTGGCACGCAACCGCTCTTCCAGCTCGTCTAAAATCCGCTCAAGCTCCTGATTCCTTTTTTGCGCTGTTTCAAATGCTGCTTGAGACGCGCTGATTTCTTTCCGCAGCGTTTCAATATCCATATCCTTTTGACGGACTAGGTTCATGGCCCTCACGCGCGCCTGCTCTGCCTCTTCGTACCGCGCCGTCACGCCCTGAACCTGAAGCTCAAGATCAGTCACTTCACGCTCGAGATTTGACTTGTCATTCTCGAGCTTTTCAATATTGCCCGTCAGCTCTTCGCGGACGCCTTCCAGATAAATCCGCTTCTCTTTTTCATTTTCTCGGATTGTCGAAAGGTAGACAGTGACGCCGGCACTAAAAATGCTTATGACGAACAGCAAAAATATAGAAAATTTTAGAAATTTCATAATAGCTCCGCGATGGGTTAAATTTGGCGAGCATCCTAGCATAAGTCCTTCTAAAGTACAAGGATAAAGCATATAATACGTTTTCTGAAACGCGGGAGAAACTCATGCTCAAACTTTTTCGAAAGTACATTAAACTCATCATTTGGCTGATCGTCATTTCGTTCGTGGCATGGGGTGCCGGCACGTTGTCGGTCTCTCAAAATCAAACCACATCGTATGCGGGAGCTGTAGGGGGAGAAAAAATCTTAAACAAGGATTTTTTGATGACCCTCCGGTTTTACGAATTGTTGACTCGCAATCGAGAGCTGACGCTTGACATCGGCGAGCTTCGAGGTTTGGTCTGGCAAACGCTCGTGTTGCATCGCGAAGCGAAACGCCAAAATCTATCGGTTACCGATGATGAAGTGCGGGCGGAAATCGAACGGATTTTCTCTCTCAACGGCACCTTTAACCAGCACCTGTACGATACCTGGATGAAAACCAATTTTCAAAGCAAACCGCGAGAATTTGAAGAAGCTCTCCGAAAACACCTGGCAAGTCAAAAGTTGAGAAATCAATATTTGGAAGGCGTACCCGATGAAGCGCGGAATGAAGTATGGTTCAAAAAAATTGCCGAGCTAATCAACAACGCTCACGTCGAGGATTACTCAACCGCACCCGCCGATACTCAGTCCTCTTAGCGTCTGCGGCCCATGACACGCAGAAGCAAAAGGAACAAGTTGATAAAATCAAGGTAAAGCCGAAGCGCGCCGAGAAGCGCGATTTTCTTCATCGTATCGCTTGAGCTAAAACCCTGGTGATGAAGCTGTTTAAGTCTCTGTGTGTCGTACGCCGTTAGCCCAACAAAAATAGCGACACCCGCGTAGGTAATGATCCAATAAAGCGCCGGGCTCTTAAAAAACCAGTTGACGATCGAGGCAAGGATAATCCCGATCAACCCCATAAAGCAAAAACTGCCTACCGAGGTAAGGTCTTGCTTTGCGGTGTATCCATATATACTGACGATCCCGAATGTGCCCGCTGTAACGAAAAAAGTAGAAGCGATCGATGCTCCGGTGTACATCAGAAAAATGGAGGAAAAGAGCACCCCGTTGAGCGTCGCATAAATACTGAAGCCCACGGTCGCGGTCATCACGCTCAAGTTCATAATCTGGCTCGAGAGCCAAAACACCAGGCCCAACTGGGCAATGACAAGAAAGAACAAAAGGAACCCATTGCGGGCAAAGGCCATTAATAAGGAAGGGTTTAGGGCAACCCATGCCGAGACTATTCCGGTTAAGCCGAGAGCCATGGCCATCCATATATATACCTGTGACAAAAAACTCCGCTCGGATGCTTCTTCGCGCCCGAGTGCTACTTCAAATGGACGATCTGAATTCATATTCTGGTACCTCCTCTTTAAGAAACTTGTTAATCTTATTTAATTTCAGCTCCTTTGTCACGGGAAATTCCTCTCCGCCATTTGCATCGGAGCAAAATGTCGGCTACGCTTGACACTAGACGTATCAAGAAGCAACTCAATGAAAAAGGAGGATGTCGATGAATCCAATTCAAAAGAGAGCATTAAAGAGACGATTTCGAAGCGGTGTGAAAATGCGAAAAGTAGAACTTAGAAAACTCACAGGAGCCGCTTCCCGGTTTCACTTCAAAGGAAACCGATTCTTCAAATCAGCTCTAAGCAATGTGAAAAAGGAGATTCGTCTCTACAATCGGCTGGGCTTAAAGGTCCGATAAAGCTTAAGCTCTCCAAAGAAAAAGGCGTTGCTGAACCAAACGGCAACGCCTTTTTTATGTTCCCTACTCACGAATATGAAATTCCATCCGAAAGCTCATTGACGTCACCTACTTCGTGCGGGAAAATTTGAGCCAACTGCTCGCCGATTTTTAAGATACCTCTGCTCAATCCTTCCGCAAATTCATCGCGGCGAAAACAGGAAGTCATTTCGGACACCACCTCATCCCAAAAGCCGGCCGGCACCTGTTCATGAATTCCTTGATCCCCGATCACCACAAACCGCTTGGATTTAACTCCCATAAAGATCAAAACTCCATTCCGTCGCTCGGTCTTTGCCATACCCATTCGTTCAAACACTTCTTTTGCGTGCGCCATGATGTCGTCTTTGACCTTGCGTTCCAAGTGAACTCGGATTTCTCCGGACGTTTTTCCTTCTGCCGCTTCAATGGCATGAAGAATCTTTTCCTTCTCTTTCTTTGAAAAAAATAAAACTGGCTCTGAACTCCGAACGATTTTCATCGACATGATCCCTTTTCTTTTACCAACGGCCGCTGGCACCCCCGCCGCCGAAACTGCCGCCGCCGCCCGAAAAACCGCCAAAACCGCTTCGGCTTCCGTAATAACCGCCGCGGGAAAACAACAAGGTGTAAAACAAAATCCGGAAGATAAAACTTAAAAGAAAAAGCAAAAGGGCAAACCGGAACCACCATTCCCAAAAACCGTAACGGTCCAGATACAGCCGATGATCATAAAGATAACGTTGGTAGCGAAAAAAATCGATGACAAATAGGATGGCAATCACCGCGAGAACAAAAATACCGACGGCTTTACCTTGAGCTTGAAGTGCCTCAAGCTCTTGAGGGGTAAGTTCCCCCTGGCGGAGATCGCCAACGATGCGAGACTGATATTCCCCTTGCGTGGCTCGCAGAATAGCGAGGACTCCGCGGGAAATTCCTTCCTCGAACTTGCCGGCTCGAAAATAAGGCGCCACCTCTTGATAGATGATTTGACCCGCCAAAGCATCAGGAAGCACGCCCTCAAGTCCGTAACCGACTTCGATGCGTATTTCTCGTTCCGCTTGGGCGATCAGAAAAATGACGCCGTTGTCGCGATCCTGCTGACCTACTTTCCACGCCTCGGCGAGACGTATCGAAAAATCTTCGAGCGCCTCGCCTTCCAGACTTGGCAGAGTGAGCACCACGACTTGATTTGTAGTTTGACGTTCATAAGCGGATAAAACCTGCTCTAATCTCGCGCGCGCGTCGGGCGAAAGAAGTCCTGCTTGGTCAGTCACATAAGTCGATGGGCGTTTGGGAATATCAAGCGCGTACAGGGAACTGGAAAAAGCGGTAAAGAGAAGAACAAAAAGTGCCAAGTCCTTTAGCAAAGGTGCCTGGCACTTTTTAAAAGAGGGCATCCGACTTAAAATGACACTTCTGGAGCTTGCGCTGCTCCCGGTTCGGCCTCGAAATACGCCTTGGCTTGAAGCCCCATCCACTTGGCAATCAGCTGATGAGGAAACACCCGGATTTTGGTGTTGAATTCGCGGCTTACGAGATTGAATCGGCGGCGTTCAACTGAAATTCTATTCTCCGTCCCCTCGAGTTGAGCTTGAAGTGCAAGAAAATTCTGGTTCGCTTTCAGGTCCGGATACCGTTCGACCACTACCATCAAACGGCTTAACGCCGATGAGAGCGCTCCCTGCGCTTGTTGGAATTGCATAAGCAGCTCCGGTTGATTCACCACCTCCGGCGAAAGGTTCATTTGAGAAATTTTCGAGCGAGCTTCCACGACACCCTCAAACGTCTCTTGCTCATGAGCAGCATATCCCTTCACCGTTTCAACCAAATTCGGAACCAAGTCCAACCGGCGCTGATACACATTCTCTACTTGTGCCCAAGCTTCGGAAACCGTCTCCTCTGCCCGAACGAGCCCATTGTAAATCCCTACAAGAGCCAAAACGACAAGAACAACGATACCGATCACAATACCCAACGTAACCCAAGTTCCCTTTTTCACCGCCAACCTCCTTTATGACTTGTGAGCGAATCACATTCCTACTAAGGTTTGTACGTGTTGAATTCCAAGACGATGGCAAAAATCCCCGAACCGTTCGCCGGGTTTTCGCCTTTCTTTAAACAACTTAAAAACCGAAATCAATTTCCCCGCCACGGCTTTTTGCGGAACATCTTCGGCAAAAACCTGATTCAGACGAGTTCCATCAAAACTTCCGCCGAGATAAATATTGTAGGTCCCCACTTTTCGGCCGACAAGACCAATCTCCGAACTGTACGGCCGAGCACACCCATTCGGACAGCCGGTCATCCGAGTGGTAATCGTTTCTTTTTCAAGACCGAGGTTTTTCAAAGCTGCTTCCAATTCATCGATCAAGGAAGGCAGCGCCCGTTCCGATTCCGTAATGGCAAGACCGCACGTCGGCAATGCCGGACATGCCATCGAATACGTTTGAATGTTGGAAAGAGTGCCGGGTTCTTTAATCCCGTAGGTTTTCAGCAAGCCCTCAAGCTCTTTCTTCTGTTCCGTCCGGAGGTTGCACAGCAAAACGTCCTGAGCAGCGGTCAAATGAACCGGTATTTGGAATCGCTTAACAATTTCGCGCAAGCCCGATTTTAAACGATAAGACCCTTCGTTTCGGATGCGTCCGTTCTCCACAGAAACTCCAAAGTACCACCGCCCGTCTCCTTGCTCATGCCAGCCCAAGTGGACATCACAACCCTTCCATGAAATCGCGCGGGGCGGCGGAAGCTCCTTTCCGTAACGCTTCCGAACTTCAGCTCGAAACCATTCAAGTCCCCGATCGTGAATGAGGTATTTCATTCGTGCATGTTTCCGCGACGTCCGGTCCCCATAATCACGCTGCACCGAAACGATCGCCTTGGTAAGGTCTGCCAACTCGTCCGGAACAATGAAACAAAATGGATCCGCCAACCGCGGAAATGTGTCTTTCGCGCCGTGGGACATCCCCAATCCGCCGCCGACCAAGATGTTGAATCCTTTCAACCGGCTGCCGTCCACATCGGGAATCATACCGACATCGTGTGTGTACACGTCCACACAATTATCCTCCGGGAACGCGAGCGCAAATTTAAATTTGCGGGGCAAATAACTTTTCCCATAAATGGGCTCCACGTCACTCCCGGCGGATTCAAAGTCCTTGACCGGTTCCCCGTTTAACCAAATTTCGTGATAGGCGCGTGTCCTCGCAAGAAATTGATCCGAAACGGCCTTGGCATATTCATACACGTTAAGTTTAACGCGATCTACCGACGGAGCCGGACACGCCATCACATTTCGCACGTTATCTCCGCACGCCCCAAGTGTGGTTCCTAATTTTTCATTGATACCGTGGATCACGGCTTTTACATTTTTTTTGAGCACACCGTGAAATTGAAGCCCTTGACGCGTAGTGACTCGAAGCGCTGCTCCTGAGAACTGTTCTGAAAGCTGATCATGAACCAAGTACTGCTCAGCACTCATGCGTCCGCCCGGAATCTTAGAACGGACCATCACGGAAAAAAGCGGCGGCTTGCCTTCTTTCCGGCGCGCAGTCCGGACATCACGGTCATCCTGCTGATATGCGCCGTGAAACTTGAGTATCTGCGTCGTGTCACGGGCAAAGTTCGATTCATCATTCGAAAGCTCTTCTTTAATCGAACCCCGAAGATAACGGCTTTCTTCCTTAATTCTTTCTAATTCCGGCTTGGGTGCGTCTGACATTTTGATGTGAGTCCTCAGAAAAGGTGTAGTTTACAGAATAGGTGCGTGAGAGTCAAATCAACCCTCGGCGTTCGAATCCGGACGCCGTCCGAGGGGAGACGTTAAAAATGGGACCTAACCTCTCCCTCCGGACGGCGTCCGTAGGACAGCGTTGACTGCCGCACCCCCTAAAGAAAAAAAAGGATTTGCCGTACTAAAAGGAAGCGAAACAACAGATAAAGAACATAATTTGACAAACTCAATACCCTGTGGAATACTTAATAAGTCATTTCGAACTAAGAGGCTTACACCAACAAACAGGAGACAAGAAATGAAAAAGGCGGTTGTTCTTTTATGCATTCTAAGCATCGCGTTAAGTCCTTCCTTGGTTTATGCGGCGTATGAAACGATAGCTGGCAATGAACCAAAACCATTACAACAGCTCACCGAACAGCAATACGTCGACAATACCAATGTCGTCAAGGAACCTGCAAGTTTTGATTGGTCCACCGGCAAAGGCCGCAAAGACACGATGGTACGCTGGGCGGTCGATGACAATTACCTAAAAAAGATGCCCGGCATGATCGTCCGCGGCTTCAGCAACACTGCGTTTGGCTGGATAGAAATTTTCCGCCACCCGTTCACATGGTCCAAAAATGCACCGATCGGCACGGGCTATATCACGGGATTGATCATGGGTCCGGTCGTTGCCGTACTCAGAATGACAAGCGGTGTCGTTGACCTCGCAACGTTTTGGGTTCCATTCTGGAACGGCATTCCGATGCCTGATCCGGTGTTGGGATTACACGAAGTTCATCATTACGACACGATCGAAGACGCAGGAACGTACGACTACAAAACAAAGCGTTATTTCTTCAACAAATTAAGCAAAGATTTCTAAACTCCTAGTACGCCTTTTAGTTGTCCACGCATTAAAAAAGGCAGCTAGAAATAGCTGCCTTTTTTCTTTCCTGATTCTCAATAAGATTATTCGTTGGAAATTGGGACTGCCCTCTTCGCTTCGAGGACTGCCCGTAGAAATTGGGACTGCCCCTCCCAGAAAAATCCACGTTGTAGGGAACAGGCATGCCTGTTCCCTACGAAAAAATAACCAATTTCTGGACGACGGCCATCACTTCCGGCATACTGCCTTGAGTTCCCCCCTTTTCCAAAAACACGGGGTTGCCCAGACTTCTTATTTGCTGGATGTCATCGGAGGCCGACGTATCGATGAAAATCACCGTGGGGATTTTTAAACCGCTGACGATCAAATCCCGGTAGAGCCGGATTCCGGAACGGACGGGCATTTTCAGGTCTAAAATCAGGCAATGAGGATGATGCTCCTTGACCTGTTTAAATCCTTCAAGCCCATCGGCGGCTTTGAACACCTCAAATTTCGGTTGTTTCTGTAAAGTGAAAAAATCATAAACCAATTTGAGAATACCGGGTTCGTCGTCCACTACAAGTACTTTGACAGGGTTTGGCAATGTAAAGGCGGGAAATACAACACGAATCAATTCCTCTTGATCGATCGGGAATGAAAGTATTCCGCTCCATTCGTAAGCACCTTCGGCGCCCGTACCCAAACCAAAACACTTGAACGAGGAATCCTGACCTGCAAACCGTTTGAGTTGGGCGGCGATCTCCCGATTCACCCAATCTGACTCAATAAAAACCACTTCCGGCCGGCACGCCGCAAGTTCCGCAAAATCATGGCGATCGCGAATGACGGTCGGGATGGAGGCGGTATCACGAAAGTATTCGGAAAAAAAACTGACGGCTTTGCTGTTTTCCGTGGCAACAACGATGGTTCGCTTTGGCATGAGGTTGCAACAAGCAGGACTTACGTATTTTCAATCCCCAAAAGTTGATTAATTTCCCGCCGTAAAGATTCCAGATCGAACGGTTTTTGAAGGAACACGTCTCTTCCTAATTCTTCGGCCTGATCAATCAATCCTTGATCTACGTAACCGGTATTGACGATTACTTTCGTGAGGGGGCTGGACTCTTTTGCGATTTTGAGAACGAGAAGGCCGGACATGTCGGGAAGCTTGATGTCGAGAAGCAGTACCTCCGGTTTTTCGCGTTTGAGAATCGCAATACCCTGCTCTCCAGTGTCCGCGGTAAAAACTCGAAAACCTTCTTCTTCAAAAAAGGATTTTACTTCCTGAAGAATGCCGTCTTCATCATCCACCACCAATAGTTTCGCAGGCATAAGATCAGGAACTTAGGCGCTCGCGCAGATGGATACGTTCAGCTTCAAGTTCGCGAGGCAAGCGGCTTCCGAACTGACTGAAAAACGTTTCCTGAAGTTTTAAATCAGCGAGCCACTCCCTGGAATCAATCGAAAGCAATTCACGGACAGTGGCCGGATCCAAATCGAGCCCGTTCAAATCCAAGCTCTCCGGTTTGGGAACATAGCCGATCGCAGTTTTGTCTGCCTCTCCTTTTCCATCGACACGATCTAAAATCCACTCAAGAACGCGGAGGTTATCGCCAAAGCCGGGCCAGAGAAATTTTCCGGCGCGGTCGGTCCGAAACCAATTCACGTGGAAAATTTTCGGCGGCCGTTTCAGTTTCTTACCCATAGCAAGCCAGTGTGCCCAATAATCCGCCATGTGGTAACCGCAAAACGGAAGCATGGCCATGGGATCGCGGCGAACCTCCCCTACGTTTCCGACTTGCGCCGCGGTCCTCTCGGAAGCCATTTGGGCACCGACATAAACGCCGTGCTGCCAATTAAAACTCTCGTACACGAGCGGCGCCACGCGTGCTCTCCGGCCGCCAAAAATGATCGCAGAAATAGGCACACCCTTAGGATCCTCCGTTTTATCCGTGTACGTAGAGCACTGCGAAATGGGAGCGGTAAACCGGCTGTTCGGATGCGCCGCAAGAATGGGCTTTCCATCCTCATCCTTCATTCCCGGTTTCCACGGATTTCCCTTCCAATCGATTCCTTCCTTGGGAGGATCTCCCTCTCCGCCTTCCCACCACACCGTTCCGTCCGGTTTTAAAAGGACATTCGTAAAAATGGTGTTTCTCTGCATCGTTTCGATGGCAATGCGGTTCGTTTTAGAATTGGTTCCAGGAAGCACGCCGAATAATCCGTTCTCCGGATTCACGGCGCGAAGTTCCCCGTCATCACCGATGCGAAGCCACGCAATGTCATCTCCCACCGTCCAGATTTTATACCCTTTGTGTCTCAAACCTTCCGGCGGTACGATCATCGCCAAATTGGTTTTACCACACGCGCTTGGAAACGCAGCCGTAATGTACTTGATGTCCCCGTTTGGTTTTTCGATTCCAAGAATCAGCATGTGCTCTGCCATCCATCCTTCTCGGCGTCCCAGCCAACCGGCGATTCGAAGAGCAAGACACTTCTTCCCAAGGAGCACGTTACCGCCATAACCGGAACCGACACTCCAAATGGTATTGTCCTCGGGGAAATGAAGAATGAGTCTGCGTTCCGTGCTAAGATCGGCTTTGGAATGAAGCCCTTCGGTAAACTCTCCGCCGCTTCCGAGCGACTTCAAAACGGGAGTCCCGATACGGGTCATGATGCGCATATTGAGCGCGACATAAATACTGTCGGTGAGTTCAATACCGATTTTGCTGAAGGGAGAACCGATGGGCCCCATGCAAAACGGGATCACATACATCGTGCGGCCTTTCATCGAACCCTTGAACATGGCGCTTGCTTTTTCGTAGCCGTCTTTGGGCGTCATCCAGTTGTTGGTGGGACCGGCATCTTCGGCGTTCTGAGTACAAATATAGGTAAGATGTTCAACGCGCGCCACATCGTTGGATGACGAACGATGGAGAAAACACCCCGGAAGTTTTTCCGGATTGAGCTCAATCAGCTCTCCGGACGCTACCGCTTCTTGCTCGAGACGCTTCTTTTCTTCCACGGCTCCGTCGCACCACACGACGCGGTCCGGCTGACAAAGCGCTGCCATCTCATCCACCCATCGGATGAGTCTTTTGTGATTTGTTGGGATGCGTTTCACTTCCGTTTCCTTCATATCTTTACCCCTGGATCTAACTGGGAATGCCGATTGAAACTGAAATTCTATCACAATCAGTTTCTTCGGACAACCACCGCGGCGATTTTGTCGGAACTTCGGAACTTCTGGATTGCCTGATCTACCTCAGGCCACGCGTAAACGGGATTCATCCCTTCATAAACGTACCGCTCATAAATGCGCTCGCGGGGTGCGCTCCAATCGAGGTTAAGAAGTTGTCTGCCGGTTTTGTCTTTGACGTACTCAAGTTCAGGTTCGGTGATGGTTGCATGGATCGTCAAGCGAATCGCGCGGACACTTGATTGAATGGTTTCAAAGTCTAACCCGTCTCGAGGCAAGAGGATGAGGAAATCGTCACGGCTTCCCTGACGAAAAGATTGGAGCGCTTCTTCGAACGTCTGGCTGTTCACCACCGCCAAAAGGATCCCGTAGGAATTTTCCTCGTGTTCATCGTAGGCAAATGGTCGATGATGGAAAACTCCGTTTTGATGTTGCACCGTTTGGTCACTCGCGCCGATGCGCGGAGTACTTTTCGGGAAGAACTCGACATTCTTCTCCGAAAGTGTAAGCGCCGTTTGGGCGCTCGTTCGAACAGCACTGCGCGGTCGGCGCTGCAGGTGAAACATCACCTCAAGAGCGAGCTGCTTCGCTTCCGAGTCCCAGCCCGTCACGGTAAAGGGCTCCGTTGCTCTGGCAGCTTTTTCGGTGACTCGCTCAAAGCGAAAAGCGGCGATTTCGTTTGCGAGCATTTCCTCATAAACCGGCGAAAGCTCGTGAAATACAGGTGCGCGCACTTCTTCGGCCTCGCTTGCGAAGCTCGGACTTAGGAAAACAAGATAAAAAAGAAAGGCAAATACCGCTCGACGGCACATGGGATATATTATATCTTGAGTTCTGCACTTTTTCACATCATCCATTTTCCCCCAAGGGGGAGAAGGGATTGTGTGTGGTGAAAAAGCGCCTGGCACTTTTTAGTTATGAACAAACGATATTGGATTTATTCTGCAATTTCGGCAGCCGCACTGCTGCTTGGCCTCCACCCATGTCATCTCTGGTGGCTTTCCTGGTTTTCCTTGCTTCCCCTTTTTCTCATTGCGCTCGACGCGACCCAAAAAAGCCGTTCCATCGCGGAGTACACGCTTGCAGTCGGAACGATCGCATTTGGATACGGGCTTTATTGGATCACGGCGTATGAGACTTTGATTTTCGCCTTGGTATTTTTGTGCTTCGCACCGACGTTTGCGATCTATTTCCTTCTCTTTCGGCTCCTAACGAGAAATTCAGCTCACCCGAGTTTGGTGATCGTGACGGCACCCCTATTGTGGCTCGCGCTTCAGAAACTATATTCGTTCACCCCTTTTGGAACCATCGCGGCCGAAATTCCGTTTTACGGTCCGTTCGCCTTTTTCCAAATCGCATCCGTCTTCGGTTTTACCGTTCACGGCGCGATGGTCATCGGTCTCAATGCCTCAATCGCTGCCTATCTGAAACGCAGGAACGCGAGCGCTCTTCTGTTGAGCACGTTGTTCGTCGCACTCCTCGGAACCAGTTACATGTTCGGAGCGCACCGCCTTAAAGAACCGTCGCCCCAGAAGCGTGAGTTAAGGGTCTCGTTGATCCAACACAATTTTCCCGTGGACATTGTCTGGAACATCCAGCATCGAGATTTGGTTCAGAGCACTTACCGCGATCTCGCTCTCAAGGCCTCGAAGGAACATCCGGACTTGATCGTCTTCCCCTTGTACAACATCCTGGAGGACGTGTTCCGTAATCCTCAAATGTTTACGGATCTGGCGAGAGAAACGAACGCCTATATTCTTCTTGCTACCTATATCCCCCATCTGTCGGATCCGGTCCGCAATCGTGAGTTTTACCACATGGCAATACTTTATTCACCCTTCGGAAAAATAGAGGATTATTATCAGACCGTCGTGCCGCCGCCGTTTCGGCATGTTTCGGAGATTGTGGTCAAACGCTACAAGGTTATCGACTCGCCGTTCGGCAAACTGGGAATCAATCTCTGTTATGAAAACGGGCTCTCGCGCCTTTCGAGAAGAGCGGTCAAGCTCGGGGCCCGCATGTTGATTTCACTTTCGAACCCCGGTCACTTCACTCACTCCCACATGCCGTATTATCATTTGATGCAGGACCGTCTTCGTGCTATTGAAACTGGAAGGCCCGTCGTGCGGGTATCAGCGAACGGCTATTCCGCGTTGATTGATTCAAAAGGCAGGATCGTCCAACAAACCACGCTGAACACCGCCGACATTCTTCAGGTCATCACCGGGGGAGAAGAGGAAACTACGTTTTACCAATCGCACGCGGATTGGGTATCCATGGTGTCATTTTTGTGGGTGGGAATTATTCTCTGGCGGAAACGCTACTAAAAAGTGCCAGCTTCTGTTGACATTTCGCACTTTATCCCTTCCCCCATCAAGGGGGAGGAAGTTGTACTCAATGATTCGATTAAATGTCAACGGAATCCGGTTATCGAGTGCGGGTGCGGTCGACAGTCTTGATCAGCCGGGTGGTCTCAACCGTTTTCTGGATTTCTCTTGCCTGCTGTGGACTTGAAAGGGCTTTCGTTTGATCGATCACGCGGATCGCATCCTGAACTTGATTGACCTTCTTAAGGGTTTCAACGGTTTGAACGGTTCGGGCGAGCTCTTTCATTTCTTTCTCTTTTTCCTCGTCCTCCGCATACGTCCCGTCCGGATTCAGGAATAACATCTTTCCTTCTTTCTCTTCCGCTTGATTTTGATCCGGAACGTCGGCCTGCTCTTTGATTTGAGGAGTCTTGTTTTGATCTTTCGAAAACCAATTCGTTTTCGCATCCAACCGAACCGAAAAAGCGAACACACTCAGAACTGCTAAACCTAGGATTGCCGCGGATGTTTTATTCATGATTCCCTCCAATGCATGTGTATCGTCGAGAAAGAAGTATACTTGATCATCAAAGAAGTTTCAAATTCATTGTAGAACGTACACCGCCGGACGGAATGTATTGACAATAGGCACACATTCATATACACTTCCGCCGTGAAAAAAGTTTTTGATTGGAACAATGCAAAAAATAAGAAGTTAATCAAGGAACGACATATTTCGTTTGAAGCTGTTGTTTCGCTGATCGAAAGTGGAAACATCATCGCACTGGTCACAGGCAAGGGCAAATATGCTCATCAAAAACAGTTTATTG
>MHFO01000009.1:1709-2451 GCA_001804225.1 Omnitrophica bacterium RIFCSPLOWO2_01_FULL_50_24 | reverse complement strand
GATGAGAAAAAAATCTTCCTTAAAACCATTATTCCGAGCCGCAGATTGACAAAAAAATTTCTATCCGGAGGCACAGGCCATGAAAAAATATAGAATGGACAAAGAAGAAAACAAGATTCTCGACGCCATCGAAAGTGGCCGCTGGGAGCTCGTAAAACCCAAGAAGGTTCAACTCAACCACTATGCCGCAGCCGCCAGAAACACATTCCGTAAGGACCAGCGGATGAACATCAGAATCTCAAGAGCCGATCTTAGCCGCATCAAAGCAAAGGCGGCCGAAGAAGGTATTCCCTATCAAACTCTAGTGGCCAGTATTATCCATAAGTATGCCTCGGGAAATCTCCTGGCAGCTTAAGAAAAAGTGCCTGTTTAGGCGGCGAGTTGGATGCGCTGGCGCTCGACTGAGGTACGCACCAATTCATCGAGCCGGCCCACAAGGCGGGCATTCAATTCCACTTGAGATCCGAACGTGTTCCGGAAACCACCGGCATCCAAGAACGCGTAGTTAATGATTTGAGAGAGGTACGTAAAATACCTCGGATCCCGATAGGTAATGGTGGACACGCCCTCCGGTGCACCATAAATCGTGATCTGATCCTCCGACAAAGCCACCACGGCTCGATATGCTTTACCCTCGGCAAGAGCCCGGGCACGCTCGGTGAGTTCGCGCCGATCAACTTCAAGCTCACGGTGCGCAAGAAGTTTTGGTCTCAAACGGACCAACTGCTCCTGACTCAGCACC
>MHFO01000009.1:0-1692 GCA_001804225.1 Omnitrophica bacterium RIFCSPLOWO2_01_FULL_50_24 | reverse complement strand
GGCAAACTGAGTTTGAGGAAGTTTAAAAAGCTCCTGATACGGAAGAAGTGCTTGAACACTGCGGAGCACATGTTCCGCGCTATGATCCTCCAGATCGGGATTGTGCCGTCCCGCCACTCTGTCTTGAACTTGGTCTGCGGCAAATTCATCCGCCATCACGGCTTCAATTGGATTCAAATGCTTAAAGAGACCGAGCTCATGCGCTTTGGCGTGGAACACCTCGTGCGCAATCACACCGGCAAGTTCTTCCACCCGAACTTCGCCTCTCATCACACGATCTAAGAACTCCGCCTTGAGGGCGACGTCACGGTGTTCTAAATGAATACGCGCCACCATACCGTCCGGCAGCACTCCTGTGTCATTCGTTGCGACAAACTTGGAAATCACCCTGAGAACGTCTTCGGCTTCCACGAGGAACTCTTCGCTGAACTCGGGCTTCTCTAGTTGCCGAATCGCTTCGGTGAGACCAAGTTCTAGGACTTGGCGATACTTGCCGCCGGTGCTGTTCACGAGCTTATTAAAGCGTGCGCTGTAGACATTGAGAATCCGCTTCGTTTTAGGCGTCAATTCGGCCGGCAGCAACGCTTCGCGCCGTACGTCAGAAAGTTTTAATTCTTCCCCACCCTCCGAAACTTTCTGCTGCAGATCGATCATGAAGGTTTCAAGCTTAGTCCCTGGAATCCAACCCTTAACTGTCTTTCCAAAGTAAACCTTCGCGCCGATGTTCTTCTCCCGAACAATGCTCGCGTGGTTAGGCATTTCACGCGTTCTTCCGCGAAGCACTTCTACGCCCTTCCCCCTCAAATAATCCACCGCTTGTTTCATTAAAGCGGGTCCTAATCCAGCACCCCGTTTGGAGGGACTGACAGCGATATCGAAAACAAACTGATCTTCATTCTGAATAGGTCTTGCTGCATATCCAGGATCTATCGCTGTTTCCTCCGGCAAAATTTGATAGCCGCGTTTGTTCTCCGGATTTTCCTTCCAAAGAGTCTTCTCATAATCCGAAGCTGGCAAAAGAAGAATCATGGCGGTGAGTACCTTTTCTCCATTGGGAAGAGTCTCGGTCCTAATCAACGCAGTTGGATGGTCAGCCGCTTGCAGCCGGCCAAACTGAGTTTGAATCCACTGCCTTGCTTGTCTCTCCGCATCTACACGCCGAACCGCATATTTTAACCGTTCGGCTTCTTCAATTTCATCATCGATTCTGAACTTCAAATGTTCGGCGTATTGAGCCCCTTTCGGATCAAAATAGGAAAGGAGTTTTTCCTTGTCCAAAATGGCTGTTTCTTCCTTCGCCACAAGCGGCCACACAAAAGAAACAACGAAGAGCTCGTTCCAGTGTTTAATCAATGGATTTTCACCCTCGCCAAAGATGGTTTTTTCACCTTTCGCCCAGTCGTTCATGAGGTTGAAAGCTTGACCTCCGACGTTTTTCATGACACCTAGAAGACCGTTGAGAAGCGGCGGTTCCTTTTTGGATTCACCCTGATTTTCAAAAATATGGCGGGCCACCATCACATCCTTCACGAACTCGGTGATTGCCGTTTCATCCAAGCTGCCAACTTTAAGCGGAACACCGTCAATGCCGTCAACGAGCTTTTGATACCTCTCTTGAAGGTTTAAGTCTTTGGCCGCTTGGTCGCTGACGTAGGCAACACGCTTCTCATATTCCCCGACTTCTTGCGTTTT
>MHFO01000008.1 GCA_001804225.1 Omnitrophica bacterium RIFCSPLOWO2_01_FULL_50_24 | reverse complement strand
TAAAACTGGGATTCAGGATGTGGAGTTCGTACGCTTTTTTTAAGAGCTCTTCTTTAATCCACGGAATTTGCGTCTTCCGATACAACGAATAGAGGTCAAGAAATTCGTCTTGTTTCAATTGGACTTCGTTCTGGAGATCGCTCTCGTCAAGCAGCTGATATACGATGATGTTGGGGTCCATCGTTCACCTCTACGGATGCAACGTTAAAAGGCCTTATTAAACCAGGATCTTAAATCAAAATCAGGCCGTGTGCGAACCAGCAAACGCAGCCGGACGAACAATCGTTTGCGGAGAGACAGATCGTGCGTCTCCTGCCATCGCGAATAGAGTCTAAGAAAACGCTCTTCAACATCTCGAGCAGAACGCCTTCCCGCCGGTCTTTCTTTGACACTGCCATTCATGGTTCTCATTTTCATCTCAAGTTCTCCTCATTCTTTTTGAAACGCAAAACTAGGATCAAGACGTTTTAATCTCTCCGCAGCGTTCAGAAGTCGTTCATGCAAACTTGGATTTTTCGTACGATTCCATTCCACGAAACAATCTAAAAAATGGTCTCTCGCTTCTGTCAAAGTGTGTTCCGCCTCGTAATGACCGAGTTCCTCGCAAAACTTGATAAAATTCAGATCTTGAAATTGATTGGCAAAATGAAAAAATTCCTTCCGAGCAAAACGGAGAATTTTTTGATAACGTTTAAATTGGCGCGACAATTTTCCCAATACCGATCCGATGGCGGTCTCCCTCCGATAAATCCGCTGATTGTGATCCGCAGCTTGCACATAATAGTTTTGCGCCATGCTGACATATTGCTCTTGGGATTTCGCAAACGCATTAATCCCGCGCTCCAAGTCTTGAAACAAACCGAGATGTACCAAGAGATGATCCGCATTCACCTTATAAATAAAGTAACGCACAATCCGATCGTCGTTCTCTTCAATGAGCTCGGCCATATCGCTTACGTTCTTGCTGAGATATCGTTTCACGGCGTCTTGGTAATCCGGAAGAGATGCCGCAAAAAGCAGATGAGCTAAATAGATGTGCACATCATCATCAAGGTCGGAATCTTTTTCACGAGACAATTCGCATGCATCCCGGGATTTCAAGAGTGCCTGAAGCAAGAAGCTGATGGCAGACTCCCGTTCCTGTTTGGGGATATCAAAATATAGGTACCGTTTCATCCCGTCGTTCATGAGTTATCCTGTTCCTTTAAACTTTGTAAACGTTTTAAACGCGCACTTGCGAAAAACTGTTTAAAGAACATCAATCAAAAGCTAACATCCGAGATAAGGAGTGTCAAACAAGGCGGGGTCGAATCAAATTAATAAATTTTTTTAGATAGTCTCGTGGTGTGCGGCATGGGCAAGACTGATCGGTTTTGGACGAACCGATAAGTCGTTCTAAAAGAGGATTGACTTTTTAAAGTAGCGGGCGAAGTTCCGTGATGAACTTCGAAGACCGGAGTGGGTAGTCTAAATGAAAGCGAAGAAATCTTTGGCCAAAATCTTCAAGTTCCCGCGCCGTTGATTCTTCAACGTCCCGTTGGGCGGCTTCGTCCATGCTGTGATCACGAAAGAAAACAAGGGATTGAAGGGTAGTTGCCGAAATAGGAGTTGTTTGCGGTTCCCGCCGTTCACAGATGTGACATACCACGCCGCCCTGTCTTAAACTTAAAAACATTTGACCGAATGCTTGAGTGCCGCAAACAGCGCATTGCGTCAAGACGGGAAGCCAACCCACT
Organism: Omnitrophica bacterium RIFCSPLOWO2_01_FULL_50_24; assembly: GCA_001804225.1. GTDB lineage: Bacteria > Omnitrophota > Omnitrophia > Omnitrophales > Danuiimicrobiaceae > 2-01-FULL-50-24. The sequence continues at coordinate 10,922 of MHFO01000008.1, read as the reverse complement.
TTCTGTAAGAGCTTCACTCCAAAAACGCGCACTACCTGTTCCGGTTTAAACTGACTCATGGCGCGGTACGTGTCGCCGAGAAGCGTAAACACATCCGCTTGAGGATCGTGGAAACTAAATAAACGATCGACAGACTCCGTCACATAACTGGTATGGCTTAAAAGATCTAACCGGCTTCGGAGCTCAGAATGAGCGTTCAGGATTCCAACGTCAGACCCCAAATGAATGTCGGACTTGAGTTTCTCGTAATACACAATGGCAAGATGAGTAAAGGGTTCGCACGCTGCGGACTGAGACCGTTTGGAGGTCCGAATTCCCTTAAGCAGGATTTTGATTTTTCCGTTTGAGCGCGTGAAAAGCGTAACCAAAAGTGAGGTCTCGCGAATCAGTGAGCGCTTCAACACATAACCTTCATCTTTGATAATCGCCATTTAAACCACCGATTGAAATCCGACCGCCCGATTCAACAGCCGGTTTTCGGCTCGCCGCATTCGTTCCCGTTCGTGTTTCGTTTGGTCCGAGAAACCGGACAAATGCAGAATGCCATGACACACATACCTCATCAACTCCTCTTGAAGCGGCACTTGAAAATGTTTTGCTTGAACTTCGGCACGCTGCGGCGAAATCACCAATTCGCCCAGGAAGCGAGGTGCTTCGCGAGTCGACGATACTTCCGCTTTGTTTCGGCGACGGTTCTGGAGAACCGGCCTAAACGAAAAAGCAAGCACGTCTGTATTCCAAGCATGGTTGAGGTATTTTTGATTCAGGCACTTCAACCGGTCGTCAGAGACGAAAACCAAACTGAGAAGGGTGCGCCGGTAACCCAATTGCCCGAGCAGATTTCGAACGATCCGTTCCAGTCTATTTTTTTTAATCTGGTAGCGGCTAACGCGGTTGGTAATCATCACCTGATTGGAATTCTTGCGGTACGACAGCATGAACGTGTTGATGTTCTACGACTGGTTCCCGTGTTTTTCGTAGGCCTTGACAATTTCCTGCACCAGCCGGTGGCGAACTACGTCCCGATCGTCAAAGTAGCAAAATTTGATCCCTTCAATTTCATGCAGGATCTTTTGGATCACCACCAAACCGGAACGCTTGCCTTGGGGCAAATCAATCTGGGTGATATCTCCTGTGATCATTGCTCGGGAGGAAAGTCCGAGGCGGGTTAAAAACATCTTCATTTGTTCGTGAGTGCAATTTTGCCCTTCATCTAAAATGACGAAACAATCATTTAACGTTCTCCCTCGCATATAGGCCAGCGGCGCGACCTCAATGATGCCTCGTTGTAAGTATCTGGCAACGTCATTAAAATCCATCATGTCGTAAAGCGCGTCGTACAGAGGCCTCAAATAAGGGTTGATTTTATCCAACAGGTCCCCCGGCAAAAAACCGAGGTTTTCGCCCGCTTCAATTGCGGGACGGGTTAAGATGATTCTGGAAACTTTTTTTCTTTTTAAGTGATCGACGGCGCAGGCCATCGCCAAATATGTTTTTCCGGTTCCTGCGGGACCGATTCCGACCACAATGTCGTAGTGCTCTATTGCCTGAAGATATGATTCCTGATTTTCTCCTTTTGCTTGGATCACCTTCCCTTTAAGAAAAAAGCTGATGCCCATATTTTTTAAAGCACCTTCTTGAATTCCTTCGTCGCCGGAATGTTTCGTTTTTTTGAGCTCGTGCGGTCGGGCCTGACGATCTCCTCGAATAAGAGCAAGTTCTGCCTGAAAAAAATCCATCGCTTCCTTCACGTTCTTTTTTTCACCTGAAACGCAAAGCTGATGATTGCGGGCAGACACACGCACGTGAAACATTTCTTCCGCATATCGGAGCCGTTCGTCCAGACTGCCGTACAGTGTGATTGCTTCTTGATCATTCGTAAGTCTAATGGTTTTTTCCAACGAACCCTCCTGAGCCGTCCTGAATGCCTACTACCAAAAGATACACTTTGATCATGACCATCATCAAGTTTTGACCTGAATAGAAAGTTCCTTTAACTGCTTGGGGTACACTTTGGACGGAGCTTCCGTCATGAGACAAACCCCCTTTTGCGTTTTGGGGAAAGCGATGACTTCCCGGATGGAATCGACCCCCGCCAGAATCGCACACAAGCGATCCAATCCCAAAGCAATTCCGCCGTGGGGCGGTGCTCCGTAAGCAAGCGCATCCAAAAGGAAACCGAATTTTTCTTGCACCTCCGCTTGTGAAATTCCCAACGCCCGGAACACTTGATTCTGAACATCCCTCTGATGGATTCGAATACTGCCTCCGCCGATTTCAGTTCCGTTGAGTACCAAATCATAGGCCCGTGCGTGAATGGCCAAAGGTTCGCTATCGAAATACTTGAGGTCTTCTGGTTTCGGAGCTGTAAACGGGTGATGCAACGAATCAAAACGCTTTTCCTCATCGTTCCATTCAAAAAGAGGAAAATCAACCACCCAAAGAAACTTGAATTCATCCCTGCGCGCTAGGTTGAGCCGTTCGGCCAAGCGATTCCTGAGCACTCCCAATGCTTTCACGCACGTCGACCACTGATCGGCAACAAAAAACAACGTGTCGCCCGGTTTGGTTCCAAACGTTTTGACCAGCTCTTTGCGTTGTTCATTCGTGATTAACTTAGCGATCGGAGACTCAAGACCCTCGGCGGTTACCTTGAGCCAAGCAAGTCCTTGGGCGCCATTTTCTTTAACAAGGGTTACCAAGTGATCAAGATCGCTCCGACTAAACTCTTGGCCTGAAATGCTCAAACCTTTAATGACTCCTTTTGCCTGAATCACCGATTGGAAAATTTTAAGATCTGTGTTTTTCAGAATCGCGGTCACATCCTTAAGTTCTACACCAAACCGAAGGTCCGGCTTATCCGAACCGTAGGTATTCATTGCATCTTGATAACTCAAACGCTTGAGGGGCAACTGAAGTTTGATCCCTTTCACCTTGTGCATGATTTCGATCAAAAGACCTTCTAGTTCCGACATGACGTCTTCTTCAGTCACAAAAGACATCTCGACATCAATTTGAGTATGCTCCAATTGCCGATCGGCGCGAAAATCTTCATCGCGGAAACATCGTGCCAATTGAAAATAACGGTCGGCTCCGGCCACCATCAACATCTGTTTAAACAATTGCGGAGACTGCGGCAGTGCATAAAAACATCCGGCCGAAAGCCGCGACGGAACCAAAAAATCGCGCGCGCCTTCCGGAGTGCTTTTAGTCAAAATGGGAGTTTCGATTTCGATAAACTGGTGGCCGTCAAAATAACGACGAACGATTTGCGTGATTTGGTGCCGAAGACCAAGCCGCTTGAGCATCGGAGCACGCCTTAAATCCAAGTACCGATACTTCAAACGCACCTCCTCAGAAACGTCCGACTCATCTAAAATTTCGAACGGTGGGGTCTTAGACGCGTTGAGCAATTCAAGAGCGCTGACACGAACCTCAATTTCACCGGTACTCAATTTCGGATTGGCTGTCCCTTGGGGCCTTTTGTCCACGACACCCTCCACGCGCACAACATACTCCGATCTCAGTTTTTCTGCGGCCGCATGAAGGTCGCGGCTGTCGTCGGGGTTAAAAACCAATTGAGTTTTGCCCCACCTGTCGCGAACATCGAGGAAAATAAGATTACCGTGATCGCGCCTGGCATCGATCCAGCCCGCCAAGGTGACTTTTTCCCCAATATGTTTTCCGGTGAGCTCACCGCACGTATGGGTTCTATACACCGGCTTCAAATCCTTCCTTTAAAGTGCTGATCTGAAATTTTTTCTGAACTCCCGTTGCCATATTTTTGAGACTTACTTCCTTCGACTTCCATTCATCTTCTCCCACGATCAGCACAAAGGCCGCTTTCATTTTATTGGCGCGCTTTAAATGATGAGTGAGTGAACCTTTCGAAAACGAAAAATGCGCGCGCTTCTTGGTCTGAAGAAGTACCGATGCAATGGATCGGTAGAAAGCGCACGTTTCTTCTCCGCCAACCATTGCGGCGACATAAACGGTTTCCGCTCGACTGGCTTCGTCAAGACAAACACCGGAAGCTTCAAGCGCAATGAGCAAACGCTCAACTCCAATCGAAAACCCGCTCGCGCCTTGGTCGGGCCCTCCCAAATCGTGGATGAGCGAATCATAACGACCACCGGCCAGGATCGCATCCTGAGCCCCGAGTCCTTTTGCGGTAACTTCGAAAACCATGCCGGTATAATAATCAATTCCCCGAACCAATTGAGGTTCTTCTTTGATCGGAACACCCGCTTTGTGAACGAGTGTGAGCAGAGTTTTAAAATCGGATTCTGCCGCTTTGGAAAGTGTGTGCCGAGGCGCACCTTCAATCACGGGCCGACAAGAAGACACCTTGCAGTCGAAAATTCTCAACACATTCCGCGTGAGCCGATAATGGCAATCGGCGCACAGTTTCCCTTCCATCCGCTTAAAATAGGACGTAAGGTGCGTGATCCATTCTTTCCGGTCCGACTCGGAACCCAAGTGGTTGATCTTGACCACATAATCCTTGAGTCCCAACCACTCCAAATAATTTTTTGCCATGATGATGAGTTCGGCATCGTTCACCACGGAACGGGTATTTAGAGTTTCCACACCGATCTGATGAAACTGCCGCCTTCTGCCGGCTTGAGGCCGTTCGGCTCGAAACATCGCACCGAGGTAATACACAAACAGCGGTTCGTCTTGTGGTACCAGCCGATTGGCTAGGACGGACCGCACGACCGACGCCGTCATTTCTGGCCTCAACGTCAAACTTCTTCCGCCTCGGTCTTCAAAGGTATACATTTGCTTGTGAACGATGTCGCTCGCCTCGCCCATGGATCGAGCGAACAACTCGGTAGGTTCTAAAATCGGCGTCCGAATTTCACGGAAGCCATGAGCTTCAAAAAAATCCCGTGACTTTTTCTCAAGGATCTGCCACTTTTCAACGTCGGGACTGAATAAATCATCCATCCCTTTGACAGCTTGAAAGTTCATCACCAAACGGTCCTTTTTTGAATGGGGACAACGTGTTCTTGGGCTTGGAACGTGGATGAAGAAAAGGTGGTAGGTGCGGTCGGTTTAAAAAACCCGTCGTTTTTTCGACGTTCGCATCTTACGCCTGCGTTTTTCGCTAGGCTTTTCATAATGTTTTCTGGCTTTTAGGGTTTTAAGGATGCCCTCACGCTCGATTTTTTTCTTGAGGCGTCTCAATGCTCGATCAATACTTTCGTGTTCGCCGATTTCAACTCTTGGCACAAAATTCCACCTTTCTGGGTCACTGGATTGAAACGGAAGGTATTGTACCAAGAACCTTTCAATTGTCAAGCAACGGAACTACTGTAACCTTTTCATCTAAAAGGAGATATGAATAAGCACCGTCATGCTTCTCTTCCCAGCGAAGGAATGTAAGACGCCAAACATTGACATCGCAAAACGGTTTCACTATAGTACGCGATCATGCTCGCCCTCGGGAAAGAATTCAAACTCTACGTGCGAACTTTAGCGAGACTATTATACCCTCCAGCTTGCGCCATCTGCCGAATTCCTCTTCTGATAGAAGAAAACCACGTTTGCAACGATTGCAACGACTGTATTGAAGCCGTTCATCCCCCGGCATGTGTTCGGTGTACTCAACCGTTACCGCCCTATGGGCAGAACTCATCCCTGTGTCAGTCGTGCAAGTCAACACGGCCTCATTATACTCAGGGGTTCACTTTAGTTTTATATCAAGAATCAACCCGAACCATATTTCATCAAATCAAGTACGGAAAGAAGCCGTGGCTCCTCAATATTTTTTCCGAACGTTTAAAAGGTTTTGCGAGCCGGCTTGACATGAACCACTACGATCTGTTCGTTCCGGTTCCCCTCGATCCCAAACGTGAACGGGATCGCGGCTTTAATCAATCAAAACTAATTGCGCAAATCCTCAAACGGTATACGAAAAGTCCGATCCGCGTCGAATCGGTATTAATGAAAAAAAAGAAAACCAATCCTCAAAGCCGATTAAGACGCTTGGAACGACTGGACAATCTCAACAACGCCTTTGCCGTTCGAAATCGAAAACGGCTTGACGGAAAACGCGTTTTGGTGGTGGACGACGTGTTTACCACGGGAAGTACCGTTAATGAATGTGCAAAGGAATTAAAAAAAGCGGGGGCGGAACGAGTCGATTTTTTGGCGATCGGCCGAGCATAAGAGCATGAAAATTCTTGATCGCTACCTGACGAAACAGTTATGCTTCCCCATTTTATTTTGTCTTGCCACGCTCATTTTTCTCGTCTTTATGTCGGACCTCTTTAACCACCTCGACGAGATGCTTAAGAACAGAACCCCCATCCTGCTCATTTTGAAGTACTACACGGCTATGCTCCCGGAAACTTTTGTCAGCACCATTTCATGGGCAAGTCTGCTGGGAGTTGTTTACGTTCTGACGGCGTTCAACTACCACAACGAAACAACCGCTATGAAAATCGCCGGTTTAGAAATCACCGCCATTATTCGGCCGATTATCTTCATCGGCTTTCTTTTGGGCGTCGTCACATTTCTCATCGACGATCAAATCGTTCCTCGCTCTACTCAGGTTGCCGTTCGGATTTTGACCGAGCACATTCAAAAAAATAGCACCGAAAAAGAAGGCAAGGGCATTTTCGAAAATGTAACCCACTACGGGGATAAAAATAGACTTTATTATGCCCGCATCTACAACGACCGAAAGGCGAATATCCAGGACTTTGTCATTTTGTGGTTAGATCAGGGAAAGAAGGTGAAGAAGAAAACGGTAGCGCAACACGCGCAATGGACCGGTGCCATATGGGAACTTCATCGGGTAACGGAGTACGCGATGGAAAAAAGCGGTATGATCTTGGGCGAGCCCACTTATCGAGAAACAGTAGTTTATCCGGAAATTACCGAAGGCCCTGATCAATTCCGAAGAGCCGGAAGCATAGGATTCGCAATCAGCTATAGAGACTTAAAAGAACACGTCAAAACGCTTAGGGAAAGCGGCGTGAAACTATCAAGTGAACTTGTGAGTCTTCACTACAAACTTGCCTCCCCGTGGCACAGCTTGATTGTGATGCTCCTTGTGGTTCCGTTTCTTGCGAAAACCTCGACACGCAGAATGATTGCCTTCAATGTTCTTGTCTGCTTGTGTTTTATTTTCTTATTTCACGTGTCGGGAGCGGTGATTCTTGCCATGGGGAAAGCGGCGAAACTATTTCCACTTGCCAGCGCTTGGGCGCAAAGTTTTATCTTTGGTTTCGGAACGCTTTTCTTTTTGGACCGTGCCAACTACTAAATCAAGTGCCTGATTCCCACGAAGCCAAGTACTTGACCTGCCGATCGGTTAAACGATCGATCTGAACTCCAAGTGCTTTCAGCTTGAGAGAAGCGATTCTCTGGTCAATTTCATCCGGAAGAGTATAAATTTTATCCTCTAATTCACTTCCCGATTTTACCAGAAATTCCGCACCCAAAGCTTGGTTGGCAAAAGACATATCCATCACAGAAGCCGGATGACCTTCCGCACAGGAGAGATTGACCAACCGGCCTCCGGCTAGAACATGAACACTTCTACCGTTTCTGAGACGATATTCACTGATGACGTCTCGGATGGTTCGCACTTGCTTTGACATATGTTTTAGTGCCGGCAAATCGATTTCCACATTGAAATGCCCTGAGTTTGCTACGATCGCGCCGTCTTTCATTCGGGCAAAGTGCTCGCGGCGGATGACACTCGTGTTCCCTGTCACGGTCACAAACACATCACCAAGCCCGGCTGCATCGTGAAGCGGCATCACTTCGAAACCGTCCATTTTCGCTTCAAGCGCTTTTAACGGATCTATTTCGGTAACGATCACATGGGCGCCCAATCCCCGTGCTTTTTGAGCCAGGCCGCGGCCGCACCACCCGTATCCGCAAACCACAAAGACAGACCCCGACAACAGCACATTAGTGGCACGAATGATCCCGTCCAGAGTTGATTGGCCTGTGCCGTAACGGTTGTCGAAAAAATGCTTCGTCTTGGAGTCGTTCACCGCAAGAACCGGAAACAAAAGCAATCCTTGTTCCGCCAAGCTCCTCAGACGAATGACGCCCGTGGTCGTCTCTTCCGTACTTCCAATCACGCCTTGCGCTAGATCTTTTCGTCTGCCATGAATTTCGGAAACCAAATCGGCTCCGTCGTCCATGGTGATGTGGGGTTTTCGGTCCAGCACGCTGTTAATGTGGCGATAGTACGTTTTCTTATCTTCTCCCTTGATGGCAAAAACGGGGATGTGAAAGTCTTTCACAAGCGCAGCGGCCACATCATCCTGAGTGCTCAGAGGATTTGAAGCGCACAGGACACACTGGGCACCGCCTGCTTTCAACGCAACCATCAGATTGGCCGTTTCTGTGGTCACATGGAGACACGCTGAAAGCCGAAGACCTTTTAACGGTTTCGTCTTTTTGAACCGTTCCTCGATCAAACGAAGCACGGGCATGCTTCGCCGCGCCCATTCGATTCGTTCTCGTCCTTTTGCCGCTAATCCGATCGATTTAACGTGGTTCTTCATTCTTACCTCACCGCGCTCCGACGCTTGAATGACCCAAAACGGCTTGTTTGAGAGCGTCGGCTGAATCCACGTTCTCCCAGCTGAACTCTTTTTCCGAACGGCCAAAATGACCGTAGGCCGCCGTCTTCTGATAGATGGGCCGCCTCAAATTAAGCCGTTCAATAATGCCTCTGGGGGTAAAATCAAATATTTTTCGGATTCCTGCTACAATATCGGCGTCCGAGACTTCGCTGGTTCCAAAGGTATTTAACATAATGGAAACGGGTTCCGGGACACCGATTGCGTACGCAACTTGGATTTCGCACCGCGACGCCAGTTTGCTTGCCACGACGTTTTTCGCAACGTATCGGGCAAAATAAGATGCGGATCGATCTACCTTAGAGGGATCTTTTCCGCTAAACGCGCCGCCCCCATGAGCTCCAACGCCGCCATAGGTGTCGACGATAATCTTACGGCCCGTCAGACCGGTATCACCCACAGGCCCGCCTACTTCAAATCGGCCGGTCGGGTTGATAAAAATTTTTGTATGCTCGCTTAAGTACGATTGGGGAATTGCCTTTTCGATGAGCAACTTTTTCATGTCACGCTCAATGCGCTCCAGTTTCACATCGCCGTCGTGTTGCGTGCTTACCACTACCGTCACGACACGACACGGTTTTCCTTGGTCGTATTCCACCGTCACTTGACTTTTGCAATCCGGACGGAGATACGTAAGTTTCTTTGACCTCCGGAGCTCGGCCAGATCATAAACCAACCGGTGAGCCAGCATGATCGGCAAAGGCATAAGCTCGGGCGTTTCGTCCGTTGCATAACCAAACATCATCCCCTGATCACCTGCTCCGCCGCGATCTACGCCCAGCGCAATATCGGGCGACTGTTGGTGGAGATGGGTGGTAATTTCACAACTTTTGGAATCAAACCCATAAGCCGGATTGTCATAACCGATGTCTTTAATGACGCGGCGCACCAAAACCGGCACGTCGACACGGGCTTTGGCGGTAATTTCTCCCGCCACAATCACCATATTCCGCGCTACGAGCGTTTCGCAGGCAACGCGCGCGTTTGGGTCTTGAGCAATAAACGCGTCCAAAACAGCATCCGAAATTTGATCGCAAATCTTATCCGGGTGCCCCGCACCCACCGACTCCGAAGTAAACAGGTGTTTATCTTTCTTCATGGGATTTAAGTTCCTTTCCTTGGAATGTGACTTTAAAGATTTTTTTTTCATGCTTGCTGCTTTTTAACTAATTTCCTATAAAACCGATCTGCTTTCTGATAAGACACCGCGTCACCAATATCGAACCATGTTCCGTCACATACGAACGCGTAGGTCTCGATTTGTTTCGAAAGCCAAGCGATGTAAAAACCGGGGGGCGTCGGAACGCTGATGTTCTTCCAAAAAACGGTCAATATAACCGAGACTTTCCTTGGTCAGAAAATAAAGTCCCATCGAAACCAACGTCGAAGGTGGATCTTTGGGTTTTTCAAGGAAGTCGATAATTTTACCCGAAGAATCGGTTTTCACCAAGCCATATTGCGTCGCGAGCGATCGGTCTTTGACGTCATACACGCAGATGGAAACAGCCGGCTTTTTCAAACGGGCGAACTGAAGAAACGGCTCTAAACCTGAGTCAAACAAATTATCCCCTGCGATCACAAGCGTATCCTCGGAATCCACCACCTCCAAAGCAATTTTTAAATCACGAATAGCCCCTAACCGAGTTTCCGGGCTCATGGTTTGGTCGTTGAAAACATGAAGACACTTGGTGGTTTTAACCTTTCCACGCCAGCGGCAAAAATCTCCGTAAAACCTTCCGTTGGTCACTACCAAAACATCATCAATCTCGTTTACCGTTTCGAGTTTGGCAATCAAGTGAGTTAAAAGTGCTTCTCCGGCAACCGGAAGAAGCGGCTTGGCATAACTCTTGGTTAACGGATACAGCCGCGTTCCATAGCCGGCACATAAAACAATAGCTTTCATCTTGTCGCTCTTACTCCCAGGATATAAAGAACTCGGATGGAAATCCGACCAAAAATGCCGGCTTAAACAGACTCCTTTGCCAACTCAGATTTTAGGTGCTGGATCACTTCAACAGGCGTTGGATCGACTCCATTGAGAACTGCAAGGTAAAAACTGATCCAATCTCCTAAATGAACGAGTGAAAATATTCGCGCGAGAAGACTCTCGCCTTGTGACCGGACTTCGAAAACGTGTCCCGCCAACGGCCGGATGATCTCGCGAGTGAGATCCATGCGTTTTTGGACTCGCGGGTGATCGGCTTGATCTCTCAAAATGAACACCGCTACTTTTTTGAGGAGAGATTCCGGCTTTTTCCAACCTACCAACTCATTGTGATTCATTTCGGGAAGAACATGGTGAGATGCCAA
>MHFO01000007.1 GCA_001804225.1 Omnitrophica bacterium RIFCSPLOWO2_01_FULL_50_24 | reverse complement strand
GAAGAGTTATTGGTCGGCAAAGAAATATGACGACGCTTATCTTTGGTACCGAAAGGGGTTTGAGCGCGCAAGAACAGACGAGCTTCGCGCCCCATTTCTCCGCGATGCCGCAAGCATTTTGTTGCAGCAGGGCAAGATTGCGGAAGCGCGCGCGGCACTCGAACCTTATCTGGCACTTTCTTCCGTCGACGGGGAAATTCTTGTCCTTTACGCTCAGAGCGTTGGGTATTTAGGGGATAAAACAAAAGCAATTGAATGGATGAAACAAGCGGTTGCGCAAAAGGACCCAAAGCCCAATTGGCGTCTTGAATTGGCTTCGATGCTTTTTGACGTGGGACAGTACGGCGAAGCGGTGCGTGAGTGGCAAACCTCACTTGAGGAAATCGCAGGAACCAACTACGAGGCCGATTATCGGGCCAAAATCCTGCTTAAGATCGGGGAAGCTCAGGAGAAGATGTGACGTCCGAATGCTCATCCACAAAAAGTCCCCACACCCTTAACGTGCCGAAGCCCGCCTGGTAGTTGACCTCGATTCGGATCGGCGGCGTTAAACTCCCCAGCTTGACGCTCGTTTCATAAATAAATCCGCGCACCGGATAAAACGATCCGGGATATCGGACGGAAGTTGAGATGAGCGGTTGTTTGAGCCAACTTTTGGCAACACGCGCCCGCGTGAGCGTTTTGACATCTTCGCGATAGAGCCCGGGGAACACATCCAGAACATTTTCGCCGTTCACAATTGGAACGCTGAGAATGTTTCCGTTTGAATCATGGATGGTGATCTGGCCGAGGCGTTCGCCCAGTCGAAGAGCACCGGATGCCTCAAGATTCCAGTAGATGCTCAAAACCGATTCGTTTAAAAATCCGGACACGAGAGCCGAGGACCACGAGTTATGTTCGGCATCCAGATGGAAACTTCCTCGCAAGGCGTGGTCTCCAACGACGATCGGCAAATCAATATCCGCGTATCTAAAATCGTAAAATTCAACCGGTATGGGGATTTCATTTCGGTTCCGATCTGACGGCTGCCCCCTCCCGAACAGGTAGAAGAAAAAGGGATAATCCACATAACCGTCTAAGAGCTCCCAGTCGCGTTGGAGTATTTGAAGCATTTGAACGTTCGTGTCCAGCCGATCCTTTGCGTTGATGGTCCAGACGCTGTGGTACGCAGTCCAATCTGCCGCAGATACGGCGACGGCGCTGTAGGAAGCGAGTTGTTCCTCCGGCATCACGATGAAGTCATCGGGCGTCACTTGCGCTTGATCGACGAGCGCGCCCTGATTGTAAAAGTTGAAAGGTTCAGAAGCCCGTCCGTCGACGACAAAGAGAATGTTCTCAAGCTTGTGTTTTTGGAGGAGGTCAGACGCTTTTTGATAATGCACGTCGTTGACGGCGTAATACGAAAAAGCAGGGTGGTAATATTCAATGAGCAGAACTACGCTCGCGAATGTTAAGAAAGAAACAACCACCGCTTTCCATCTGCGGCTGGCAGACTCGACTCCGAGAGCAATACCAAGAGACCAAAGCGGCAGCGCAAAGATCACGTATTTCGGCCCTAAGTGGGCAAAGTTTGGAATGGAAAGAGGTTCTGCTATGTAAAAAAGCAAGGCAAACGGAATCGCAAATAGAAATAGAAAAAGTTTCCCGAAGAGCGCCGCTCTTTCTTGATAAAGACCGCGCAGGAAGAGAAAGAGAGAAAGAAGGCCGACGGGCAAAGTAAACCAGAATTGAAACGGGCTCATGTTTGGTCCGAAGATAAACATGTAAATGGCAAACGGCACTCGAACAACCGACTTCAAGGAGAAACCTTCCACCCCTGTTTTAAACATGACGACAGGATCTGATAGCCCCAGGATGGTGATAAACACCCGCTCCCGGAGTGAAATGGCAGCTACCACAGCAGAGACACAGAGAAATCCGAAAGCCAAAAGCCACTTGGTTTTTTGACGTGCATCTGTTTTCCTGTAATCCTCCCACATGAGAAGAGCAAGTTGTCCGGCCAGGAGGAAGAGAGCATTAAAGTGGGTCAGGAGATTTAAAATCGTGATTACAATCCACCCCAAGACGTTTTTCCGTTGAGGGCGCTTCGCGACTTGGATAAACAAAAGAATCGAGGCGAGCGAAAGCAAACAGAACAAGCTATACATCCGCGCCTGTTGGGAATGCGCGATGTGAAACGTAGATACCGCAAGCAGGAATGTGGCAACGAGACCCGCAAAAGTGCTTTTGACGGCTCGCCCCACGAGAAACATGAGCGGAAGAGCCAGAGTACCAAATAGTGCCGAAGGAGCGCGAAGGGCAAAAGTGGAAATGCCGGACAGGTGAATCGAGATGGTGACGAGGCCGAAGTAAAGGAGGGAATAATAACTTCTTCCGGGCGATTTTGCGTTTGCAAGAGTGAACCATTCGTCGCCAGCGATGGAAATATAGGCAAGGTGGTAGAAACGAAGAAAAAAGCCAAGCGCCGTTAGAAACAGCAAGATGAGCCAAGTCCGGTTTTGAGACGTAAAGATTTTTGACCGTATCATTCCGACAAGTCCCTAAGTTTTTCGCCCTACGAGCAGAAGACCGGATCCTTCTTGAGGGGATGATACCGAATCGAGATACCCAAAGATCACAAGAAACGGCAGCAACACATTGAGTGCGAAGGGAAATGCGCGCACCCTATCAAAAAGATTTTCGGCCAAATTGCCAAAGCGGCCAAACGTTTGTTGGGCCTCTAGTACCTTGACGTTGTTTTTTTCAAGGACATCGACAAGATCTTGCAGGCGGGGCGGCTGCTTCTCATCCTCCTCTTTCCCGATGGCGTACTGGACTTTGGCTTCGACTTCCTCGAAATTCCACTCGTTCTTCTCCGCCCGGAGAGTCATCTCCCAGCGCTGCTTATCATCCTTAATGATCATCAGCTTCCGGTAACACTTCCAATTGAGACTGAATCTCAATTGTTGGCCGCGGCCAACAATTGGGTATGCCCTGGCCAACTGGGCATAGCGGGTCAGCTCGGTATAGTCGATGTCAAAATCCTCTCCGAGCTTTAAAACGGCCTTGGCCCCGTAAGCCGAGCGATCGCTATTGAGCCGAATGTGTTCATTGATCAGAAAACCGGCGTGATAGCGCATGAGCATAAACTCTTTTTCAATGCGCTTGCGGCCGGCAATCAGCACTTCACCCACGCGTGCTTTAAGCGCCGCATAGTCACGCAGGGCACGATCGAGCGGAAAAGACAGGGTCACCGCCTTCATTTCTTTTTGATTCCTCACATTCATGGGCAGCGCAACTTTTGAATTTGAATTCATCCGACGTTCTCCTTACTGGTTTTTCCAGCTCGCTCAGAAGTAAAGCAAAGCAGGGTGCGGGAAAACGACAGCAACCGCTTCTATTTAAACTGCATTTTTCGGGTAAAGTTGCGCAAGAAGCGCAGCTACAGATTGGTCCCATGAGCCATGATTCAAAATGTGGCAACGGCCGGCTTTCCCCAAAGAGCGCCTTTGATTTGGATCACCTATCAGTAGTTCAAGTGCTTGATCAATTTTGTGCGGATCGTCTGGAGGAACAAAAACGCCAGCTTCCTTAGGAATATTTTCGGAAAATCCTATGGTTTGAGAAACAACCACCGGAAGTCCGCAGCTCATTGCCTCATGGCACGCAATGGAATTTGATTCGGCATCCGGAAGCATCATAAAAATATCGGCCATATTATAAAATTTCTCGAGTTCTGCGGTTTCACCTCCGAAAATGACCGTTTTCCCCAACCCGAGTTGGTTCACCATCCGGCGCAGTCTCGCTTCATCCTCTCCTCGGCCCAAGAGGAAATAGCGCAGTCCGGGGTGACGGCTGTGAAGCCGGGCGAAGGCATCTATCCCGCGCCAGCACCCCTTTTTGATTTCAAGTGCAGAGACATTTAAAAGGACCACCTCGTTATCAGAGTATCCATAACGTTGGCGCATTTGGCGCCGCAAGTTGGTATCAGGACGAAAGCGATGCGCATCCACACCGAAAGGAAGCAGCGTCACGGGGCGTACGAAAAGCTTGGAGGCTTCTTCGGCAATCCACGCGCTGTCCGCAAAAATGTGCTTGGCTTCCCGGTGCCAATTCAGTTTTAAAAAGGATTCGTAGCGATGCGGAACCGTGGAGTACGCATAACAAAGATAAAGGGCAAGCGGCAGGTCTTGGAACCGGCGCAGGATTTTCCACGTTGACGCTTCACCAAAGTCCGCGAAGAACGTAAAAACAAAATCGTATCGATGGCGTGCGAAATGGTAAAGATAGAAAGGCACAATCGCCGCATGGCTGAAGTAGCGGCCGCAGGGGTATGAGTAAATTTTTATTTTGGGATCGGGCGGAATGAGAGGGACATTTTTCGGAGATGCCGAAATGATCGAAACTTCAACGCCTTTCTGAACCAAGGCATTTCCCAACCCCAAAATGAGAGTTTCAATGCCTCTCATGAAACGAAACGTATAAAAATGCCAAAAGGCAATTTTCATGGTTTCCGCCCGATTGCTAGGATTTGTGTGGCCAACGCTGCGCGCCAGGATCGAGGCAGCGGACAGAACCGGTTCAAAGCTTTCCCCAGCAGATACACTCCTTCGTTTAGCCAGCGCCAGCGTTTGTACCAGTGTGGCCAATAAAAAAAGGCGTGCCACGGATAAATCCCATCAAGCGTTACGGCATCCAGGCCTGTTTGTTGGAACGCGCGCTGCAAACTTCTTGGCGTGAGAATAGCCACTTGAGGCTGATGGGTATAGCCGGGCCACCCGAAGGATTTCCAGAGGGCATTAAAGGGATGGCCTGTGTGCTGTACAATCGCGGCAACATAACCATCATGTTTGGTCACACGGACCATTTCAGCAATTGCTTGGTGCCGCGCACCGTCGGTCACAAAGTATTCCAAAACCGATTGATTAAAAACAAGGTCATAGGTTTGCGACGCGGCCTGTATCGAAAGCAGATTATCCTGATAAACACGCAGGTTCAGTTTACGCCCTGCCGACGTTTCGGCATTTTGGGCCAACTGCTGCGCGAGTACAACCGCTTCCTTGTTATAATCAAAGGCATCGACGCTGAAACCAAGAAGCGCGAGCGAAATAGCATAAATCCCCGACCCACACCCCGCTTCTAAAACGCGTACAGTTTGACGCGGTACAAAACCGGTGGCTTTCAGGATCCGCCCGATCCACTCGGTTTGCGCCAACCCTCGTACATAGTCCAAAGTTATCGTTTCGGGCTTGATCCAAGATAAATTCCCGCTTTGATAAAACGTCCGCCACGCCTCACCGGCTTGACATTTTTCTTCAGGAACCGGATTTATTTTTTTAGGGTGCATCAGGGTTGAACGCACTCAGCCAACACAGTGAAACAAACCTCATCTTTGGCACTTCAAGCATTGGACGATCATTCCGATACGCCAGGCGATAGAAAGAACCACGCCCATCGGATACCCCAGCACCATATCGGTTGCTTTTGATTGGTATTTAATCCACGCGCGGGGCTCGATAAACATTCCGAACAAAAAGTAACCCGCTTTCAAAAAATCCCGGCCGCTTTTAAGCTGATGCGGGAAAATACTGTACATGTCTCTCCATTTTTTCCGTACCAGGTAGTACGCACGCCCGTACATGAATATCTGACGGATCAAACCCAGCCAACTTGTTCGATGAACGTGATAGACGCCGATCCTGGGATCGTGGTACACCTCATACCCTTTCTCGCGAAGCCGCCAGTTGAAGTCCACATCTTCTCCGCGAAAGAGCGACTCGTCGTAGCCGCCGACTTCTTGAAGGGCGCGTTTTTTGTAAGAGGCATTGACGCCCGGTACGGTTCGAACACGGCCTTCGCGAGGCGGAGTGGGAAACACCGTGTAGTTAGCGATCCGATTGATGAACTTTTCTTGATTTGCCGCAATCACGGATCCGCCGATCGCGCCCGCTTCGGGATGGTCACAGTGTGCGCGCTTGATTTGAGTGATCCAATCCGGAAATACTTTTGCGTCGTCGTCCGTCATCGCAATGATGTCACATTGGCAATGCGTTAGTCCCACGTTTCTCGAAACGGCCAGATTTTTATTGATGGTTTTGATTATCCGAATGGGAAAATGGCACGAAGCTTGGAACGAACGGGCTACCTCATCCGCGCGCTCATCGCCGCCGTTGACGATCACGAGCTCATCCGGTTTTTCGGCGGTCTCAAATACAAGTGAACGCAAACATTGGTCGAGAAGCTCGTGTCTTTGGTAGGTGCAAATCAAAACTGAAACAGTTGGTTTTTGATCAAAGGAATGAGTACCGCGTTCGATAGATTCCTGAGGGGTTTGCCCCCCGCCTCCGCACGGCTCGCGCCGGGTCATTAAGTCTCCCTCAGCCCTGCTTTTAGTGAGAATGAATGGATTCATTTTGCCGTATCTGCAACGCGCGTTAACTGATTCTAACATCTCTGTGGGAAACGTGTCTATGGACGAATCTTGAAAAAAGCCCGTTGGTTGACAACCGATTGAAAATGTTGGATAGTTTTGGTGTCAGCAGCCGATTCATATAGGATGGGGAAAAACCTGTGATCACATTTGGTGCACCAAGAATTGAAGAAGACGAAATCCGCGCGGTGGTACGAACGCTTCGGTCGGGATGGATTTCTAAAGGGCCGAGAGCAACCGATTTTGAGACTGCTTTTCGGAGGTACGAAAGAGCGAAATTTGCGGTTTCGGTGAATTCATGTACGGCGGCACTTCATCTTGCTTTGGTGGCCGCCGGTATCGGCGAGGGCGATGAGGTGATCACGACTCCGCTTACGTTTTGCGCGACCGCCAATGTAGTGATGCACGTCGGTGCCAAACCCGTGTTTGCCGACGTCAAGCGCAGCAGCATGAACATCGATCCGGAAGCCATCCGAAAAAGTATTACGAGGCGCACGCGCGCCGTCATTCCCGTCCATCTTGCGGGGCGTCCCTGTGAGATGCAAGCCATCCTTTCGATTGCCAGGAAGCATAAATTGACAGTGATTTCCGATTGCGCACACGCCATCGAAGCAACTTATCACGGTACGAAAGTAGGTTCTATCGGCGATGTCGCGGTATTTAGTTTTTATGCCACGAAGAACTTGACGACCGGAGAGGGTGGGATGATCACTACGAATCATTCAAGACTCGCGCGTGTCATGGCGTTGGACTCCCTTCACGGACTGAGCCGGCACGCCTGGCAGCGTTATTCCAACAAACGCCCGATTCATTATTCGGTGGTGCGCCCGGGTTTTAAATACAACATGACGGATATTCAAGCCGCTATGGGGCTCAAGCAGCTTGAGAAGATCGAGCGGTATCTGAAAATCAGGGAACGGATTTGGACGCAGTACGACGAAGCATTTGCCTCGCTTCCGGTTGTGGTGCCGGCCCCGGCCGAGCGCGGCACACGGCACGCACGTCATTTGTACACGTTGCTTTTGAACTTAGAGCACCTTCGGAAATCGCGCGACGAAATTCGCGTGCTTTTGCTCAAAGAGGGAATCGGCACGGGCGTGCATTTTGTCACGCTTCATCGCGAGCCGCTTTTTAAGCGCGTGTTTGGTTATCGCCGCGGCGATTTTCCAAATGCCGAATGGATTTCAGAGAGAACGCTTTCTCTCCCCCTTTCAGCCAAGCTCACTCCTTCAGAAGTCCGGAGAGTCATCGCCGCCGTGACACGGGTGATTCGAAAGGTCGAACGATGAAGCGGCTCTACGAATGTTTTTTCCGGATGTTGGTGAAGGCGGCACATTGGCTCTACCACATTGAGGGGGTGAATGCGTGTCTTTTGATTGCGCCCGCAAAACTCATCCCGGATATTTTGCGGTCCTATCAAGCTGCGATCGGAACCGATGTGCAGATCCATTCTCCGATTTTTATCCACAATGCAGGGAAGAACTATGCGCATCTTACAATTGGAAACGGCTGCTATGTCGGCCGGTCGGTATTTTTTGACTTAAAAGAGCCGGTTGTTTTGGAAGACCGCGCCACTCTTTCCATGAGAGTGTCTTTGCTCACACACTTTGACGCGGGACGGGCGCAGGTGAAAACTTTTTTGCCGGTCTCAAGCGGACCCATACGCGTATGCCGGGATTCTTATCTGGGCGCGGGCGCGATTCTACTTGCCGGGGTTACGGTCGGAGAATGCTCGGCAGTGGGCGCGGGCAGTGTCGTATTAAAGTCGATCGGCGGGCACGAACTTTATGCGGGAAACCCGGCCGTCAAAATCCGCGATTTGCATTAAGGGACGCACTACGAACCGCGATGGAAAAACTCTCTGTTTTAATCCCTGCCTTTAACAACGAAGCATACATTCGCCCATGCCTTGAAAGTGTTCGGTGGGCGGACGAAATTCTCGTGTGCGATTCTTTTAGCACGGACAAAACCGTAGAAATTGCCAAAAGTTTCGGAGCACGAATCATCCAGCATGAGTACCTTAATTCTGCCACCCAAAAAAACTGGGCGCTCCCGCAATGCCGCCATAACTGGGTGCTCGAAATTGATACCGACGAGATTTTGGAAGAAGGTCTTAAGGCCGAAATTAAAGAATGGTTAAGCAAAGACCCGATCCCGTTTGACGGTTTTCGAATGCCGAGGAAAAATTTCGTGTATGGAAAGTGGATGAAGCACGGGGGTATCTACCCCGATTACAACATTCGGTTGTTTCGGAAAAGCCAAGGCCGATTTGAAAATCGTGAAGTGCATGCCAGTCTTATTTTGTCCGGCAAGGCGGGTACGCTCAAGCATCATTTGATCCACGATGGATTTAAGGATGTATCGTCATGGCTGATCAAAATCGAGCGGTACACCCGATACGAGCGCGATGAATGGCTGAAACGCAAAAAGCCGTTTCCGGTCGCAAAACACCTATTGGCCGCCCCCCTTATTTTTGTCAACACGTACTTCCTAAAACTTGGGTGTTTAGAAGGGTACCGCGGTTTTTTGCTTTCAGTTCTGGACGCTTTTAATTATTTCTTAGTCGGAGCCCGCCTTTGGGAAACAGCGCATTCCAAGGACATATCCTCTTCGTAATGCAAGAATCCCGCATGGGCGGGATCGAGCACAATAGCTTTGCAATCGCCAAGCGAGCAAAAGACCAAGGTATCGAAATTTGCTTCCTGTGTCCAAACCGCGGACTATTGACGCAGCTTCTTCGCGAAACAGGAATTCAGTACGTTGTTTTGTCCCGCCCCCCCTTTCTTTCGACCAGCATTCGCATAGGTTCCAGGTCGGTGTTGAATCCGATTGCGATCGCGTACGACTCCATCATCGTGTTCGTTGCGGCGTTTCAAATTTCAATTTGGATGAAGCGCCATCGTCCCCCGCTGGTGGTGACCAAAGGACTGCTTGCGAACGTGTACGGAAGCATCGCCGCTCGTATGGCAGGGATACCGGCACTCTGGGATGTGCAAGAGATCGTTCGGTCTGCTCGAGCTCGCGGCGCACTTTGGCGGTTTTTGAACGCACTCGCAAAGTTTCTGCCCACCCACTTGTCGGTGTCAAGTGAAGCTGCCCGGGATCAGTTTGACGCCGTCCTTCATCGAAAGATCAGTGTGATTCCAAACGGTATTTCACTCAAGCGCTTTCATCCGCGCGTGGATCGAAACCGGTTTCGGACGGAACTTGGGGTCGACGACGACACGTGTCTCGTCGGCCACGTCGGGCGGTTCACGTATTGGAAGGGACAAATGGAGTTTGTGAACGCAGCCTCGGAAGTGCACGAACGGTACCCACGCGTCCGATTTGTGTTGGTGGGCTCGCCGGTGTTTGAAAATGACGCATACGAGCGCAGCGTGAAGCAATACGTCAAGGAACAAGGGCTTGGCTCCTGCATTTTTTTTCGCGACTATCGGATGGATTTGGAATACGTGCTCGCCTCGCTTGACATCTATGTTCACTCATCGATCGAGCCGGAAGGGTGCTCCCTCACACTCCTCTACGCAATGGCGATGGAAAAGGCCGTCGTCGTGACGGCTGTCCAAGGCAACGATGAAGTGGTAACGGATGGCGTGAACGGCGTTTTAGTTGCACCCAAAAGTCACACGGCCATTACCGAAGCCGTCCTAACCCTTGTGAACGATCCGCTCAAAAGGCAAGCCCTTGGGAAAAGGGCGAGAGAACTCGTTAAAGAGAAATTTGATCTTGAGCGGTCTGCGTCTAATACGTTGGCACTCTACCAGCAGTTTTTAAAAGACGAGTCGGCAAACTCGTGACACAGCCCGTCAGAATTTATTCCGATCCATCGCACGCGACGCCCGACAAGCGCCGGGATTATTTGGTCGGCATTTTGAAAGCATTTTGGGGCGACGGCACAAACGAGTGGGAGCGATACAGGCCTGAACACCTCTTCTATTTAGATCTTTTCGAATTGGTGCCCGACATCGACCGCGCGGAAATCGTGATCCTCCCGATGATTTGGAATTACTATCTGAGGTTCAAGAAAATGCCGCGGGCGCTGCACCTTGCGAAACAAGCTGAGAAAGCCGGGAAAAAGATTTGTATTTGGATCAATGGGGATTTTGGAGCTCGAATTCCGGTTTCGAATGCGATCGTGTTTCAAACCAGCGCATTTAGATCTCGCAAAGCATTCCATATCCGTATTCGGCCCGATAACCCTGGCGATCTCACCCGGCTTTATTTTGAGGGCAGCATTCCGGTCCGAAACAAAGGGCCAAAACCGGTTGTAGGGTTTTACGGACAGACGAGGTCCAAACGATTTTGGAGATTGTTTCTTTACAACTTCTGGCTTAGCATCGCTTACTGGGCGCGCCTTTCGCCTTACGAACCCCCGAAGCCCGTTTTCCCGCATTTGATTTTTCGAGAGAAAGTATTGAACCGCCTGCTTGCGAGTCCGCTTGTAGAAGCGCGGATTACGGGCTTGTCCAAGAGTACCGGCAAGACCATGCAGGTGAATCCGGAATGGATTCACAACATGCGCGACTGCGATTATGTGGTGTGCATTCGAGGAACCGCGAATTACTCCAACCGCTTCTACGGAGCTCTTTCCATGGGGCGCATCCCTATTTTTGTGGATACGGACTGTGCGCTTCCGTTCCACGATGAGATTGATTGGAAAAAGTACTGCGTTTGGGTCGATCAAAAAGATGCGATGAGAATTGACGAGAAAGTGGCTGAGTTTCACAGGGCCCATTCGGAAACGGAATTTGTCAAGCTTCAGCGCGCTTGCCGCGAGCTTTGGCTTGAGCGCCTAAGTGACGAAGGATTTTACCGCCACTTTCGCGAATACGTTTTGGAACCGCCGGCCTCTTCGTTGGAAGACATACAAAAGGAGCCCCCGCAGCCATGATCTTAATCACGGGAATTACCGGACTTTTGGGATCCGCACTTTGCGAGCAAGCAGAGAAGAATTGCTCGATCCACGGCATTTATCTGGGTCAGTACAAGGTTATGGACACTCCATCGGTGCGTTATTCCGTCTGTGATGTGTGCGATCGAGATGCGTTGTTTGGCCTTTTGGATCGTGACGACATCGAGTGCGTGATTCATACCGCCGGGATCGCGAGCGTGGACGACTGTGAGCAAAAGCCCGAGTTGGCACACCGATCCAATGTGATCGGAACCAAAAACGTGATCGAACTCGTGAGGGCCAAGAACGCACGGCTTGTTTACATATCTTCAAACGCCGTTTTCGACGGAACCAAACCGCCTTATTCAGAGGAAGACACGCCCCATCCCATCAACCGGTACGGAGCTCTTAAAGTCGAGTGCGAACGTTTGGTGAGAGAGAACGTTCAAAACCATCTCGTTGTGAGACCCATCCTGATGTACGGTTTGAATCGTCCCCAAGAGCGGAAGAGTTTTTTGATGTGGATCTTAGAAACGCTTAAGAGCGGAAAACAAATCAACTTGGTAAATGATGTGTATGAAAATCCGCTTTTGACGAACCGGTGCGCAGACGCCATTTGGCGGTTGATCGAGCGCGGCAAAAGCGGGATCTACCACATAGCCGGCAAAGACATCCTGAATCGGTATGAAGCTGGGTTGAACATAGCTCGCGTGTTTGGACTGGATCCGGATTTGATGACCGCAGTTCCGAGTTCTTTTTTCCCGAGCTTAGCTCCTCGGCCCCGCAATACGTCTTACACCACGGCGAAGATCGAAAGGGAATTAAAGGTAAAGCCGCTTGGTTTTGAAGAAGGCTGTTTATTCCTGAAGAAGCGCATTCTTTCCCAAAAAACCGCTGAGTAGAACCGTAGGGAACTGGCACGCCCGTTCCCTACAAACTTCCCGTCGCTTATTTTAAAAGGTACGTGCTTGAGATGCCGTTCAAGATGAATTGAACGGCAATGGCGAGGAGAACCAAGCCCATCAGCCGCGTCAGGATTTTGACCGGAATGATTCCAAAAGCGGACGATTTAACGGCTGCAAAACGGAGGATGAGAAACGTCGCAAGCGATACGGCGATGATCGAACCGATTAAGATGAAGTGCTCCGCAATGGTTTCTGCTTTGCTCGCAAGCAGGATAACGGTTGTGATGGCGCCCGGACCCGCCAGAAGCGGAATCGCAAGCGGCGTGATCGCAATGTCTTCCTTCGCAACTCCCGCGTCAGATTCCTCGCGCGTCTCCTTGACAGCGGTTCGGCGCGCCTGAAGCATGTCGAGGGCAACGATCACAAGCACAATCCCCCCCGCAATCTCAAGAGCAGGAAGCGTAAGCCCGAACTTCGTAAAAATGGATTCCCCGAAGAACGAAACCAGAATGAGTACCAGGCACACGGCAAGTGATGCAATCTTGACCATGCGGAGACGATCAGCCCTCGTGTTTCCTTCCACCATCGTTAAGAAGGTAGGAACCGTGCCGATCGGATCTACAATCACGAACAGAGACGCAAACGAAAGAATGGTAAATTCAATTTCTTGTGGCATCACCATTGCTCACCGTAGTTTTCATGGGGTACAGGAACGGCGGGATTTTACCATAGAAAAGCGCAATCTCAAACTCAAACTCCAAAAAGTGCCAGGCACTTTTTTTGCGGGGTGGCGAAATCCGACGCGGTCGTGTACCATGGTTTGCTGGAGGAGAAAGTCAAATGGACAAAGAGGAACGAATTCATAATGGAGTGGTAGGAATTCTTGTGATCATCGGAGCTGCTTTGGCCCATTACGGAAACTTGTTATGGCTTTTAGCATTGGGCATTTTGGGAGCGCTCATGATTGTGTCCGCCTTGACCGGCTACTGCCCTTTGTATGCTGCGTTGGGGAAGAGGAAGAGTTCTTAGATATGAGGTTCGATCCATGACAGAAATCACATTGTGCTCTCCGGAGGAACTTAGGCAGAAAATGACGAGCGGTGAAAAAATCTGTCTGGTGGACGTGCGCGAGGTTGAAGAACACGAAGCCGAACGAATCTCCGGTTCCTTTAATTTCCCGCTCTCTCATTTTAAGGAGCATCTTAGTTCAATTCCAAAGTCAGAACCTATTTATCTCCTCTGCCGCTTGGGAGGCCGCGCGTCTCGGGCAGCGCACTATTTGGGAGAAATTGGTTACCCCTCAGTTCAAGTGGTTGCCGGCGGGTTGGAATCCTGGAAGGAAAAAGGATATCCCGTTGAAGGACATCGGTAGGGAACGGTTTCAAACCGTTCCCTACTTCTCAGCGTTTCAGAGATGTGATATCAGGATGTCCCACCAATCCCTGTTTTTCATGGATCGGACAAAAAGAGCCGCCCTTTCCATAGTTGCTGCATTTAATAATCCATCCGATCTTGCAGACGGTTCCGACCAGGGCAACAATCATGATGAACGCTCCCACGAGGCGGCCCAAATTTTTGATGCTCTTTTTAGCATTGGTACTTGCTTCGGCGAAAATTTTAAATCCAAATCCCATCGCGATGAGAAGTAATGCTACTTTCATTTTTTTGTCTCCCTTGAACGTTTATCCTCGTTAAACAGGTTTGCTTGAGAAACGATTTTACAATAACTCAAGATATTCGAGAAGCAAATAAAATCGGCTTATTTTCCCCGCCGCGTTTTTATATAACGTGGGAACTTTGCAAAGACGCTAAACCAGCCCCATTTTTCGTGAGCGCTTGGAGAAACAATTCGGCCGGGTAGGTTAAAGCGCTTCCCCGGGCCGTTAGAATGCCCAGCGGGCGGACAAAGCCGGCATCGCGAAGTTCAATGGCTTTCAGAGTATCTTTTTTCACTTCTTCTTTCACGGTCTTGCTCGGCACGATTGAAATGCCAAGCCCCACCTCGACCGTTCGCTTAAGTGTATCGATATTTTCGTTTGTCATCTGCTCCTTGACTTGAATTCCTTTCCGCGCCAATTCTTTTTTCAACATTTCACCGGTAGGAATTCCTTGGTCGAACGAGATAAAATTCTCGCCTTCAATTTCCTTTAAGTTCACGCTGTGTTTTTTGGCGAGACGGTGGCAGGGATGAACAATCAGCACCATTCGGTCGCTTCCAAACGGCGTGATGCTGATCTTTGGCGACTCCTCGGGATAAGCGACAATCCCCAAGTCAATTTTGTTTTCAGCTACGAGTCCATAAATGGCACTCGATCTGAGATATTGAAGGTGGACGTTGATTTGCGGATACGAGCGGATGAACTTTTTCAGAATGGGCGTTAATTCGTACATTCCAACGCTGTAAATCGTGCCGATCCGCACCTGTCCCTTGGGAGCGTGTTTGTAATGCATGATCAGTGTTTTAAGATTCTCGCAGCGTCTGAGAATCTCTTCAGCGTGTTCCAACAGCAGCGCACCTTCTCGAGTGAGGGCGACGCTTCGAGTGGTCCGATGAAACAACCTTGTCCCCAGCTCTTCCTCCAAGTTTTTAATGTGGAAGCTCACGGCAGATTGCGTTCGAAAGTTTAATTTCGCCGCTTTTACAAAGCTGCTTTCGCGCGCCGTATCTATGAAGAGCTTAAGGGAGAAGAGATCCATAATTCGATTATTCTAATTGCTGTGAACGAATTAATCAAATTGTTTGATTAAAAAGGTTGCCAGATTTGACCAGGCACCGCCATGAAAACTTCTAGAAGCGCATCTTCTTTTTTGCTACAATCGCTCGCTTATTTTGGGCCTAGCACCGCGTCAATTTAATTTTTACCGGCGCTTCTTGCGCCGGTAGGGGCGACCCTTGTGGTCGCCCAACTGCTGCGGGCGGGCACAAGGCCCGCCCCTGAACGAATCCCCCTTTGGCGTGCACAAATAAAGTATAACTATCTTGATCGGATAGCACACACTTCATTATGATAAGTTGTGCGAAGGTCTATAGGAGTGGAGATGGATAGGTTACACCCAAAAGGTTTGTACGATCCGCGGTTTGAGCACGATTCTTGCGGTGTCGGCTTCGTGGTCGATATCAAGGGAAAAAAGTCCCACCAAATCGTTCAGCAGGCGCTCACCGTGCTTTTAAATCTGCGCCACCGAGGCGCTTGCGGCTGCGAAGCCAACACCGGCGACGGCGCCGGTATCTTGCTTCAAATTCCCCACCAATTTCTTAAAAAAACCTGCTCGGGTCTCGGCGTCACACTGCCCGCTTCTAAAGAATATGGCGTGGGGATGGTGTTCCTTCCCGCTTATGCCGATGCGAGAAAAGCGTGCGAACGCAGGTTTGAAGAAATCGTGAAGGAAGAGAAGCAGAGCGTGCTCGGCTGGAGGACGGTACCTACGAGCGATGCTTCGCTGGGCCGCACCGCGAAGATCAAAGAACCGGTCGTGCGGCAAATCTTCATCGGCCGGAATTCGAAACTCCAGGACGATTTGGCTTTTGAGCGCAAACTCTATGTCATCCGCAAGCGCATCGAAAACGATATTCGCGCGTCTCACATCAAAGAGAAAGCATATTTCTACGTGGCGAGCATTTCCTACAAAACGGTGGTGTACAAAGGCATGTTGATGTCGGAACAGGTGGAGAAATTCTATCCGGAACTGGCCGACCCCGCAGTGGAAACCGCTCTCGCACTGGTGCACTCTCGATTTAGTACCAACACTTTTCCAAGCTGGGACCGGTCGCAGCCCTTTCGCTATTTGTGCCACAACGGAGAAATCAACACACTTCGCGGGAACATCAACTGGATGCACGCACGGCAGGGCCACTGCGCGTCCGAGCTCTTTGGCGATGATATCAAAAAACTTCTGCCGGTCATTTCGCCAGACGGCAGCGATTCGGCGATGTTCGACAACAGTTTGGAATTTCTGGTGCTTGCGGGCCGCTCGCTTCCCCATGCCATCATGATGATGATTCCCGAACCTTGGGAGAACCACGAAAGCATGAGCAAGGCCAAGCGCGCGTTTTATGAATATCACGCTTGTCTCATGGAACCGTGGGACGGTCCCGCGTCCATTGCGTTTACGGACGGCGTTAAAATCGGCGCCGTGCTGGACCGAAACGGTCTCCGGCCCTCCCGTTATTACGTGACCAAAGACAACCTCGTGGTGATGGCGTCAGAGGTGGGCGTCTTAGACGTGCCGCCTGCGCGCGTGCTTGCCAAAGGCCGCTTGCAGCCGGGGAGAATGTTTTTTATTGATACGGAAAAAGGGCGGATTGTTTCGGACGAAGAAATTAAAACCACGGTTTCAGACGAACATCCCTACGAGTTATGGCTCCATGAGAATTTAATTTCTCTGGACGATCTGCCCGAACCGCCGCACGTTTATGCCGTGGACCATAAAACGATTCTGGCAAGGCAGCGGGCATTTGGATATACGTATGAAGACCTGCGGATTTTGATGGCTCCCATGGCGAAGGATGGAGTGGAACCCGTCGGCTCTATGGGCAACGACGCTCCCCTTGCCGTTTTAAGCGAGCGTCCGCAGCTTCTCTACAATTATTTCAAGCAGCTTTTTGCCCAAGTCACCAATCCTCCCATTGATTGCATCCGCGAAGAAATTGTGACGGCGACGTCCACCACCATTGGCTCTGAGCGAAATTTGCTTGTCCCGGAGCCCGATGGCTGCCGGCACATCAGATTGCGAAGTCCGATTTTGACCAATGAGGAGTTTGAAAAACTCCGCCGCGTCAATCAACCCGGTCTTAAATCGGTTGTTCTCCCGATTCTCTACAAAGTTTCCGAAGGAGCGCGCGGTTTGGAAGCGGCGCTTGAGTCTCTGTACCAGAAGGCGAGCAGCGCCATTTTAAAAGACGGAGCAAACATCATGGTTATTTCCGACCGCGGGGTTGACGCTGAACACGCCGCGATTCCCGCGCTTCTTGCCGTTTCCGGATTACACCATCACTTGATCCGGGAAGGAACGAGAACGAAAGTGGGGTTTGTGCTTGAATCCGGCGAGCCGAGGGAAGTACAGCATTTCGCACTTTTAATCGGATACGGCGCCAGCGCCGTTAATCCGTATCTTGCGTTCGAATCACTTGACGACCTGATCCGGCAGGGGATTTTGAAAAACATCGACCACAAAACCGCGGTCAAAAACTACGCAAAAGCAATTGCCAAAGGCGTCGTCAAGACCATGTCCAAAATGGGGATTTCAACCATTCAAAGTTATTGCGGCGCGCAAATTTTTGAGGCCGTCGGTTTAAACTCGAGCGTGATCGACCGGTATTTTACGTGGACGTCTTCGCGCGTTGAGGGAATCGGAATCGAAACCATCGCGGCCGAGGTCGAAAAAAGGCACGCGAGCGCTTTTCCGAAACAGAAAACAAACGGTTACGTTCTGGATTCCGGCGGCCAATACCAATGGCGCAAGGACAGCGAACTTCACGCGTACCATCCGGAAATGATTCATAAGTTACAGCGCTCCTGCCAAACCGCTGATTTCAAGCTGTTTGGGGAGTATTCCGCGATGGTGAACGACCGCTCGAAAACATTGTGCACGCTGCGCGGTCTGCTTAATTTAAAATTTGCCGAAACGCCGATTCCCCTCGAAGAAGTGGAACCGGCCGAAGCGATTATGAAACGGTTTAAAACCGGTGCGATGTCCTACGGCTCCATCAGCAAAGAGGCGCATGAAAGTCTGGCCATTGCGATGAATCGAATCGGCGGAAAAAGCAATACGGGCGAAGGGGGCGAAGACCCCGCGCGCTACACGCTCGATCCAAACGGAGATTCCCGAAACAGCGCCATCAAGCAAGTGGCATCCGGCCGTTTTGGGGTGACCAGTTACTATCTGGTGAACGCGAAGGAGCTTCAAATCAAGATGGCCCAGGGAGCAAAGCCCGGAGAGGGAGGGCAGCTTCCGGGAGCGAAGGTCTATCCTTGGATCGCCAAGGTCCGCTACTCTACGCCCGGTGTCGGACTGATTTCACCGCCTCCCCATCATGACATTTATTCGATTGAAGATTTGGCGCAGCTCATTCACGACCTGAAAAATGCAAATCATTTGGCGCGCATTAACGTCAAGCTCGTTTCGGAAGTGGGCGTCGGTACCATCGCGGCCGGGGTAGCCAAGGCGCACGCCGACGTTGTGTTAATCAGCGGCCACGATGGCGGCACGGGCGCCTCGCCGCTTTCGAGCATCAAACACGCGGGCGCGCCGTGGGAGTTGGGAGTTGCCGAAACGCATCAAACACTCGTCCTCAACAATTTACGCAGCCGTATTGTGGTCGAAACAGACGGCCAGCTCAAAACGGGACGCGATGTGGTGATCGCAGCGTTGTTGGGCGCGGAAGAGTTCGGATTTTCAACGGCGCCGCTGGTCACGCTGGGCTGTGTCATGATGCGCGTTTGCCATTTAAATACGTGTCCCACCGGAGTTGCCACGCAAGATCCGGAATTGCGGAAAAAATTCACGGGCGATCCCGCTTACGTGGTGAATTTTATGAGGTTTATCGCCGAAGAAATGCGCCGGCTGATGGCTCAGCTTGGTTTTCGAACCGTGAACGAAATGATCGGACGGACAGACAAGCTCAACCCCGAAACGGCGATTCAACACTGGAAAGCAAAAGGATTGGATTTCACGAAGATTCTGTATCGGCCCGATGTGCCGAGCGAGGTCGGCCGTTATTGTCAGATTCCTCAGGATCACGGGCTTGAACGAGCGCTCGACAACCAGGTGTTGCTCAAACTTTGCGAGCCCGCTCTTGCAAACGGAAGTCCCGTTCGAGCTTCTCTGGCGATCCGCAACACTCATCGCGTGGTCGGTACCATCGTCGGAAGCGAACTCACTCGCCGCCGCGGTCCGGCCGGTCTTCCCGAAGACACGATTCACCTTCATTTTACCGGTTCTGCCGGCCAAAGTTTCGGGGCGTTTATTCCGAAGGGGATGACGCTGGAACTTGAGGGAGACTCAAACGATTACATCGGCAAAGGGCTCTCGGGCGGGAAAATTATTGTGTATCCGCCGAAGCAAAGTACGTTTAAGCCGGAAGAAAATATCGTGATCGGCAACGTTGCTTTTTACGGCGCCATTTCCGGCCAGGCATATATTTACGGCATAGCAGGAGAACGCTTTTGCGTCCGCAACAGCGGCGTCCACGCAGTCGTTGAAGCGGTAGGGGACCACGGTTGCGAATACATGACGGGCGGACGCGTGGTGGTTCTGGGTTTGACCGGCCGCAATTTTGCCGCCGGAATGTCCGGAGGAATTGCATACGTGCTGGACGTTGCCGGCACTTTTAGTACGCGCTGCAACAAGCAGATGGTGGAGCTTGTGAAACTCGAAAAACCGGAAGAAATCGCCGAAGTCCGCGGGATGATCGAGCGGTACGTGATGTACACCGGAAGCAAGCGGGCAAAAGATATTTTGGCGCTGTGGGACGATAGGGTGCCGCAATTTGTGAAAGTCATCCCCAAAGATTACAAGCGTGTATTGGAAGCCCTGGAACGTGTCACGCGCGAAGGGCTGAGCGGAGAAGATGCCATCATGGCGGCCTTTGAGGAGAACGTGCGCGACTTGGCCCGCATCGGCGGCAATTAGTTTGAGGGAAGAGTCAAATCATGGGGAAGCCCACGGGGTTTAAAGAAATTCAGCGCGAGGTGGCGCACGACCGGAGTCCGGCCGAACGGATCGGCGACTGGAACGAATTTCATTTTCCGATGCCCGAGGAAAAACTGCGCGCGCAGGGAGCTCGATGCATGGACTGCGGCGTTCCGTTCTGTCAAACGGGCACCTTGATTTCGGGAATGGCGTCGGGTTGCCCGGTCTATAATTTAATTCCCGAATGGAACGACCTGATTTATCGCGGACTGTGGCGCGAGGCGCTTGACCGGCTGCACAAAACAAATAATTTTCCAGAATTTACCGGCAGAGTATGTCCTGCCCCCTGTGAGGGCTCCTGCGTTTTGGGGATCAACGAGCCGCCGGTTACTATTAAGAGCAATGAGTGCGCCATCATTGATAAGGGTTTTAGCGAGGGATGGGTGAATCCCAAGCCCCCCTCAGTTCGAAGCGGTAAAAAAGTCGCGGTCGTTGGTTCCGGTCCGGCGGGCCTCGCGGCGGCAGCCGAACTGAACGGATCAGGCCACTGGGTGACGGTGTTTGAGCGCGCAGACCGCATCGGCGGTCTTCTGATGTACGGGATCCCGAATCCAAAGCTTGATAAGAAAGTGGTGGATCGCCGCGTTCAACTTCTTGCCGAAGAGGGAATTAAGTTCGTCACTAATACCGAAGTG
Organism: Omnitrophica bacterium RIFCSPLOWO2_01_FULL_50_24; assembly: GCA_001804225.1. Taxonomy (GTDB): domain Bacteria; phylum Omnitrophota; class Omnitrophia; order Omnitrophales; family Danuiimicrobiaceae; genus 2-01-FULL-50-24. The sequence continues at coordinate 1,926 of MHFO01000007.1, read as the reverse complement.
GGTCAAAATTATCCCGCCGAGAAGTTACTCAAAGAGTTCGACGCCGTCCTTTTGTGCTGTGGTGCCACGAAACCGCGCGACCTTCCCATCGAAGGACGAAACCTCAAAGGGATCCACTTTGCGATGGAATTTCTCGAGGCGAATACCAAAGCGCTCCTTGACAGTCAGGTCAACGCCGAATTTCCGCCAAACGGAGCAGCGCACCCGCCGCGCTTTGTGGCGGAAATTTCCGCAGAGGGAAAGGCCGTAGTGGTGATCGGCGGAGGCGACACGGGAACGGATTGCGTCGGGACCGCGATGCGTCATCGCTGTGCGAACATCGCTCAACTTGAGATTTTGCCCAAGCCGCCGCTTGAACGTGCAGCGGACAATCCGTGGCCTGAATGGCCGAAGGTGTATCGGCTTGACTACGGCCAAGAAGAAGCCAAAGCGGCTTTTGGCAGCGACCCTCGGCAGTTTCTAGTGACGGCAAAAAAGTTTGTCGGGGATAAACTTAACTGTGTTAAAGAGATTCTCACGGTTGGTATCGAATGGCAAAAAAATGACCGGGGACAGTTTGTTCCCAAAGAAGTTCCCGGCACCGAGAAAACCATCCCTGCCGATTTGGTTCTTTTGGCGATGGGCTTTTTGGGTCCGGAAGACACTCTGTTAAGTGCGCTTGGGATTGAACGAGATGGGCGGTCTAACGTGAAAGCCGAGTACGGCACCTTCGCCACCAATATCAAAGGTGTCTTTTCGGCCGGAGATATGCGCAGAGGCCAGAGCTTGGTGGTCTGGGCCATTAATGAAGGCCGCGGCGCTGCGCGCGCCGTCGACGCTTATTTAACGTGCACGAAGTTGTAGGGAACAGGCATGCCCGTTCCCTGCTTTTGTTGAATTCCAATTCGTGCTCCGGAGCACGAATTGGGTTGCTGACACAAAATTGATTATGCAATTGTTTTGATCAGTTTAATCAAAATTATTGAATTGCCCATTGCACTCCAGCTTGCTATTATCCAGCCCGATAAGCTGTTCTAGAGTTCGATTTGCACGACGAGCATCACATTGGTTTGGTACGAAAGTGAGCACACTTTGCTCATTTATGACATTAGTTTAAAACCGCCGCTTTAGTTTGGTTCTTTGTAGATCGATAATCCAAAACGATGAAACTCAAACTTCAGGTTTTCTTTTCGGTTCTCGCCGCCGGTTTACTTGCCTTCATTTTCTTCTCCTTCAATCTACAAGCGGATCAAGTCGTTTCTCAATCCCCAAATCTTAAGGGAGCTGAGTATGTCGGAATGGAAACGTGCTCGGCGTGCCATGAGCAAATCACGAAGCGGTACCGGCTGGAATCTCATTACGGATCGAGCATCGCAGAAGGGGAGAAAATCGTCGGTGAAGCGTGCGAATCCTGTCACGGGCCCGGGAGTCTTCACGTGGACGGCGGCGGAGACAAATCCAAAATCGTCCGCTATTCCGCAGAAAATTGTTTTTCCTGCCACACGGATAAGAAAGTGCAATTTCAACTTCAGTACCACCATCCCGTTCCCGAAGGGCAAATGGCGTGCACGGACTGCCACGACATTCACAGCACCGGCCGGGCCGTTCGGTCCGTTACTTCTCTGGAACGGCAGGATGAAAAATGCTTTAAGTGCCACAAAGAAATGAAAGGCCCGTTTGTGTTTGAGCACGATGCGATGCGTGAAGGTTGTCAAATTTGCCACGAACCTCACGGCGGCGTTTATAACAAATTGCTGGTTGCTGATGACCATGCGTTATGTTTGCGCTGCCATTGGCAATCGAACACCAATACGGCCACCGGAAATCTCGGCGGCGTTCCCCACGGAACCGGTGCCGGCAATTACTATATCGGGACAGGCGAAGAATGTGTGGATCATCACCGCGCACCGCACGGTTCTAATATTTGGAGGACCTTCAACCGATGAG
>MHFO01000006.1:4177-24288 GCA_001804225.1 Omnitrophica bacterium RIFCSPLOWO2_01_FULL_50_24 | reverse complement strand
TCGGACTGAATTCATGAGTTTTCTTGAATGCTTGGATAGCTTCCTCCGATTTCCCCAAAGATTTTAGGGAAAGACCAAGCCCAAAATGGGCCATCGTACTATCGGGGTGAGATTTCAATACTTCCTGAAACTGCGGTAACGCTTGATCCGGTTTTCCCAAGTTCAAGTAGGCAAAACCCAAATCATTCCGACTTTGGAAATCGGCAGGGTCTGCCTGAATGGCTTCTTTAAAGTGCGGGAGAGCTTCCGAGATGGCGCCGGATTGCGCAAGGGCAACCCCTAATTTGCCGTGAACGGATTTATCCTTTGGATTGAGATTCAATACTTTTTGAAAATAGTCTGCTGCAATTTTTGACTTTCCAGCGATTAAAGCCGCTTCACCTAAATTGTAATGAGCTTCCGCAAGCTTGGGGTCCTTTTCGATCGCCAACCGAAAATGGTCCATTGCTTTTTTAGTCTTGCCTTCTTTCAAATAAACAATTCCCAGATTGTTGTACGCTTGAGCATTATTCGGATTCATTTTGATCACTTTGCTATAGTTTTTTTCCGCCTTCGATGTTTTGTTTTGAGTGACATACAAATCAGCAAGAAGAGAGCGGGCTTGTTGATCCTGAGGGTTATTTCCAACGATGGTTTCGAGCTCGGAAACCGCTGCTTGGGTTCGGCCTTCTTTGATTAATTCCAAAGGCCGTTCAAGAACTGAAGACTCGGAGCTTTGATTGGCTTGAGCCGTATGGGGTGCAACGAACGCAACGGCGATCAGAAGCAGTATGATGTTTATGCAGGAAATCAATTTATTTTGCTTGAACTTTGTCATGAAGACCTTCGCGCGTTATTTTTATCGCAAGCATAGCCTCTTTAAATGGAAAATGCAAGTTGTGAAACAAACATTCAACCAAAAGGAAGGTCTTTATAAATTTTTAAATGAAGATGGTAAAGAGAAAATTTTCTAGGAGGTTCGCTATCTTTTGCGATATAGAACAACAACCAAAACGACCAATGTCAGAAGGACGAGATTCACCATGTTAAAAACCCGCCATACCAGATCGGGTGAAAAAAACGCTTGTGGTGCCATCAGGACAAAACACGTCCACACGCCAAAGGCCCAAGCAAGACTAAAGTCTTCTGAGGATTTTCTTTTGATAATCCGCACCACGAGCGGAATATTCCATAACGGCAATACAATGGCCGCAACCAATGCGATCTGTTCCACAAGTCCCAATCCCTTCATGATTTTCTACCCATCGTTAAACGGTTTATGTTTGGATTCAAGAACGTTGTTCCAACCGAAGAATGTAATAGGCAATGGTCACTTCACTGATAAGCAACACGAGAGCCAGAAGCATAAACAAAAGGCCGGCAAAAAAAATAAAAAGCGCTGTTTTCACAAGCGGCAGAAATGCATACCTCGTTAAAAAAAGGCAGAGCGACGTCCCGATAAAAGCAACAACGGCTAAATACAAACAAATAACGGCGTTTTTAACGTATCGGACGCGTCTCATCAACCGGTCAAGTTGGAGGACAACATTATCCAGCCGCTCATTGTCTTTTGCACTTCGGGAAGCCATCTGGCTGAGCGACCGCCGTTCATGATTGAGAGCCCGGAACCGGCTAAACAGATTGGACAATCGATTTTGAAGGCCCAAGAGAAACAAGGCCGAACTGGAAATCATGACCGCCGGCGTCAAAATGTAGTGAATGATTTGTGCTGCATCCAAGTGATCCATGGTCCCTCCGGAAAGGATGCTATTTTAGCAAATTCCGTGCAAAACTGAAATGATTTCACCGAACGTTTGAAAGATACTCACCAATTCATTTTTTTGCTTCAAGAAGCATCAAGCCCCAAAAAAACGAAATTTGAAATTTCAGTTTAGATTGAATTTGAAAACCGGCACGCTCCATTTTTGATGCGAGTTCCCGAATCCGGTAACACCCGCGATAGGACGTCTGAACGGCACGCAGCCAAAGATCCAACAACCGGCACGTCCAATGGTCCTTGCACCAATCCAGAATCACGATGGTTCCTTCGTTCTTCAAAACGCGCCGCATTTCCGTAAGCGCTCGATCCGGATCATCAAAATAATGGAAGGCACTCGCAGACACCACAAGATCATAGTGCCCATCCTGAAAAGGAAGGTTGGAAACGTCCGCGGCTTGGAATCTGACACTCGGATATGGTTTGAGTTTCGTTCGCGCCTTTGCCAGCATGCCGTTAGAAAGATCTATCCCCGTTATGTCCAAAGATGGATAACGGCTCACAAGCAACTCCTCAAGAGCGCCTGTCCCAGCGCCAACGTCCAAGACTCGTTCGTTCCCTTTTAAACGGAGACGGCGTATCAAAGCCGCAAGCGAAGAACTAATATAAGTTCTCCACCGAAGGTCATAGTAATCCGCCAAGTGATCGTACTGTGTTTGAACCGGTTGCTCGCCATGCATAGTCTCTCGAATGAAAGAGCGGATTATAGCACATGAATCAATCACCGGATGGCGCGGCTGTGCAAATACAAAAAAGAGGCGCTATGGACTTGCAGCCCATAACGCCTCTCTCCCCTTTGAAGCTAGTTTGAAAAGCTCGCGGCAATCAAACAGCGACTTTGCCGGATTCCCGTGTGCGAATCCGGATGGCTTCCACCACGTCGTAGACAAAAATTTTCCCGTCGCCTACTTGACCGGTCTTTGCACAACTGATGATGGCATCAATGATTCGTTTGACATCCTCATCGTTGACGACAATCTCGAGTTTGATCTTAGGCAAAAGATCCACCCGATATTCTTCCCCGCGCCATTGCTGGGTGAACCCTTTTTGCTTACCGTGTCCCTGAACCTCGGTAAGCATGATCCCGGGATAACCGGAACTCTCAAGGGTGTTCCGAACAGCTTCAAGCTTTTCGGGACGAATAATGGCTTCTATCTTTTTCATGTAAGCACCTCTTCTCGCACTCTTGAACTGACGTGCCCGGAATTCGAAGCGGGACCGCCGTGAGTTGCCGAAAACCATGCTTTCCGAATGCTGAAATCCGGATAGGCAAAGTTTCCGTGCTCTCCAATGTCAAGGCCTTCAATCTCTTCTTTCAAACTGACACGAAGACCGATCGTGGCCTTAATCAACGACCAAAAAAGAAGCGCAGCTAAGAAAACGAACGCGCCGACCGCTGCAATGCCGATGATTTGTGATCTTAATAACGCTGTTCCACCGCCAAAAAACAAGCCGTTCCCCGTCGTTCCCGGGCTCACCCAATCCTGGGCGAATAAACCGACGCACAGGGTACCAAACACGCCATTGACCAAGTGGACTGAAAGCGCTCCGACCGGATCATCGATTCGAATTCTATCAAACATGATGACCGCGAGCACCACAATAATCCCGGCAAGAAGACCGATGATGGCCGAACTTCCTACTCCGACAAACGCGCACGGAGCCGTGATGGCCACAAGGCCGGCCAAACAACCGTTAATGGTCATGCCGAGATCAGGCTTCTTCAACAACAGCCACGACGTTATCGTTGCGCCAAGAATGCCGGTAGCCGCGGCCATATTGGTGGTCACACAAATATGAGCGATCAAACCCGGATCCGCAGCCATTGTGCTGCCCGGATTAAAACCGAACCATCCGAGCCATAAAACGAACGCTCCAATCGTTGCGAGCGCAAGATTATGTCCGGGAATAGCATTAATACTGCCATCTGCGCCAAATTTTCCGAGGCGCGGTCCTAAAACGATAACACCCGCCAAAGCTGCCCATCCTCCGACCGAGTGGACGACTGTTGAGCCCGCAAAATCCCACATTCCCAAACCCGCCAGCCAGCCGCCACCCCAGATCCAGTGTCCTGAAAGAGGGTAGATAAAGGCCACCAGCAAGAAAGAAAAAAGGATGAACGAAATATACTTAATTCTCTCTGCTACTGCTCCCGAAACAATGGTCGCCGCCGTTCCGGCAAACACAAGCTGGAAGAAAAATTTCGCGAGGAGAGGTACGCCTGTCCATGCAATGGCGCTGTACGCTCCCTGATACGCATCCCCTGTTTCCGGGCTGTTGTCGGCACCTCCAATCATCCAGAGTCCGTTCGTTCCAAATAAACTATTACCGTCTCCGAACATCAACCCCCAACCGATAAGCCAAAATGCCACCGTAGAGATTGCAAACACGATAAAGTTCTTCGATAAAATGTTCACACAGTTTTTACTTCGCGCAAAACCGCTTTCGACACAGGCAAACCCCATGTTCATAAAAAAAACGAGCATAGCGGTTATGAGTGTCCATAACGTATCAGCCATTATTTTCGGATCCATTCAAAACTCCTTTCTTCCAAAAAAGGCCTGGACTGCTTAAAACTATACATCAAACCCTGATGCCCCAAAATCAGATGGGGCATTTTCAAACCTGTTGGCGATGGTTAAAGCAATATCCGTGCAACTTTCAAAAGAAAATCAATTTTCTCTTTAAAATTTATCTGGGAATCGCTTAAAACTTACTGTTGAGGAAAGATTTAGACGGGGTAACAACAAAAATGTCCCAAAATAATCCCTTTTTGTCTTCTCTTGAAGGCATCTCCCTGCAACTTAATCAGGGTTGGATTAGAAGTTGGTAGGAGTGGTGCGGGAGGTTTCTTTCAGGCCGGAAGAAATATGGACCTCAAAAGGACTCGAATAACCTCTTAGGAGAACTGCTTCCAAACCCTCTGTTGCTTCAATCAGATCCATCCCGCGGTTCAAACCAAGAACGAACACTGCCGTGGAAAACACATCGGCAAGTTCAGCGGTATCTGCGATAACCGTAGCGCTCACGAGATGATGATGTACCGGATTGCCGGTTCTGGGATCGATCACATGGCTGTACCGATCACCGCCGATACGAAAGAATCGTTCTCCGCTCGCAGAAGTCGCGACGGAATTATTTTGAAGCGTAACACTCGCAAGCAAATCTTCAGCATCCAACGGATTTCGAATACCAATCGCAGAAGGATACTCATCCAAACAGGATATAGCTCCTCCCGCATTCACGAGTGCATGAGTTACCTCGTAACGTTTTAAAACCTCAACGGCCCGATCCATGGCATACCCTTTGCCAATCGCGCCAAAATCGATCTGGCAGCCCGGCGCTTTAAAACCGATGGTGCTGTCCTCGGCTGAAAGCAAAAGATGCTGTGTGTCGACTTTCGCAAGCGTCGACACCATTTCCTCATCGCGCGGAAGAATGCCCTTCATCTCCGCCGTTCCCCACAGTTCCATGAGGGGATTCACGGTAATGTCAAATGCTCCCGAGGTTTTCTCCGAAAAACGCACAGCGCGTTCCGTAAGGTCAAACATTTCCCGCGGCACTTCAACCGGATGACCGCTTCCGAACCGGTTCACCTGCCCGACCGGGCTGTCGGGAATAAACTTGCTCAAAAGTCCTTCAAGCCGTCTGAACTCAGAAAATGCCGCTTCGATCGCATCCGCGGCTTGCGGCTGATGTTCGCAAGCAACCTCAATTTCCACAAAAGTGCCCATCACATACCGCACCCGGCGAATGCAAGCTCTGTCTCTACTCAAACCACTAGGACTGAGAACCATAAAGCTCTCCAAATACGTGGATCATTTTCCGAATACCGTTGGCCATCCCGCCTGAAGACATAGATGCACCCGTCACACTGCGTATGTCTTTATTAAGACGAACGTTGTCACCGGCCTTTTTCCCGACAAATTGTTTCAAGAAACGGCGCTCTGCCACCGGCCGGCCACGCTTTTCCTGGTACTCCAGCACGATCACATCCAGTACCTTCCCTGCCGGATCAAAAATAATCATGTACCGAATGGGTCCCCATTTCCCGTGGACCGTGTCTTCAACCGCATACGCAGTCACAACTCCGTTGCTTCGACCTATGTGGAAGTGAAACTCGCGCGAAAACTCAGGATCAAATGTTACGTGCGCTCGGCGTTCGATAGTTTTCACTTGTTCATCCGTGAGGCGATGAATTTCCTCGGTGCGTTGGTCTGCGTGGGGCAAAAGAATCTGGAGCGCGTCTGCTGAACTGATCAGGACTTCGGCATACGCCTCTTCCGTCCAGACCATTCTTGCCGTGCTGATTTCTCCAGAAATGCACTTGGACCAATAATGATAGACGGCCTCGATGGGCCGGAACAACAAGAAAGCGGCCAAACCGATTGCCGAGATGGCCGCTTGTTTTATGTACCGCATGGAATGTTTTTTACCTCCAGAAATCGCTTCTGTCAAATCAAGCGGTTTTCTAAATTGGGCCGTCGTCTTTAAAAAGCAAGGGTGAGACCGCTTGTGATGACAAAATTATCTTCTTCGGAAACCGTGCCGAATCGAATTCCTGCGTCCCACATCCACTTCGGATTTGGAAACCACAGAAATCCAACCAAAAGACCCGAAGTCTCGTTATCGGTATCGGAATCAAAATCAGACGCAGCTTCCCACTCACCTAAGACGTGCCACTTGGGTAAGAACTCGTAAGCAAAACCCCCGCGGACGAGCACTTGATCCTTTTCATCGGAGAGAAAATCCCATCCGACGTTGCCGTGCATCGTTACCCTTCCGATCGTTTTGGTGAGGGCGGCGAGCAATTGATAATTCGTTTTTGAGTTGCCTAGTCCTTTGTCAGAGTCGCCTGTGGGGAAAGTGACAGAACCGACAGCCGTTAAAGCAGGCAACGCGGCGGTTTCATCCAACAACCTGTATTTGCCCACTAAGGTTAAATCGTTCAAGCCGCGTTCCGTCAAATCATCTTGACGCAGGTAATAAGTGACGGGAACAGTAAAATCCATTTCTAATTTTTCGAGAACGCCTGCATTGACCGTATACGTTCCCGAAACAGACCGGTCGCCGTCACCGTGTTCGATGTAGTCATGACCGATTTCAAGTTCAAAGCGACCCGGATCTAACGTGCCGGCGTCTTCCGTTGCAAAAGGACGATGGGCAAAACCAACGGGAGCAGAGGTAACGAAAACGAGCAGGGTGACGAACAGTATTTTAAAGACCACACGGGTCCTCGATCGTTTTTAAAACAAGGGTTCCAAAATCACGGATTGTACCGATCGTGATGTTGCCGCGTCAACGACAAAAGACAAAAATTGGCAAGGCAAGATTTTCTACCACAAATCTCTCTGAATTAATGCGAACAGAGTGACGAAACAAAGTGCTAAAAAAAATCCTGATGCAAGGAGCTGCCAACCGAAGAGAGCGTGAGCACGAATCAGCCACATAGAACCCATGTCTGAAAGAATGGCAATAGGCACGGCACATACGAAAAACAGTTTTAGCTTTTCCGGGTAGGAGCTCAGGCAAAACAAAGTGAGCGTCGCGCCGAACGTCCCAATGAACCACGGCAGATACTTGAAGGTATGCTCCAAAAGTTCCGTGGTCGTAAAAGTGCGGTAGGCCTCAACAATGTTCGCCATTTTCATCTCCGTATCGGATCCGATGCTGGCAAGCAAAACGAGGTAACTCACGCCAAGAAGACAGAGGAGTACGCTCGCTAAGAGCCGAAAACTTAAAGGAGCACCCCGAAGTCCCGGGAACCGATACAGCCCTTTTGGGAACACTTCGCTTCTCAAGGAGTGCCGCCGTTTTTTCGCGGCTCTCTCTACCTCGCACGTAAAATCACGTTCTCTGACTTCTTCTTCTTCCATCTTCACGTTCCCGTCCGCTCCTGGGGTTTAAAAACCCATCGCGACCGAAGCGATGAAACCATCGTTACCGCCCCGTTCCAGGTTTTCGTTGTGATTGCTGTTGATCTGATACTCCAATTTGAGGACCCAGCTTTCAACGGGCCGATAATTCAATCCAAACGTCAATCTGCCTTCACTGTTGTCCCCGGTGGTTAAATCATTGTCGTCTTCGATTTCCACCAAACCCAACCGAGTTACGAAGGTAAAGGTTGGATTGTCAAAGCCGGAGCCCAGAAAGGTTTGGTCAAGGACGTGCGGCCAGAAGTGATAATTTCCCTGCAGATAAAAACCGGTCGCTCGTTCCGGAAGAGCCGTGCCGGCAGCGGGGCTGTCAATATCAAAAAAAGCATACTCGCCCAAAAGTTCCAAGGGGCCCCACGTGGAAAGAAAATCAAGGCCGATTCCGTTAATAAGATCGTTGCTCTGATTAAACTTTCCCGTGTATCCGCTAACGGCAAGTTCATGGCCGATGGCGGGACTTACCACCACTCTTCCGACCCAAGACTTGCTGTTGTTGTTGTCGGACTCAATGCTCCCGCGCGCACCTCCCAAGCCGGTATCGGAAAATCCGCTGTTCAAACCGTTCATCACATACGTCTCATAAGCGACTTTCAAATCCTCGAACGTTCCGATCTTGGGATAGAACTCGCCGTAAAAACCGGCTCCCGATTCCGTCCACGTCGTCGGAATCACGTCCCGACTTAAGAGCGGCCTGTCCGTTAAATCCTGTAAATCAGAATCGTGATAGAGATTGTATCTGCCGAACGGAACAAGCAGCGCTCCGGCCCTGAAATTAATCCAGTCTTTAATTAAATAATCCATCCAGGCCTGTTCTACATGTGCTTCGCCGCCTCCCGCAGCGTCGGTGCCGCCGTGTTCAATTTCATATTCGGAGTAAAATCTGAGCCGATTCGCCAGTTCCGCTCCGATGTTGATGATCCAACGGTGCTGGTCAAAGGTCGAATTGGTGTTCTCAAAGTTTTCGAATTCATGATCGACATAACCGCCGACACTCACATTTCCAAAGCCGGATGGATTTCGATAAATGAGACCGCCTTTTTGAAAAGGCCCTTCGTACCTGCCCACATAATCCACGCCTGAAAGCTTTTTCTCGACTGCCTCACCTACTCTCTCATCAACGGCCCGAATCACCGTTTCTTCCTGGTGCTCTTTTAAGGATTTAACTTGCGCCCTCAGACTCTGAATCTCTGCTCCATATTCGGCTTGAAGTTTCTCAAACGCTTTCTTAAGCGATTGAATTTCCAGGTTCGGATCCGAAACTTCGGCGTACACCACGGCTGAACTAGACAAAAGAAACGTAAAAACCGACGCGACATAAAGATATTTCTTCATCATGCTGCTCCTTTTTTGTTTTGGTGAGTTGAATCGATATTAAATTTTTACTGTACGTTCGCTGCGCGGATTAAATTCAGGACCGTGGGACACCTTCCGAAAGAACGTCGGGGCGGGTGCTGCCCTCTGAATCGAAAAGCGCTGTCTTAGGTTCGCGACCGTTTCGAACCCGCTCCAAAAACCAAACCCCAATCAGCCAGCCGCCACAAAACAAAAACGACAACCATTGAAACCACTTGCCATAAACTCCTTCCATGGAATAAGGTTCGCTCGCCACATGAAGCGCTTCGCTGTTTGGAAAAATGCCGGCTTCCGTAAATTCATGAAACGCTTGAACCGAAATTTGAACCGTAAACAGAAGAAGAAAAACTGCCGTGACTCGAAAAAAATGTTTCAGATTCACGAGGTAGCCGCATCGGTACCACACATAGGCCATGGCACCGGCTCCGAAAATTCCGAGGACAATGCCCGTCACGATCTTTGGCTCGTGAATTTGAAAAAGGAGAAGCGCTGTTTCCATCCCTTCGCGAGTGATCATAAAAAGCGTAAAGACAAACACGCCCAAAAACGATGTCTGACCGGTCGAAATCTCCGTCATGTGAGCAAGCCGCCGTTCCATTTGCTCTTTCAGTTTGGGGCCTACGCGCCACATGTGAGCGACCAAAGCTCCTACCAAAATGACCGTGACCACTCCAAAAATTCCTTCCCAAAGCGGCCGGTTGGCACCTTGAGTAAGCCATAAAATCCAACCGAGAAAACCGCTCAGCACCACAGAACCCGCAATTCCCCACAAGGCAGCCCGCACCAAACGGGTCTGAACGGTCTTATGGAGATACGCTAAAATAATGGCCACGATCAAAAACGCTTCGAACCCTTCACGCAACACCACCATAAATGCTTGATACATTTCTAAACCTCTCTTCCCTCACTTGATTTCACGTGATTGCGAATCAAGAAAATTTGAACGTGCTGATGAAGTCTTCGTCGGACGCAATCTAAGCGATCACGATCATCAGAACCAAGCGCCCAAAAAAACGCCTCTAAATTGAGGTTGCGGCTGCAGTCCAAGTGCATGACGAAATGACAAATCTCATCCACGCTCATCTCGGTAAGTTCGCGGATGGTTTCGCCGTGCCATTGATTCAGCAGCGATTCAACCCGAAGCGAAACGGCATTTTCGCTGTGGCAATAACGATGGATGAGGTTTTGGACTTCCATTTCTAAAAGCGCTTCCGGCATATCAAAATCAAAACGATGCCCCGCACTTTGAAGCAAATTCACCAAATCCCGCCAATCAAAAGAAGCGGCAATCGACGCATCGACCGAAAGGCAATCCACTTCCCAAATCCGTTTTCTTGTTAAACAGTCCAAATTCATCGTATTCCTACCGACATTCCGCGCACAGTCCAAAAATCCGGTGATCGTGAAAGGAGGGTTGAAACTTATGCTTGGCACACATTTCGTTTTGAGCTTTTTCGATTCGGTCACACTGAAACTCAATAATGGTTCCGCACTCCATACAAATCATATGGTCGTGATGGCCTTTCAAAGCGGTCTTTTCAAAAAAATCACCTTTCCCGTCACCTGCGGATTTTTGAATCACTCCGGCTTCAAGTAAAAGAGGAATGGTTCGGTACACCGTTGCGCGTGAAATGCGGTCGCCGCGCTTTTTAAAGCGCCCATAAAGCTTCTCTGCGTCAAAGTGCTTGTTGATTCCGAGAATTTCATCATAAATACATCTTCGCTCGTACGTATATTTGAGGCCTCGCTCAACGAGCAACTTCTGGAACGCAATGTCTTTGGCTTTGTACATCTCTGGCATCCTTTTCGTAATGAGACAATGTCTCAATGAGACACTATCTTAATTAACACTGGGGTTCTGTCAAGAATTATTTTTTGGTATTAGAATCGGCAGGGAAACTGCGGGAACTTCAAAAATAAAACTTACTCAGAACTGCCGTTAATGAGTTCACACGCCCGGCGGTTGTTTTCGGTCGAAAAAACACCTACGATTTTGAAACCGTCTGCACTGGTGCCATAAACGTAGCGAATGCCGATGTTGTGGTTGCCTAAAATCTTTGCGACCTCGGCAAGGGTGCCCACTTTATTTTCAAATTCGACGATGAGCACTTCTCGTTCTTCGATTTTCGGGATGAAATACGATATTGCGGCAATGGCTCGATCAAAATCTTCAGGTTTCGTAACAAGCTCAAGATAACCTATCTCACTTACCGTGTACGCGGACAAATGAAGAATGAACACGTTCTTTTGTGCCATCGCCACCACAACGCGGCCCAAAAGTCCTGTTTCATCCTTCGCAACACAATGAATCGCTTTTCCGATGCTTGCCCGTGCCATTCGTTTCTCCGATCACAAACAAATTGTAATCCTCCTTCGCTAAAGCTTCGGAGGATCCGTCCAACGCATTCAACCCCGCCTGCCAGATGGCGGGCAGGTGCGTAGGCGGATAAAAAGCGAGCCGGCTTCCCTACTCTTCAGCAAGGTAGCCGGCTCACCATTACATCTCTTTCAATGGATATGATTTGAACTACTTGATGGCGCTGGATTAACTCAGATGTTTGGCGACGAGTTTCGTCATCTCAAACATATTCACAGAGCTCTTGCCGCCAAAAACCGATTTGAGTGTCGCATCCGCATTGATGTTTCGTTTGTTGCTCGAGTCTTGAAGATTATTCTTCTTGATGTATGCCCACAACTTCTTCGTCACTTCAGTTCTCGGCAGCGGAGAAGACCCCACGACTTTCGCAAGCTCTGCACTGGGGGTTAACGCCTTCATAAATGCTGCATTGGGCTGTCTCGCCATTGTTTCCTCCTTGATCGTACACGGTCTATTAATTTTACCACCACACACGCAAACGTTTTACATCAACGTTTCAATCGTGGGGTGCATTATACCAAGACTTCCTTTAAGAACAAAATTAAAAAACAATCTTTTTTAAAGCTACGCAATGTAGAGGCGCGGGCAAGGCCCGCCCGAATGGGGCGACCACAAGAGCCGCCCCTACAAAACGGGCTCGTCAAACGGAAGATCCACGATGTTCGGATGATGATCCGAAATTTGAGTCTTTAAGATCGTATTCATTTCTTCGAGCGTCCGGCCAAAGTGCGGCGAAAACCGATACAAACTTTTGGTATCCCGCGGATCCTTTAAAAAAGATTTAACAAAAACCCAATCCAAGCGGTACTTTCCGATCACTTCGGCGATGGTCCGCCTGAGCTCAAACGTGGTTTTATATCCCAACCGGTCGCGCTGATTTGCATTGGAGAGGTACCCGTCCTTACCCTTGACGGAACGAGACGCGTCCCCGCGAAAGTCAAACGCGGTACCGTCATCAAACCTAAAGTTTTCGATGCTTTTGAATAATTTCGACGTTTCATTGGGCGCGATCACCGGAATGTGGCGTGCCGTCGGATTTTGAAAGTTCTTGGTCACGTTTGAAACCGTCCGGGTCGCATTGACCAACAGGGCGTTGGGAGCCAGCTGCCTCACCCCTTCCGTAAACCATACGGTAGGATCCTTTGCTTTTCGTTTCATTTCGCGAAGAACGGAGGTCGGGCTCAAATCGCCGGGAGCGGAATTAAAATCTCCGGCCATGATCACCGGATGTTTGATCGGTCGGATGTACTGTAAGATTTCCTGGATCTGCGCATCGCGCGCTTTCGGAAGGCATTTGATCTCTAAATGAATGTTGATTACCGTAAGCGTATCCTCCGGAAGTCCGGGAACGCTTAGATCCACCCTCATCAAAATTCTGTTCCCTACCTTTATTTCACGATGGAGAGCCGAACTAAAAATCGTTTTAGCGCCAAACCGGCGGGATTCTTCAAAAAAAGTTAACCGCTCTTTTTCTCCGTGGTACCAATCATAGCCCTGATTTTTCAGCGGAAAGACAGTCACGGATTTAATCGGATACCGACTCAACACCGCAGAACCAAACACCCCCTTGTAGCGCGTCTGATCGACCACATAATAATCCATCGCCTCCTGATCGTGACTGCCTTCTTCAAGCGCAATGGTTTCGATTCCCAAATAGGCCGGATCCACTTCAAGGTACTCCGGCCCGTACGCGTAATTCATGTCGAGTGCCTCGGCTAACGTGCGCGCCGCATCGACATAACCCGACCGCTTCACTCCGATATCCATTTCTTGAAGTAAAATCACATCGGCGTCTGCGAGCAGCGCTTGCTGCTCGACAGCTTCGCGGTATTCCTCAGAGGCGGGCGAAGCTTTATCGGGATCCATGAGACGCCGGTACCCGTTTGGATCCGTAAAAGCGATCCGTGCGTCTTCAATGTGAAACGACTTTTCGATATTCCAAGTCGCAACGCGCATAAACGATCCCAATCGATTGTCTTGATGTGTCTTGGGCCGCGCTCCGCGGTAATACGCTTCGTTGCTGATGACAGGTGTCGTCCAAAGCTTTCTCAATTTTTCTCTTAAAGGGCCCGCAGGATTTAGATTTTTAGAGACTTCGACCAATTCGTCAAACGTCAGAAATTCCGGTTCCGAATAGCGCGTTAAGTTGAAAAGAAAATCGGCCGCCAAGACAGGAGATAAACGATTTGCCAAACACATCCAGACAAAACCCAATAGGACAAACGCTGGGGCAACGAGGTAAAGTCTTTGAGCGGTAACACCCGGCTTAAAAGCCGAATCTTTCACGTTTCACTACCTCCCTAAGAATGGTGTTCCATCGCCGTCGAAACCGCTGGAAAGCAATGGGTTCAGGATCGAGCTACTTTTTGGAGCTCGCGTTTAAACGAGTTCCAAGGAAAATAAATACCCGGACATTCCGTATTCTTTCCCGGAACATCCGAATGGCGGATCACATGACTTAACGGAATACGGTAATGCGCCTGAAGCGTACTGACTAAGAAAACGAGTGATTCCATCTGAGCATCGGGAACCCGTTCCTTTGAAAAATTCCCGACCAAACTGATTCCAATGCCATACTGATTCATCCCAGCCGCATTGGCGTGGGCACCGTCTTCCTGCTTGATCCACCTGGGTCCAGCTTCAATCTGACCCATTCGTTTCCCAAGCGTTCCGTTATCGATTAAAAAATGATATCCCATTCCTTGTTCAAAACCGCGGCGTTGGTGTGACACATCAATGGTTAGGGCATTTCCCTGATGGGTCGCGCTGTGGTGGATGACAATGTATTGCCAGGAACGCGTGCGATAAAGCGGAATCACCGGCCTCAAGGGCTGAGCGTTTGGAATTAGGAGTTTCTGACCTACATGAATGGACTCGGGATTGCTCAGTTTGTTCGCCCGGATAATTTCCTTTTGTCCGACCCCGTACATTTTTCCGATTCTCCACAAGGTTTCCATCGGAGCAACTTCATGGTAGAGATCCCGAGGAGCAAACAAAGCCGCGCCGGAAAGAGAAGAACCGGAAACGATCTCCGTCGGCACAGGCGGCGCCATGGGTCCGTGGGTCGCGCATCCAAATAGGACCGGTACGAGGAGACCTCCCAAAAAATAAAGACGAAGAAAGCTTGCTCGCGGATTTTTCACATTACACCCCTTCTTCAAATGGACCCCTCGGCGTTCTTCGGGTGATGTCTTTCCCCCGTTAAGAAAGAGGACAAAAACGGCAAATCCAGATTTAGGTTAATAAGATCGGAGCAAAGCTGAAGAGACTTAAGGAGGTTATTTCAAAGCTTTGGGAAGAGGATCAATCTTTGCGGCTAAAATGAAATCGTTTTCCGAGAGCCCGCCGATCGAATGAGTGCCCAGTTCAATGCGCAGTTTGCGGTATCCGGTCAGATGAACGTCCGGATGATGATCCTCCGCTTCGGCAATCTGAGCAATGCGTTGAATCAAGTCGACAGCCGAAAGAAAGTCCTTCATCAGAAAATCGCGAACTATGGTTTTTCCGTCGCTCGCAAGGTGCCAATCCGGCAACGCGCGGACATAGAGCTCCGCCTCTTCCTTGGAAAAAGGGGGAACCCCTTTCTCGCACGGCTTGCATTTTTTCCCCTGCAAAGATTTGAGATCAACCATGGGATGAACTTTTTTCATCAGTACGGCGTCCCAACCTGTTTTTGCAACCGATGGCCGGCGGAAGAACCTTCATACAGGACTTCTTCTCCGGTCCTCCAGCAAATTTCGGATCTCGAAATCCTGAGCGCCGAACTCCTTTGCAATCGTAATCATGAGCGGACATTCTTCGTACCTCTCTTTCAAAAGCGCCTCTTTGAGATACAAGAGCGCCGTCACTTTTACCGCGTGCTTCGATTTCCGTTTTCCGATCTGAAAGATCGACCTAAAATTCGTGGCCGGAACCATTTTATTTTCCTCCTTTCATCAAGAATTTCAAGCACCTTTATTCTAGGATTTCCCTCTCCCAGAGGGAGAGGGAAATAAAAAAGCCCATTACCGAATTACGGCAATGGGCTTAAGAGAACTTGAATCAATAACGTTGACTACTTAACGGGCGCCGAAACCTCCCAAGCCCACGGCCGTTGTAACTCGGCCATGCTTATCGGTGGACACACGATAAGCACACCACGCCAAGCGTGGCATAAAGCTTGTTTTCAAAATCGAGATGAGGTTCCCGTTGTTCATGACGACGGTAAGTATGCCTGAACTCCGAGGAAAAGTCAAACACATGAAAAAATGATCGGCATCTTTGGTTTAAATTGACAACGGTGGGAAGCGTCCCTAAAATACCTCGACGTCATGGAAAAAACACTTCAAGAACTAGCCGCTTTAATTCAGGGTAAGGTATTAGGAGACGGGTCTCTTAAAATTAAGGGGATCACAAGCGTTGACCTCCCTGCCGCCGGTCATCTTACCTTTATTACAGACCCCAAAAAGCTCGAAGAAGTTGAACATAAGGAGTTCGCCGCGCTGATTGTGCCCGAGGGGATTCATTCCTCTACAAAACCCGTCATTGTGTCAAAACATCCAAAGTTGGCTTGGGCTGTTTTGCTTTCCCTGTTTCATCCGCCGCACCCGTTTCCCGGCACGATTTCTGAACAAGCCGTCATTTCCAAAACTGCCCGGCTGGGAAAGCAGGTAACCATAGAACCATTCGCCTTCATCGGAGACCACGTCACGATCGGAGACGGTTCGGCGGTCCGGTCACACGCCTACATCGATCGGGAGGTTTCGATCGGCAAACAATCCGTCATCTATCCCTATTGTATGCTGTACCCCAAAACCCAAGTCGGGAACGGAGTCACGATTCACGCCGGCTGTGTGATCGGCTCCGACGGATTTGGATATGTGTTCGACGGTGCCAAACAAGCCAAGGTCCCCCAAGTCGGAAACGTCGTTATCGAAAACGACGTCGAGATCGGTCCGTGCTCCACCATTGACCGAGCAACGATCGGTTCCACCATCATTCACGAAGGTGTCAAAATCGACAATCTGGTTCAAATTGCTCACAACGTAGAAGTGGGAGCTCACACGTGTTTGTCCGCGCAAGTCGGAATTTCCGGAAGTTCCAAAATCGGAAAGTATGTCACGATGGGCGGCCGCGTCGGATTGGGCGACCACTGTGAAGTGGGCGATCAGGTGATGCTGGGCGCTCAGGCAGGTCTTCCCACGGGAAAGAAAATTCCTCCCAAGCAAATTTGGATCGGAGCCCCCGCCCGACCCTACCAAGAAATGCGCAAGCAAGTCGGAGCTCAGTTGAGGGCGTACGAAACGCGGGAGCTGGTTTTGAAATTAAAGAAGCGGATTGAAGTGCTCGAAAAAGAACTTGCAGACCTAAAAACAGCGCAGCGCTAAATCGTTCTTCCCTTTTACTTCTGTTTCCCAATCAAACTCAAAAACTCAGAGCGCGATCGTGGGTCCGTCCGGAAGCACCCCAGCATGGCACTCGTTACTCCAAAGGAATCCTTTTTCTCAACACCCCGCATGGCCATGCACATGTGAAACGCTTCCATCACCACGGCAACGCCTTTTGGTTTGAGGTGCTGCATCAAGCATTGGGCGATTTGATTCGTCAAGCGTTCCTGAACCTGCAAACGGCGTGAAAAAACGTCCACCACCCTCGGAATTTTACTCAGACCGATAATTTTCCCTTGAGGTAAGTACGCCACGTGCGCTCTCCCATAAAAAGGAAGAAGGTGGTGTTCACAAAGACTAAAAAAATCGATCTCTTTTACCAGCACCATCTCATCGTAATCTTCCTCAAAGATGGCGCCGTTCAGGACTTGCTCGATATCTTGCCGATAACCGCGCGTCAGAAACTTAAGAGATGCCTCAACGCGCTCCGGAGTCCGCTCAAGTCCTGCGCGGCTCGGATCTTCTCCGAGCGCAATTAATAAATCCCGTATGATCGAGTCAATTTTGATCCGATCCGTTACCTCAGACATGATCTTTAGGTCTCCTTTGCCTTGCATTCCGAACAAGGGCAGATTGTACGCAAAAAATCAAAACTGTAAATACCGGTTTTGTGCCCATCGCTCCAGTGAATCCGAAGGCCGTACCGGCCGACACTTTCGAGCTCGCGGGGTTGAATGTCCTCCGCAACACTACCGGGACGAAGCCGGGTCTCGCCGCTCAGTTCGTCCACGCAAACCGCGCATTGACACTTGGACCTCAAAAAACGACTTGCGTATGTGCTTTCGTGGCGGTCCAGCCATCGAATGGCGAGAGTGTCTTGGTCTGCTTGCCAAATCCGTTCCGGAATTATTTTCTCTTCGTTCTCCATTGAATGTGAACGGGTTCATCTTGGGATGAAACAGTTTGAGACTCCATTTGAGTTCGAAGCGCTTCGGCGATCTTGAGATACTTTTTGGACGTCTCAGATTCCGGATGAGCGATCACGATCGGAGTCCCGTTGTCCCCTGTCTCAACCAATTTTGGATCAATCGGAATTTCGCCCAGCAACGGCACGCCGGCTTCCCGGCATAATTTTTGAGCTCCTCCGCGGCTGAAAATTTCGGAAACCTCGCCGCAGTGCGGACACGAAAAAGAACTCATATTCTCGATAACGCCTACGACCGGAACGCGAACCGTCTCAAACATCTTGAGCCCTTTTCGCGCATCCACAATGCTCACCTCCTGAGGAGTGGTCACAATAACAGCACCGGAAAGGCGGGCGGTCTGCGTCAGGGTCAGCTGTGTGTCCCCCGTTCCCGGAGGTAAATCCAACATTAAAAAATCAAGCTCTCCCCATGCCACCCGAGTCAGAAACTGTTGAATCATTTGATGAACCATGGGGCCTCTCCAAATCACGGGTGACTTGTCATTCGACAGGAAACCGATGGACATGACTCGGACCCCGTGCGCTTCAATCGGACAAAGGGTTTCGCCTTCTCCCACTTCGGGCGTTCGTCCCGTAAGCCCAAACATGAGCGGAATGCTTGGACCGTAGACATCGCAATCCAAAAGGCCGACGCGGAGTCCCGACTTGGCGAGTGCTGCCGAAAGATTGGCGGTCACCGTCGATTTTCCGACGCCGCCCTTTCCGCTCGCAACGGCAATCGTGTAACGGACCCCCTTTAAAATTTCAAGTCTAGGGGATACAGGCCGCGGCCCAATTACATCGGTCTGAAGTTCAATTCGGACGGCCGAAACTCCGGGAACCTCGCGCACGCGTTTTTCACAATCACGCTTGAGCTCGACACGCGACGGACGTGCCGGAGGCGGAACGGAAAGTTCCACCGTGACCGCCGCGCCGTCGATTTGAATCTTCGCGACGAAACCGAGACTCACGATATCCTTCTTGAGCTCGGGATCTTCAACGTTCCTCAACGCCTTTAGGATCGCCTGTTCTGTCATCATAAACCCTCAAATCCGGACGCCGTCCCGAGGGAGACGTTCTCAGACGCTTCACGTGCCGCGTGCATCACACAACCGTACCGGTTTGATTGAATTCCCGTAACTCGCGTACCAATTTCGGAACGACGCCAATCGTAAAATCAATATCCTCAGACGTGGTGTACCGACTCAAACTAAAACGAACGGAACCAAGGGCTTCTTGACGTGACCGGCCCATCGCCGCTAGAACGTGCGACGGTTCCACCGCTCCCGTGAGGCACGCCGAGCCGCTCGAGGCGGCAATGCCCCGTTCACTCAATCGAATCAGAAATGTTTCTGACTCAATCCCCGGAATGGTGATGTTGGTGGTATTCGGAATCCGAGATTCGGACTTCCCGTTCACAAAACTTTCCGCAATTTGGGACGCGAGCGCTGATTCCAAACGATCGCGGAGAGATGCCACACGCGTTGCATCTGTCTTCACATGCGATACCGCAAGTTCCAGCGCCCGGCTCAACCCGATGATTCCGGCCACGTTTTCGGTGCCTGCGCGCCGGTCGCGTTCCTGCCGCCCGCCCACGAGGTGAGGATAAAACGGAGTTCGATCGCGAACGTACAGCGCGCCTGCTCCTTTGGGACCGTGAAACTTGTGGGCCGAGAACGAAAGAAAATCAATCGGAACGCGGGCTAGATCCACAGGAATTTTCCCTACCGCCTGAACTCCATCCACATGAAGCAAAATCCCTTTCTGCTTTACGATCTGCGCAACTTGTTCCAGGTCGAACAAAACGCCCGTCTCGTTGTTTGCCCACATGATCGACGCCATCGCAACGTCACCGGTCAAGGCGTTCTCAAGGGCATTCAAGTCGAGCGCGCCTGTCGGCGTCACGTTGACCGAAATGACATGATATCCTTCCGTACCCAATCTCTGCACCAAAACGCGGACGGAAGAATGTTCCACTTCAGTCGTGACAATCGTTTTTCGACTCGGAACTGATTTCAAGGCGGAGCAAATCGCGGTGTTATTGCTCTCGGTTCCGCCGCTTGTAAACACAATCTCGCGCCCGTGCGCTGCTCCCATCAAGCGGGCAACGTCATCGCGCGCCTCTTCTACACAACGACGAACTTCCTTGCCGAAGGAGTGAAGACTCGACGGATTTCCGAATGTCTCCGAGTAAAACGGCTCCATTGCTTCCCGCACTTCGGGAGCCACTTTCGTCGTGGCATTGTTGTCTAAATAAATCATGACACTCCTGAAAAAAATGTATTTTAACCTATTGTTACACAAGGAGTTATATCAATTCATGGAAGGACATTTTTCCCCTGAATTCCACATTATCGCA
>MHFO01000006.1:0-4168 GCA_001804225.1 Omnitrophica bacterium RIFCSPLOWO2_01_FULL_50_24 | reverse complement strand
TTTGAAAGGTGCCTGGCACTTTTCTATGACTGGCGCTTCGTGCGATAGATCCAATAAATAAACGCGCTCGTGAGGATGATCAGTGCCCACTCCAAAGAACCATCATAATGCGGAGCGTTTCCAAACCAGGGAACAGACACGTCATATCCTTTTCGGACAAAGGAGGCCTCCCACTTAATCATGAATACGGTGCCGGCGTGAATTCCGATGGGAAGAAAAAGCGACCGAGTTTTCAAAAAGGCGACGGTGAGCAATATCCCAAATAAGAAAAGTCCGACGGCTTCCGGCAAAATGTGAGCGGTCTGAAAAAAAATGGGCTCCACGTAACCCACAAGCAGCCGAAGGGCATCTCTTGCTCCCGGGGTTTGCGGAATAAAAATTTGTCCGTTATCTAAAAAATGGACCAGCGAATAAAAAATGCTGGCCGCGCAGACTGCTATCCACGTCTTCATCTTCTTTTCCAATTGGACAAAGATAAACCCCCGAAAAAAGAATTCCTCCACGATTCCAACCACGGTTCCGGAAATCATCCCTTTGAGAAACCGCTGGACGATGTCAGAAACCAGCATCGGATGTCTGATGTACCGCGGACCCCAAATCACTTCAATCACGCTTATCGCCAACACCATGACCGCGCCTGTGGCAAATCCAAACGCGAGCAGACGCCGCCACGCACACGAAAAATCAAATCCACATTCTGCAAGCGACCATCGACGCGAACGGACAAACAAAACCGCCGCAGCCACTGTAAAGATCATGATGAGGCGGTTAAAGATTCGTTCAAACTTAAACATGGGAAGAAACGGACCGAGAACCGGCGTCAGAAGAACACTTGCCGCACCGATTGCGATCAACACCGCAAAAAATTTGAGTGTTTTGCTCATGGTTTGTACCCGCCCATAATGGTCGTGGTTCCGAGCGTGAGCGGAGTGTCGAACACCTTCGAAAATCCGTTGGATTCCATCCGCCGCTTGAGGTCTACCGGTTCTGCAAACGACTGAATGGATTGAGAGAGGAACTGATACGCTTCGGCCTGTTTTGAAAAAAAAGCGCCGACGGTCGGAACATAAAACCGCAGATAGGGCCGGTACACCCCGTTCCAGAAAAATCGGTTTTTCGGCCGCGTCAGTTCGAGAAAAACCGCTTTCCCGCCGCGCTTCAAAACCCGCAGAATTTCCTTAAAAAAATGGTCGCGCTGCCGTACGCTTCGCAGCATAAAACTCCCTGTCACTACGTCAAACGTGTCTTGCACAAACGGTAGCTCGTGAAAATCACAAGCCACTAAATGGACTGCGGTTCGAGGCGCGGGTTTGGCCGATCCCAGATTGCCATTATGAATTGCAAACCGCTCTTTAGCAACCGAAAGCATACCGATCGAAAAGTCACAGCCGACCGCCCGCTGAAACGGTTTTGCCTCCAAAAAAGCGAAGAGTGATTTTCCGGTTCCCACTCCGAGGTCCAAAATCGATTCCTCACGGCCCGTCAAGGTTTTCTGGACCGCTTGCTTCCGCCAGTAGCGGTCGAGCCCAAAACTCATGAGTGAATTTAAAAAGTCATACTGAGACGAAATGGACTGGAAAAACGATCGGATAGTTTTGGAATCAGGTTGGTGTGAATCGGCCTGAGTACCTAGAGGAGCCATCTAAACGTAGATCTTGACGATCTGGTAGTTGGCATCCCGCTCGGCAGGAATGAAACCGGCTTCACGGATCAATCGGATAAGATCCTCGGCGCGTGTGTGAATCGTAATCCCGGTCGGCTCAAGCACTTTGTCTTCAATCAGAGTCCCGCCCATATCGTTCGCGCCAAAGGACAAAGCGACTTGCCCTAATTTTAATCCTTCCGTCAACCAGCCGGCATTGACGCTTTTAATGTTGTCGAGAAACAAACGGGAAATCGCCACCGTTTTAAGATAGTCTGCCCCGCCGGCGGGCTCAAAGTGACTCATGCGGGGAGTTCCGTGAGGCGAAAGCGTCCAGCAGATGAACGCCGTAAACCCTCCCGTTTCGTCCTGCAGCCGCCTCAGGCGCTCCATGTGAATGACACGCTCCTCAAGGGTTTCGACATGACCAAACACCATAGTGGCGGAAGATTTCAGACCGACTCCGTGCGCCGTCCGCATAAACTCAATCCAGCCCTCGGAATCGATCTTCTTGGGACTGATCTGGTTCCGAACTCGTTCCACCAAAATCTCGGCGCCGCCGCCGGGGATCGAATTCAGCCCCGCTTCTTTAAACCGAATCAACACGTCGCGAAGCGGCATTTTTTCTTTCTTCGCGATAAAATCAAGTTCCACGACCGAAAACGAGTGAACCGCGATGTGAGGAAACCGTTCTTTGACGCTCCGAATCAAATGAAGATAAAAATCAATTCCAAGCTGGGGATTCACACCCCCTTGAATCAACACCTGCCTTCCGCCCAAATCGGAGAGCTCTTGGATTTTCCCAAAAATCTCTTCAAAGGAAAGCGTGTAGGCCTCCGGATCTTGGGGCCTTCGATAAAACGCGCAGAAGTCACAATCGATGAAACAGGCATTCGTGTAGCTGACGTTGCGATCAATAATGAAGGTCACCTGCCGATCGGGATAAATCCGGTTGCGGACCAGAGTGGCCGCTTTTCCAAGCCGCCACAAGTCACACGAAAAGAGGAGAATCCCTTCCTCAAGGTTCAGGCGTTCGCCTTCCACGGCTTTATCGAGGATTCTGTCCAAAACGGGGTCCGTCGCCAGTGTGGTGTACGACACGTTACACCTCCGCCATGTGCAAAGACGTCACTTCGGGCGCAAGTCCGGCTCGAAACGCATCACGATAAAACCGAAGGAGGCCGCTTCGCATTTCACTGTCGAAGTGGAAAATCAAATTAAACAAATAACCAAACACTTGCGGAAAACGTTTGTCGGCAAGCGTCATCCCCAAACCTTCTAAAATCAATTTTTCCAGATCGGCCATGTTCCGCTCGGTCGTTTCTTTAAGGCGCGTGTAAAGCCGAACCGTTTCTTCTTGGTTTTCCTCCCAAAAACCGCGCCGGACCGCCCATACCGCAAAGCAAAACGGAAGTCCGGTCCAACTCCACCAAAGTTCGCTAAGATCGTACTTGTAAACGAACTTCTCAGGCCGATAGAACAACGCTTCGTCTCCGATCACGAGCGCGGCATTCCCTTGAGCCAACATGTGATCGGGAGTTCCGTTCGACGTCTCGAATTCGTTGTCAAAACCATACTTAAACTTGAGTAGAATTCGAAGAAGCGCCTGCGAACTCAGGCTTTTGTCCGATAATACGATTTTCCGGCGGTTAAGCCCCTCGATCTTCTCATGGCTCAAAAGCAACACGCTGCGCGCAAAATCGCGCGAACCGATGCACAAATCCGGAAACACAAGATACTCCTCCTGCCGAAGCGCGTACTCCAGAGAGGAGATCGGAGCAAGATCAACCGCTCCCGCCCGCATCGCTCGATTGATTTCGGCCGGAGTCCCTTCCCATACGGAAATTGGATCATCGGGCTCAAGCCAGCCGTGGTAAAAAGGCAGCGTATTGATGTAGCTGATTTTCCCGAGCCGAGCCGGTTTTAAAACCAGTTTTCCGCCCATCACGATTCCCATTCTTTCGGTTCCGAGCCGGAGCCCACCCATCGCCGGTAGAGCGCGTGCGGAAGTTCAAGTTGATCGAGCGCTTTTCCCACGACAAAATCAATGAGCTCTTCCATTTTCTGAGCTCCGGAATAAAAAGCAGGAATCGCGGGCACAACTCTCACCCCAAGCCGGGCCAGTTTCAGCAAATTTTCAAGATGAATGACGCTTAAGGGCGTCTCGCGCGGAACGATCACCAATCGGCGGCCTTCTTTCACCGTACATTCCGCAGCGCGCTCAATCAAGGAATCTGAAATCCCGTTTGCGATTTTCGAAAAACACGTGGTTGAAGCCGGGATAATGACCATTCCCCTCGTTGGATAAGAACCGCTTGCAATCGGCGCCGTCATTTCCCGCTCCGGATAATAGGTCACTCGCGAGAGAGTCGCGGCGTCAAACAAACGTCTAAGATCAGCTCCCGATCGGACGTCTAAGTCAATTCCCAATTCTTCGCGGATCACTAAACCGGCCGCGCAAGACAATGTGAGTGTGATTGGCTGCCCAAGTTCGGTCACCGCTTTCACCAAACGGACACCGTAGAC
>MHFO01000005.1:14587-15019 GCA_001804225.1 Omnitrophica bacterium RIFCSPLOWO2_01_FULL_50_24 | reverse complement strand
AGGACTGTCTTGGCGCAGCTTGGGATTTCTATGCCGGAAGACGCTTTTCTGGGACCCATTCGCGCGGATTCCGACGACCACGCAGAAGTGTTAAAAGTTTTAGCGCGTCCCAAGGTGAAAAGGTGGACCAAAGATTGGGAAGGGTTTGTCGAGTGGCTTAAGGCCAACCGCGGTCGGGAAGTACCAATGACCAAGAAGGGTATCGCCGTCCAATTCGCGATCGTAGGGGACAACTATCTGATCCCTATTTTCTTAGAGAGGTACAATGTTCGTTCAGCCAGAAGCCGCCATTCCGATGCGAGACCGGATGCACACCAACCGGTCGAAGGCGTTGTGTCGGAGCAAATGGCCGGGAGCGAGGTCGAAATTTTAAAGGGCGGTGTTTGGGGACGAGAGTTAAGTGAATCACCGGAAATGGTGGCGGCGGTGGAT
>MHFO01000005.1:0-14517 GCA_001804225.1 Omnitrophica bacterium RIFCSPLOWO2_01_FULL_50_24 | reverse complement strand
TGCTTCAGAGAAGGAGCATGAAAAAAACGTGGTCTCCGGGACTGCTTCAAGTTTCGGTGAGCGGTCACTCGTCCCGTCAGACCGAAGCAAAGAAGAAAATTATTGTCTCGCTGGCCGCGCTCAAAAATTCTGATGTGCGGACGGAATTTCTCGATGCGGTTCGCAGCGCCGGTTCCGACGTCGAACTCGCCATTTTTGCACCTGAATACCGAAGTGATCTCAGAGCTGAACGTGCTGTGATCGGTTTAGTAGGGGAAAATGTGTTTTTGGATTCGAATGTTCAACTTTATTCGGCTGAGCGCGCAGGGTTAAGTGATTCAAGAATTTCGGCTTCTGCCGCCATGAACCGCCTTGTGGAGCTAAAAGCCCGGGAAATCGGAGTGCGCGGGTTTTCAACGGATATCGCAGTAGTCGGAAACCGCGTAGACCTCTCATCGTTAAGGCGTAATCTCGTCAAGATCGACGCACAGCCGGGGGCCATTCGCGCTGCGCTTCTATTAACGAACGTGTCAACGGACCAATGGATGCAGATAGCGGATCACTTTGGCTGGTTAACGCCGACCACCGAACTTATCAGTCGATTCGCTGCGACACAGATTCAGTCAGAGCGCTTAAGGGTGGCCGCGTAACGATTTTTAAATTGCTTCAGGTTGCTGTTTAAGCAGCCCTTTGCGGCGCGACGCTGCAAAGATCCCGTGCTCCTGTCCCCCCGGGGGCACGGGGAAGCAATTTTTTTCTTTGGGCCAAGACTTGTTTTTAGAGACCCCCTGTGTTATGAAGAGCTTCTTATGAAAATCCGATTTGGGCACAGTCCTGACCCCGACGACGCGTTTATGTTTTACGCGATTGCTCACCGACGGATCAATCTTAAGGGTTTTGAGATCGAGCATGTGGTGGAGGATATCGAGTCGCTCAACCGGCGCGCGCTCACAGGAGAGCTCGAAGTCACCGCCGTTTCCGTTCATGCCTATGCGCACTTGGCCGACCGCTATGCCATCCTACGTTCGGGCGCAAGCATGGGAGAGCACTATGGCCCCATTGTAGTTTCAAAAACCCCGATTCGAGCCGGTGACTTAAAAGACAGAACGATTGCGGTTCCGGGAGAACTGACGACTGCATTCCTCGCGCTTCGCTTGTTTGAACCGCGAGCCAAACACGTTGTCGTTCCGTTTGATCAAATCATGGATTACGTAAGCAATGGAAAGTCGGACGCTGGACTTTTGATTCATGAGGGGCAGCTTACCTACCGAAAGCACGGCTTAAACAAAGTGATCGATCTTGGCGAGTGGTGGTGGAATCGTACTCAACTTCCGCTTCCGTTGGGCGTTGACGTAATCCGAAAAGATTTGGGCGCTCAGCAAATGAAATCCTTTTCAGGCGTCTTTCAAAAAAGCATCGAATATTCACTCGAACATCGGGACGCCGCCCTTGAGTACGCGCTTCCCTACGGCCGCGGGCTTACGCGCGCTTCGGCGGATGAGTTTGTAGGAATGTATGTGAATGATTACACTCGGGGCTTGGGATCAAAAGGGGAGAGAGCGATATCGGAACTTCTTCACCGCGCGTACGAGGCAAAACTGGTGCCGAAGAACATTACTCCGGAATTTGTTTGATTCTTGGGAAGCTGAGCGCTCTTAGTCTAAAGTCTTGGCTTTGAGGATGTGATCTTCGAACTCATTCGCGCGTGTCCGTTCGATAAATCTCACGCCCGCATCAAAAAGCCCCGTATCGAGGTTGAGTTTTCGCCACACCACTTCCACAATCACACGCCTTGCCGAAATCGTCAGAATCTTTTCAATCTCAACATGAGCGGTGATTTTACTCGTATCGAAATCAAGCAAGGCCACCGAATTTCGTTCGAGCGGAGTCATGGCTGTCAGTTTCATGCCGCCGGAACTGACGTCTTTAGACCTTCCGATGTGCAGGGGTTTTGCGAGAGTTCCGCTGAGAGGAGAAAAACGGAGCGGCACAAGACAGGGGATGCGTGTTTCTTTGCGTCGTTCCAGAAAAACGGGCCGGAAACG
Organism: Omnitrophica bacterium RIFCSPLOWO2_01_FULL_50_24; assembly: GCA_001804225.1. Classification (GTDB taxonomy): domain Bacteria; phylum Omnitrophota; class Omnitrophia; order Omnitrophales; family Danuiimicrobiaceae; genus 2-01-FULL-50-24. The sequence continues at coordinate 12,493 of MHFO01000005.1, read as the reverse complement.
GTCAATAGCGGAACGGAGGGTGCGCGGCATGATTTCATTATCGGCAAAGTCCGGAAAAGGTGAAGCGAGAGCTAACGTCTCCCTCCGGACGGCGTCCGGAGGTTCGGAGGTGGTGGTTAAATTTCGAGGGTTTTTGGAAAACGGTTTAAGTTCTTTGCACCACTCTGAGTGACGAGCGCAATATCTTCAAGGCGCACGCCGCCCGCGTCTAAATAGTAAAGACCCGGTTCTACCGTGACCACTTGGCCTGCACGGAGCACGTCGCTTGCCGCCGATATTCTGGGCGGCTCGTGGATTTCGAGCCCAACTCCGTGGCCGGTGCCGTGGAAAAATCCCTGCATGCGGCCATCCGATTCGCCGGTCTTAAAACCGAGTTCCACAAAGTGGTTTTGGACGGCTTCGTGGATTTTCTTTCCGTCCGCACCGTGGCGGATTTGTTTGAACGCGATGGCCTGACACTCCTTAACGGCTTGGTACATTTTTTTCAACTTCGGCGACGCTTTCCCGCGCACGACGGTGCGGGTCATATCGGCGAAGTAGCGGGTTTCGGACGAACGCGGAAAAACATCCATGATGATCGGCTCGTGCGCTAGAAGAGGGCCGGAACCTTGATGGTGGGGGTCGACCCCTTGTTTCCCGCAGGCCACAATCGTATGCGCGGCAATACAGCCGGATTCCATCAAAGCTACGTTGATGACTTGTTTCAGATACTCTGAGGTGAGCTGTCTGTCTCGGTACATCAAGTATCGCCCTCTGATTTTTGCTTTCTTCAGAATTCGGACGGCTTCTCCGACGGCGTGTTCCGTATGACGGATTGTCTGCACAATGGCCAGCACTTCTTTTTTACTTTTGATCGTGCGCTCCTCGAAAAAAGGATCCCGTTTCAATCGGAGCCGGTATCCTTTGGCGCGGAGAGCGTCGGCATATTGGATGGGAAAGTCAGACGGAACCAGGACGTGCCGGACGCCCCGTTCCCGAAAAAGAAAGTGGACGAGTTCGGCGGAGGTGACGATGCTGACTCCGCGTTTTTTAAGCTTGGCCGCAATTTTTGAGCTCGAGACCACTTCATCAACGCCGGCTTGGACACGCGCACGGTCGAGTTCAAGGTCGCTTGCCACTAGAATGTTCCGCCCGCGGATGCGCGCAAAAATAAAAGGATCGGGTGCAAGGAAACGAGTGGCGTAGAATAAATTGGCGTCCGCTTCGCTTGCCGCGATGAGAAGTGCGGCTTCGTGGTCTTTTGCCATTTCGGTTTTCCTCGATTGTCCAAAAATGGTATCATACCGGTTTTAAATCGCAAAGAGATCTCGTCATTTATATGAATAGAGAAAAGTGGATTTCGATGATGGTGGTCGAAGTGCATCAGGAAACTGAGCACTTAATGAGCGTCCGCATGGCTTCCGCTTTGGAGGGAAGCGCGTTTCACTTTCGCGCGGGGCAGTACGTTCACGTTTCGTTTAAGGGCGCGCCGGCCTCCGCGTTTGCGATTGCAAGCGAACCTGAAGTGAAACAGTCGATTGAATTTCTGGTCAAGGACGATCCCGACGGTCCGTCCGACACTCTTGCGCACGCTAAGCCCGATGATCCCGTGAACGTAAGTCCGCCCATGGGAAACGGGTTTCCCGTTCAACCCTTTGAGGGCTGTGATCTCTTGCTCGTTGGGATTGGAACAGGCCTAGCGCCTTTGAGGTCGGTTCTGAAATCGGTCCTCAGACGCGAACATTCGTTCGGGGCTCTCACCCTTGTCTATGGCGTGAAGAAGCCGGAAGAAGTTCCTTTTCACGACGACTTTACGCTTTGGAGAAAAAAGATCCGGGTGGAAATTGCCGTAAGCAATCCGGGCAATTCCTATTGGCCGGGCTTTGAAGGACGCGTGACGGATTTCTTGAAACAAGCGCGGCTCGCCCCTGAGCGTACGGTGGCCTGTGTGTGCGGAAGCGAAGAAATGGAACGCGAAACCGCCGAAATTCTCCGGGCAAAAGGAATTCCTCCCGAACGCATTCTCTTTAATCATTGATGACGGGATCTCACTTGACGCTTGAGCCGCAAACCATTATGATGCCCCTCCTAACCTTCCACAGGTTGAGGATTTCAAATCTATTGAGCCCGGTATCAGCGATTGTTTTAACCCCAAAAGTGAGCATCACATGGCTTCACCTGAAATAGCCAAGTTGTGTCAACACGCCACGGAAATCCGCAAGGACATTATCCGTATGCTTGCCGAGGCCGGTTCGGGCCATCCTGGCGGGTCCCTTTCTTCTGCCGATATTTTGACCGCCCTTTATTTTAAGGTGATGAACCACGATCCCAAAAATCCGAAATCTCCCGATCGAGATCGGCTGGTGTTAAGCAAAGGCCACGGCGTACCCGCCCTTTATGCAGCGCTGGCCCGTGCCGGCTACTTTCCGCTCGAACAACTCAAAACGCTTCGGAAATTGGACAGTCCCCTTCAGGGGCATCCGGACATGCGCCGCTTGCCGGGTCTTGAGGCATCGACCGGGTCTCTCGGACAAGGGCTTTCGATCGGCGCGGGGATGGCGCTCGCGCGCAAATTGGACCGGAAAAATTATTGGACGTACGTGATCTTAAGCGACGGCGAAACGAACGAAGGCCAGACGTGGGAAGCCGCCAGTTTTGCGGCTCATCACGGGCTTGACCACTTCATCGCGATTTTGGATTACAACAAGTTCCAGCTAGACGATGCCGTCAAAAACATTATCGACATGGAACCGATGGTCGAAAAGTGGAAAGCGTTTCGTTGGGAAGTGTTCGAGCTTGACGGGCACGACATGAGCGCTTTGGTGGAGCATCTTGCGCGCGCGAAGAAAATCCGGGGGAAACCCGTGATGATCGTCGCCCATACCGTAAAAGGCAAAGGCGTTTCCTTTATGGAAGGCAACAACGACTACCACGGTGTAGCGCCGACCGCTGACGAAGCTAAGCTGGCACTCAAAGAGTTAGAGGGAAACTAAATGCGGCTTGAGCGGAAGTTAGGACAGGCCACACGAGATGCGTACGGAAAAACACTTGCCGAGCTCGGCAAGACCAATCCAAACATTGTGGTTTTAGACGGGGACCTTGCCAAATCGACCAAAACCGATTATTTCAGGAAAGCGTTTCCGGACCGCTTCTTTAATGTAGGGATTGCAGAGGCCAATTTGGTGGGCCTTGCTTCCGGTCTCGCTGCCTCAGGAAAGCTTCCGTTTATTTCAAGTTTTGCCTGTTTCATGATGTGCAAGGGATACGACCAACTGCGCATGGGCGTTGCGTTTCCGGAGTTAAATGTGAAGGTCGTGGCGTCTCACGGCGGGATCAGTGTGGGAGAAGACGGCGCGAGCCAACAGTCGATCGAAGACCTTGCGCTAGCAGCGTCGCTTCCGAATTTTACGGTCATCGTTCCCGCGGACGAAGTGTCGACAGACGTTTTAGTCCGTAAGCTAGCTGCGCTCAAAGGCCCCGTGTTCATGCGGACCTGCCGTTCGAAAGCGCCGATCATTTACAAATCGGGAACCCACTTTGAAATTGGCAAAGGCGTGGTGGTTCGAAAGGGAAATGATGTTGCCATCCTTGCGGTTGGCCTTCTGGTGTTTGAGGCGCTTGAAGCGGCGGAAACTTTGGCCGAAAAAGGAATCCAAGCTACCGTGGTTGATATGCACACGCTCAAACCCGTTGATCGGGATTTAATTTTGAACCTTTCGAAGCAAACCGGTGCGATGGTGACGTGCGAGGAACATTCGATTTACGGCGGCTTGGGGAGTATCATAAGCCGCGTTGTGACTCAAGAAGCGCCGTGTCCCATGGAATTTGTCGCGATCCGAGATACCTATGCCGAATCCGGAACTCCGGATGAATTGCTCGAGCGCTACGGCCTCACCGCGCCCCACATTGTAAAGGCGGCGGAACGCGCCGTCTCCCGCAAGAATACCGGACGCCGTCCGCAGGGAGAGGTAAGCAAACCAGATTAACGTCTCCCTGCGGACGGCGTCCCGTTTCCCGTTTCTTCGTTTCTTTGCGCCGGCCGAATTCATCCGCTGGCGGATGAATTGAGTGCACGTCAGCGCTTGCTTGAATTTTCGAGGTAGAGAAATTCGAGTTGAGGGTTGTCCGGAGACTTCTTGCGCTCGACGACGGTAAAGGAAGGCGGAATTTCGGGGTAGTAGGCATCGCCCTTGTAGGTTCCTTGAACTTGAGTGAGATAAATTCCGTCAATTTGATGAATCGACTGTTTGAATACGTTGGCACCTCCCATAATAAATACCCTGTCGCGCGAAGCCGCTTTAAGCGCGTCCTCAAGTGAGTGGAATACCCTGACACCATCCGGCACGTTTAAGTCAGAACGACTCAACACAAAATTTTCACGTCCTGGAAGCGGTTTTCCCCCAATGCTTTCGAAGGTCTTTCGTCCCATGATGAGCGTGCCGCCCATCGTGGTGGCTTTAAAGAGTTTCAGATCTGCGGAGTGATGCCACGGAAGATGTCCGTCTTTCCCGATGACGCCGGTACTTGATTTGGCTACGATGTGGTAAAGCTTCATCGGTTTCTTCAAACGGCGATGGGCGCTTTGATGGCCGGATGCGGATCGTAGTTCTCGATTTGAAAATCTTCGTATTTAAAATCAAAGATGTTTTTGACGCGCGGATTGAGCTTAAGGGTCGGAAGCGGACGAACGTCACGGGCAATCTGAGTCTTGGCTTGGTCGAGATGGTTGAGGTACAGGTGCGCGTCGCCAAAGGTATGAATGAATTCGTGCACGTGAAGGTCTGTCACTTGCGCGATCATAAACGTCAAAAGGGCATAGGACGCAATGTTGAAGGGGACTCCGAGAAACGCATCGGCGCTTCGTTGGTAAAGCTGGCATGAAAGCGCTCCGTCAGAGACATAAAAGTGAAAGAGGCAGTGGCAAGGTGCGAGCGCCATCTCGTTGAGTTCGCCTACATTCCAAGCGCTTACGATGAGACGGCGGCTTGCAGGATCGGTTTTGATCAAGTTAACGACGCGCGAGATTTGATCGATCGCACGTCCGTCCGGAGTTGTCCACGATCTCCACTGTTTTCCGTACACAGGGCCCAAATGACCGCTCGCGTCCGCCCATTCGTTCCAGATGGTGACGCCGCGGTCGTTTAGGTACTTAATGTTGGTGTCTCCCGAAAGGAACCACAAAAGTTCGTGGATAACAGATTTCAGATGAATTTTTTTGGTGGTGACGAGCGGAAATCCTGCCGTTAAATCGAAGCGCATTTGATAGCCAAACGTACTCAAAGTTCCCACGCCGGTCCGGTCTTTTTTTTGAACGCCGTTCATCAAAATGTGCTTCAAGAGGTCGTGATATTGTTTCATGGGGCGTATTGTACCATCCTCCGCCGGTTTAAGGAATTCCCCTTGTGAGGCAGTGAGGAGATGAGATTGACGCCCGAGGCGCGTCTCGGTATGATTCACGCATGTCTGCCTCACTTTATCTGGAACAAATGGAAATCGGCCCCATGCAAAACTTTATCTATTTGGTGGGGGACCGGAATACAAAAGAAGCGCTGGTCGTCGATCCGGCGTGGGACATTTCCAGTGTGCTTGAGCACGCGAGAAAAGACGGAATGAAGATCAAGGGCGCGCTGGTCACACACACCCATTTTGATCACGTCAACGGCGTTGACAAACTGCTCGAAGCGACGGACGGGACGGTGTATGTTCACAAAAATGAAGCGGAGTTTTTAAAGGGGATGAAAAGCAACATCAAACGGATGGAAAGCGGATCCAAACTTCGGATTGGCACCGTTGAAATCGCGTTTCTTCATACGCCCGGACACACGAGAGGTTCCCAATGTTTTTTGGTAGAAGATTCGAATTTAATTTCGGGAGACACTTTATTTATTAACGCGTGCGGCCGATGTGATTTGCCGGGAGGCAACGCCGAAGACATGTACGAAAGTCTTGAGCGGCTCGCACGTCTTGACGAGAACACCATTTTGTATCCGGGGCACAACTATGCCGACCGCCCTACGTCAACGATCGCACAGGAAAAGAAATCAAATCCGTATCTCCAAAGGACAACACTCGATTCGTTCCTGAAATTTCGGATGGGCGGTTAACGTGAAAAAAGAAGAAGCTCGCAAATTAGCGGAAGAACATTTTAAGACGGGTTATGAACTTCAAATGCATGGAAAGCTCCAAGAAGCCGTGGAAAATTACCGCACGTCGATTCAGATTTACCCCACGGCGGAAGCGCACACCTTTTTAGGATGGGCGTACAGTTTTCAAGGCAGGTTTGAGGACGCGATCTTGGAATGCCGCAAAGCGATTCGAATCGACCCGGATTTTGGGAATCCCTATAACGACATCGGCGCTTATTTCATCGAGCAGGGAAAATTTAAACAAGCGGTCCGGTGGCTCAAAAAAGCCGTTCGAGCAAAACGGTATGACAGTTATTGCTATCCTCATTACAACCTCGGCCGCGTTTATGAGCACGAAGGTGATTGGAAAAAAGCGTTGGCGTGTTTTGAAGCGTCTGTCAAGGCCAATCCCGACTACAGCTTGGGAGTGAAAGCGGTGAACCGCTTACGCGCCCTGTTCAACTAAAGATTCCACGTAAATCGGGTTGGCCACAATCCACAACTTTTGGTCCCGATAGACTTGGACTCGGTATGTGCCGGACAGCTGCGTTGTGAGCGTAAGCGTTGTGCCGTCCGTTTCTTTTAAGACCTTGCCGTTTCTTAAGAATTGAATGTGAGCGTTTTTAGGGGACTCAATCAGCCATTCGATTTCTTCGTTTGAATCTAAAACTGCTCCAGAGCGGTACACTTTGTCGCCCGACTTCGCCAAGAACGTAAACGCTTGAGCGTCTCCATAGAGTTCAAAAGCGATGAAACTGGCACCTCGAATCAAACCATCCAGAATTTTTTCTTCCGAACGTTCATCGGCGTGCACATACGTGGTGACAGACTGGAAGTAGAGAAGAAAATTTTCGGGCGCAAATCCAAACCATTCCCACCGCAAGTGTGCGTCGACTGCGCCAAAAGCCGCTGCGTGTCCTTTTGTCAGAAGTCCGTCCCATAGAGTAAATAGTTCCGGACGGACCGCTACGACAGAACGGAGAAACTGATGAGGGAATGAGAACGCAGATTTTAGGACAAGCTCTTTAATCGGGCGTGTGTAGTAAATATCCGAAAACGTAAAAAGTTCAAGTCCTTCTATTCCCTCCATGAATGGCTGTCTCCAAGGTTTTTGCGGCGACAGAGGATGGGCGACTATGGGATGCCCGCCGTTTTCTCGAATCCAGTTGACTACTTGATCTGCGTTCCAAAGGTCAGGGGGTTCTTCATCGATTCCAAGCGCAATGACATGGCCCGAGTCGGTTGAGATTTCACTTGCAAAGAGAAGCAATGGATCTAACGGCAGTTTCAATTCATGGTAGGCGGCGAGTCCCAGCAGGAGACGGTGATCGGTAGTGCGGACATCTTTAAAGAAATTATGGTCCGTTACGAAGACAAAATCGAGCCCCGCCCGTTTTGCCGTGCGGATGATTCGTTCAAGCGATGCTTTCGAATCGTGAGAGAATTTACTGTGGACGTGGAACACGCCCCGGTAGAGATTCGGCCGTTCAGACTTGCGAACCGAATAAGCTGGAATGCGGACAGTAAACGTACATCCGGTGACCAGAAAAAGAAGGCCGAGTAAAGTAAGGATCAGTTTAGAAGGATGACGTTGTCCCATCTCTATCTCTATTTCTCGATCCCCCTAGTGTAAATTAAAAGAGCTAGTTTTTTATAAGTCTATATAGCTGAATGAGTTATAACTAGGTTTGTAATATGTCGATTCAGAGGTTACACTTTCATTACTCACAGAGTCAAGCTATTTTAAGGAGATATCAACGATTGATAATCCGGCTGTTGAAAACAGATAAATGTCGCCGGCTGTGATTGGAGTAGACAAACGTTTGGGGAAGAATGGTGTTTCTTCTTCCCAAAACGTTTAAAAGACACGTTATGAACGCAGACGCCAAACCGCCCATAAGGGTTTTATTGATCGAAGATGATCCCGAAAATTCCCGCCTTTTCAAGCAGTTACTTACCGGAGACCAAGACCATCAACTTTTTTCCTTGGAATGTAAAAAGCAAGTTGACGAAGGTCTGGATTATCTAAATTCCGACAATACCGATCTTGTCTTTTTGGATCTTTCTCCCTCCGGTAGCGACGGTCTTCATGGTTTCACGCAGCTTCAAAAAAAGATTCCGGCCATTCCCATTATCGTCATCACCAGCGATGGCCATCAGAACCTTGCCCGTGAAGCAGTCCGGAAAGGCGCTCAAGACTATTTAATCAAAGGACACGTGGAGGGAAAGGTTCTTTTTCAAGTTATCCATTATGCGATTGAGCGCAAACGCGCGGATTATGTCGTACGTGCGAGCGAACGGCGCCTCAAGTGCCAACACGAAGTCTTAAGCGAACTGGCCAAAAGCAAAAACATCGGTTCCGGCAGCATTGATCGTGCGCTTCAGGAAATCACGAAAGCGGCCGCTCAAGCTCTCGAGGTGGAACGAGTCGGTATTTGGATGTATGACGATCAACACAAGATACTTCATGCGGCGAAAATGTATGACAGGAATACGGCGTCTTTTTCCGAAGGCGGATCTTTTGAAGCCGCTGCGTATGAACGATATTTTACCGCTTTGGAACGCGAACGATGTATGGCCATTTCGGATGTGCTCACCGACGATCGCGCAAGCGAATTTTTCGAAAAGGCTTTACCGGCATTTCGCGCCGCTTCCATGTTGGATGCCCCGATTCGGCTCAGAGGACGCGTGGCAGGTTTTGTGTGTCACTGGCATGCAGGGAACGGGCGCCAGTGGACTCTTGAGGAAAAACTATTTGTCGGATCCATTGCTGATTTCGTTTCACTTGCCTTAGAAATTTCTGAACGAAAGCATTTGGAGGAACGGCTGAACCACTTAGCTTATTATGACACACTCACACATTTGCCAAATCGCTTATTGTTTGTAGATCGTTTGAATCGCGCCATCCTCACGTCACGGCAAAAGGAATCGCTCATCGCCGTTCTCTTTCTCGGTTTGGATCATTTTAAACGGATTAACGATACGTTGGGTCATGCCGGCGGTGACGAGCTGATTCGATTGGTCGCCCAGCGCTTCTCCCAAACGCTTCCGATGGCGAATTCGATCTGCAGGATCGGAGGAGATTCATTTGTCGTTTTGCTTTCGGATTTAAAGAGTGTCAAAGAAGCAGTGGATGTGACCGATCGCATTACCCATTCATTCAAGACCCCGTTTTTGATCGGAGCCCACGAGTTTTTTATGAGCTGCAGCATTGGAATTAGTTTCTATCCCTCCGACGGCCGCAATGCGAGCACGTTACTTAAAAATGCCGACACAGCGATGTTTCGCGCAAAACAGCAAGGAAGAAACAATGTTCAACTTTATTCTCCGGCTATGAACGCGCAGGCCCTTGAGCGGCTCGTTTTGGAAAACAGTTTACGGCACGCGTTAGAGCGGAATGAGTTTCGGGTGTACTACCAGCCGGTCGTAGACTTAAGAACGGGAGTCATTTCGGGAACGGAGGCGCTCCTTAGGTGGGAGCATCCGAGCTTAGGCCTGATTGAGCCCGGAGAATTTATATCGCTTGCCGAACAAACGGGCCTCATTGTGCCCATCGGCGAATGGGTTTTGAGGACGGCATGCGCTCAAAATAAAGCATGGCAGCTTAAAGGATTTAGACCCATCCGGATTTCTGTCAACCTTTCAGCGCGGCAATTTCAGCATGCAAACCTGTCCCAAACAGTTTCGAGCGCGCTAGAGGAAAGCGGTTTGGATCCGCACCACTTAGAACTGGAACTGACCGAAAGCTTAATCATGCACAACGCAGAGGAGTCGGTGGCGACGCTGCGTGAGCTCAACGCAATGGGCGTTCGGCTCTCCATTGACGATTTCGGGACAGGATATTCTTCGCTCAATTATCTCAAGCGGTTCCCGATTCATACGCTTAAAATTGACCGCTCGTTCGTTCAAGATGTTATCGCTGATGCCGATGACGCCGCGATTGTAAAGGCCATCATTTCCATGTCGCATAGTTTGAAGATAGAGGTAGTCGCAGAAAGTGTAGAAACACAGGCGCAGCTTGAATTCTTGCGCGCCAACCGGTGCGATAAGATGCAAGGTTTTGTGTTCAGCCGTGCGATTCCGCCCGAAGCACTTGAGCGTTTGCTCGCCCAACAGCAGAAGAAGTTGTAACGTTTCCTACGGACCTTCTACCAGCGCAATGGTTCCACAACCGATTCGACCTCCCGCATTTCCGGTCGGTTGTCCAAAATCATCTTCTTTCTCATGCAGGATGACGGCTCGGCCTGCTATGGGGTACTCTCCTCCGCTGAGCGATAGGTTTGGAAGAAGGGTTTGGAATTTTCCGTTTCCCTCAGTATCGATTGCGATATTTCCCAAGTCACCCGCGTGCGCGCCGCTAAATCCATCTGTTGCGAGGATTCCATGCTTGACTCCGTTTGGATTGAAATGGCCTCCGGCATCTCTTCCCTCGCCGGTGCATAAGCCGTACTCATGAATGTGGAACCCGTGTTTCCCCGGAGGTGCATTCGTGAGCACTCCGTTGATTTTCAAAGCGCCGTCGATTTCCTCGAAGTCAACCCTTCCGGAAATATTCGTTCCTTCCTGTGTTCCTTTAATTACGGCCACACCGTATTGCGCGGCGTAAGCGGGATAAATGGAAACAAACCATATGAGCAGAATGAACGTGAATACTTTTTTCATTGTTTTCTCCCCGTTTTTTGAGAAGCTCATTAAACGTGTTCCGATGAGGAAGAAAAAAAAGTGGCAGCTACAAAAGGTAGCTGCCACTTGAGAAGTTACAACGTGGTTTGAGGTTTAGTCTTTTTTATACTTTCGAATGACATCCGAAAGATATTTACCGGCGATGTCTTTCCCGCCCAGACCGAATGCGAGTGCAAGCGCTAAAGCAACCGCGGTAAACAATACTTGCGCATTCTTGCCGGTCAGGAGCAGCGAAATGCCCAATCGATCGAGCACAGCAACTGCCGTAAAGATGACGATCGCGAGGCGAGTCAATTTTCCAAGACCCTCTGCTTCGTCAATCTTCAGGTTTGCCGCAGCGATTTGAACCAAACCTGCCACGAACGCAGCAAGCACGATACCAACGATTGCGACGAAACCTGCCCCAATCACATTGGGAAGGTATCCTAGGATGACACTGGCAAGCGAGTACGAACTGCCGGCTCTGCCGTAATAGTCGACGGCAATCACAAGGGTAATGAGGATGAGAACGTAGTAAGCTACGTCTCCGACCAAGTCTCCAAAGCTCGTTGAAATGTTGGCTCTTTGAAGCGGTTTTTTTGTCAGTTTGGTCGTTACTCTTGAAATCGCGTCGAGGTCCAGCAAGGTCCGAACGCCGATCCGTACCCATTTTGCGACAAATGCTCCCGCAAAAACAATTGCCAAGATACCCACCAACTCCGGTAAAAAGCCCAGTGTTTTAACAACAAACCCTTGAAAGGGCGGAATTACCGCATCATACCAACCGGAAAACCAGGAAGGCAGCTGAGTCGGCACTTGGGCCAAGGCTTCCCTAGCAATCAATGGTAAAGATGCAATCCACAGCAAACTAACTCGTAATAATTTTTTCATTCGATTTCCTCCTTTTTCAAAGGCCTGTTTAAGCATCTGTTCGAAAAAGCTTTGACCTTTAAAGTCAGGCCTCCTTCGCTAACTGATAGTTTCGGCTTATTTTGCTTTTTCCTTAAATCCATAAGATAGAATGTTTTGGAGAATTTTCTCCAAAGAGCCGTGTTAAAAGTATGGTGGGGATGGAAAGCAATCGTACGTAAGTCTTTTGAATTATACAGGTTAGAAGTTAAATCTTCACTTTCGGGGACGTTTGAGTAGTTGCAGGGTTCTTAAGTGGATTTCTTTTAAAATAAGGTGTTGCTTACCGGGGACCCTCTCGATTTTAAGGTCTCTTCATATTAAGTTAGGGATGAAAGCCGATGGGAGACATGGTCCTTTGCGGTGGGCGTTCCAACAATTCCTTGATGGCTTTGAAAATGACTTTGAACCGGTAATCATACTTGTTCTCCATTTCCTCGATTTTTCTTCGTAAATCCGCATGTTTGAGCATGAGTTGCCGCAACTTGGTGAAAGTCCGCATGATTTGAATATTAACTTGAATAGCCCGCTTGCTGTTCAGGACGCTGGAGAGCATAAGGATTCCATGTTCCGTGAAGGCGAATGGAGGCTTGCGGGTGCCACCCCAACTTGAACCGCCAAAATGGCGGTTCAAGTTGGTAAGCTCTTCGCTTGTAAGAATTAAGAGAAAATCCTCTGGGAATCGTTCCATATTTCTGCGGACTTGGCGTTTTAAATGCTCGGTTTCAACTCCATAAAGTTCAGCCAGGTTTTTATCTAACATGACCTTTTTCCCACGAAGGAGGAAAATTTTGTTTTGAATAATTTCTTGAGGAACG
>MHFO01000004.1 GCA_001804225.1 Omnitrophica bacterium RIFCSPLOWO2_01_FULL_50_24 | reverse complement strand
ACTCAACGGCCTTGAAATTTGCAAGATTTTGAAACAAAACGAAAAAACGGCGCACATCCCTATCATCATGCTGACTGCAAAGAGCGAAGAGGCCGACCAGGTGCTGGGCTTGGAGCTTGGTGCGGACGATTACGTAACGAAGCCCTTCAGCCCAAGGCAGCTTGTGGCAAGAGTAAAGGCAGTGCTTCGACGAACCGGCGAGAAACCCAAAGATAAAATTTTTAAAGCCGGGAAGCTCCAAATGGACACGGGAAAACATTTGGTCACTCTGGGCGGAAAACCAATCGAGCTGAGCTCCAAAGAATACGGCCTTCTAAAGGCCTTGTTTGAGGCGAACGGGCGCGTTCTGACCAGAGATTTTCTGCTGGAACACGTTTGGGGTTATGACCGCTCCGTAGAGATTGAGACGAGAACCATCGATATGCACATTGGACAGCTGCGGAAAAAATTAAAATCTGAAGCCGGCCGCATGATCACCGTCAAAAACGCAGGATATCGTTTCGATGGCGAGTCCTGAGGTGTAAAAAGCATTGTTGAAATTTATCGCTGGAAATTTTGGAAGAAAAATAACGTTTTCTTATCTGGTTATCTTTGTAACCGCTTTTGTAGCGGTGGCCTTCTACGCTTCCCGCACCCTTCAAAACGAAAGACTCTCCGAAGTAAGCCGCTCACTCACGACACAAGCTTTGCTGATCGGCCGTACGCTCCCACCCGGGTTGATTCAAAGCAAGAACCGGTCCGAAATCCATAAAATGGTCAAATCGTTGGGAGAGGCAACTGAAGCACGCATTACGGTGATCGCCCCCGAAGGCCTCGTGCTCGGGGATTCTAAGCGATCTTGGAAAGAACTCTTAGAGATGGACAATCACGCGGGTCGGCCGGAAATTCGCGCAGCTCTTGAGGGGAAAACAGGATCAAGCATTCGGTACAGCAACACGCTCAAAACAGAAATGCTCTATGTCGCGATACCGATCCATGAACGGGACGGCGAGGTCCTTGGCGTTCTAAGGGTGGCGTTCATGCTCACGGCCGTGGATCAAGTCCTTCTCTCGATCCGAAGGCCGATCTTCGTCGGTGCTTCCATCGGGATTCTCTTTTCGGTGGTTTTGGGTTTTTGGCTTGGGCGTTCCATCGCAAAACGGGTTCGGGCAATGAAAAAAGCGGCCGTTCGCTATGCAACGGGCGATCTTACCCGCAAGATTCCCGCCCAGCCGGATGATGAACTCGGCGCGTTAGGCGAAACCATGAACCAGATGGCCAAAACGTTAGCCGATCGGATTGGTGAAATCAAAGAAGAGCGCAACAGGTTTTCTTCCGTTTTGGATAATATGGCGGAGGGTGTCATCGCCGTGGACTGCGAGAAACGGATCTTAATGATCAATCCAAGCGCGGAAGCGATGTTTGACATCCGGAAAGAATCAGTATTCGGAAAAGGAATGATTGAGACTGTGCGAAGCAAGGCGCTCGATGATATGCTCGCTCAAGCGATTCAAAAACAGTGCCTCATCACGGGAGAGCTCGAACTTCCCCGCCCGGTCGCAAGAGTTCTGCGCGTAAACGCTGTTGGAATTTCCAAGTGCCGGGATACCATTTGCGGCATTCTGGTGGTTTCGGATATTTCGGAGCTTCGAAGATTGGAACGTTCGAGGCAGGAATTCGTAGCCAATGTTTCTCATGAATTGAAGACACCGCTCACCTCCGTACGAGGATTTATTGAAATACTTCAGGGAGATGCGGGCACAGATGAAGCCCGGCGGGGTGTTTTCCTGAAGATGATGGAAAAAGATTCAGACCGCCTCACACGCCTGATTGACGACTTGCTAGAGCTTTCGAAGATCGAATCGGGAGAATTGTCTCTCAAACTTACTCCCGTTAATCTGGAGCAAGAATTGAGTGAGGCGATGTCGTTATTCGGCGCGCGCGCTGCGGAGCGAAAGATTGCGCTTGAACATCACATGCCTCAACGTCGCCCGCTCTACGTTTTGGCAGACCGGGACCGCCTGCGGCAGATTTTAATCAATCTGATCGATAATGCGGTCAAGTTCAATCGCGACGGGGGTCGGGTTGCCGCAGGGGTAAAAGAAACTGAAAACGATCAGGTTCGAGTGTCCATCGAAGATACCGGACAGGGGATCCCCGCCGAATCAATCCCCAGAATCTTCGAGAGGTTTTATCGCGTAGACAAAGCCCGCTCACGAGAACTGGGCGGGACGGGCCTTGGGCTTTCAATCGTAAAGCACCTTGTGGAAGCACATGGCGGCACGGTGTCGTGCAAAAGCGTTCCTCAAAGCGGCTCGACCTTCTCATTCACGCTTCGCAAAGCCAATCCCTCGTAAGACAATAACAAAAGTGCCAGGCACTTTTCTGCTTTAGTGAGTGGGCCGGGAAAAATGGTTCGGCAAGCTCACCATCCTGAGCAACGTCGAAGGACTCCCCGACCCCTCAACTACCTGCTTTTGGAGAGATACGCCCACGAGGAAATGCCGGAAGCCCCAAGAAGCATGCACATCACCATGATTTGGTAGCGAACCGCGATCAAAGGGGAAACTCCGGCAAGAATTTGGCCGGTCATCATGCCCGGAAGCGATACGATCCCAACGGCAAAAAAAGAGTTGATGGTAGGAAGAAGAGAAGCTTGGAACGCGACGTTACGGGCTTCCTGAAAAGGAACGTTCCGAGCGCGCTCGGCATGGAAACGCTCCGCTGCCAAACTGAGACTGTTCATCGCATTTGAAAAAATCATGCCGGCGATCGGTATGAAATACCGGGGTTCGTACCACGGATGAAGCCGCACCACCCCAAACACAATGAGAAACAAAGTCGGCACGCACCCCCAAAACAAACTCACGAGAGCCCTTCGGTACAGGTGCTTGGTTTCATGACGCAAAGGCCGAAGCGCAATCCAAGTTGCGGTGGTGAGCATCACGGCGAGAATCGCGGTCATCAGCAGCGCAGACTCAAATTGGAACAGAGCGACCAAAACAAAACCGATTGCCGCCAACTGCACCACCATCCGGACAGCGGCGTACACCACCGTAAACGGTTTGAGAGACCAGCGCCAATAAATGAAAAAGACGACGGCGATCAAAGACGTTGCGAGCGCAAGATTCAAAACGGGAATGTCGTAAACGGAGGGATTCATTTCGCCTCGCTGTGATTTAGAACGGAGGAGTGTTTAAAACGACCCGGGGCTTTGGTTCTACACATTGCCCGTGCGGATGGCTCGGGACCGCTCGAACAAGCGCCCAACCGGCGCTCAACCAAGCTGTCCCCTCTCCCGCTGGGCCCACCGGAACCTCCAATGCAAGGGTAAGCGGCTCATGCTTTGTACCGTCACGTACAAAAACCCGAGGGCGAGAAGAGCGAGAAACGGTGCGACGTCGTACATTTTGCGGCCCATCGCAATAAAAACGGTCACAACTAAATAGCACGTCGTCAAAACTTCAAAAATGAAAATGGGGTCAAGCGGCATTCGGTAATTTTTAACCAAGGGCCCTTCGGTCCTCAGAGTAAGGGTTTCGCCGCATTTGGGTGTACGGACAAACGGCGTTTTCCGTCCCGCCAAAACCTCGAAAATCGCTTTCACATGGATGAGGGACAGCCCCGCAATGGAGGCAAAGACCAGCGGAAAATAAATAAGCCGCGCGTAAAAATTCGGGTAAAGCTTTCGCTGAGCCACAAAATAGTACAGAAAGGTGGAGCCAAAACAAATCACAAAAAGGGGCAAGTCTACCGAATACTGCCACAGCGCTCCCGGGTTCAAAGGAAAAAGGACAAAAAATAGAGATATAAATGCGGAAAGCACCACAAAGGCGTACGCCAAATTGCCCAACAAATGAAAAAAGGCCTCGATTTTGATTTTCGCGGGCACCGGCGACGTTATAATTTTCCACATCAGTTTCCGTGCAACTTCCAGGGAACCTTTTGACCAGCGGTACTGCTGTTGTTTGAACGACCTCATGTCCCGCGGGAGTTCCTGAACGGCGGATGGCTCCGTCAACAAAATGAACTTCCAGCCGTTAAGCTGGGCTCGGTAACTTAGGTCTAGATCCTCTGCTAAGGTGTCGGACTGCCATCCCCCGGCATCCAAGACCGCTTTGGTGCGCCACACGCCCGCGCTTCCGTTGAAGTTAAAGAAGCGGTTCGAAGAAGCGCGCGCCGTTTGATCCACCATAAAATGCCCGTCGATCATGACGGTTTGAAGCCGTGTCAAAAAAGAGTCGTTTGGATTTTGGTGCCCCCATCTCATTTGGACCATCCCAATTTGGGGATCGGTAAAGAAATGAACGGTTCGCGCCAAAAAATCCGGGGCGGGAATAAAATCGGCATCGAACACCGCGATGAGCTCTCCCTTCGCCGATTTCAACCCCTCAGCTAAAGCGCCGGCTTTAAAACCAGCCCGTTCGGAGCGGTGGATCAGCCGTATGTCAAGCCCCTGTCTTCCGAAAAAGGTAATTGCTTTCGAAATCATCTCGGTGGTGTCATCGGTGGAGTCATCCAGCACCTGAATCTCAAGCAATCCTTTTGGATACTCCAACGAACACACGGACCGAATCAGCCGCTCGACGACAAATCGTTCGTTGTAAACAGGAAGCTGAACGGTAACGTGCGGAAGGCGGCGCCATTTTTTCACGGGGACGGGATCTTTTCGGTCCGCCGTCAACGCGATAAGAGCAAGCCACAGACGGTGTACACCAAAAACGGCGCACACAAACAAAAATACGCAGTAGACATTAAAAAATAAAGTTCCGGTCATCGCTTTCTTTCGAGAAAAGTGCCAGGCACCTATCAGAAGGTGCCTGGCACTTTTCCTTCTTAGAGGTGTCTAAGATATCCCAAGAGACGCCTTCTATCAATAGGAACTTGGATTACTTCTTCGCAGCAAAAGCTCTGAGCATCCAGGCCATTTTCTCGTGTTTTTCCATGAGACCGGTTAGAAAATCGCTCGTGCCCGTATCCCCACAGGGACTGACACACGTCTCAACGTCCTTGCGCAAAATGCGAATGAGCTCTTCATGATCTTGGAGGAGTGCAGAAAGCATCGCCGAAGCAGCTGGATTCGTACCTGGTTTTTCTTGGAGGCGGCTTGATTTTAGAAATTCGCTTAAGGTTCCGCTTGAAACGCCTCCGAGAGCGCGCACCCGTTCCGCCACGTCATCAACGATCCCGTCGAGCTCCTCATACTGGGCTTGGAAAAACATGTGGAGATCGTGAAATTGGAGGCCCGTCACGTTCCAGTGAAATTTCCTGGTTTTTGTGTACACAACGTACTCATCCGAAAGAATCCGGTTAAGTAGTTTAACAACCGCATCACGATGTTTATCTTCTATTCCTATGTGTGGCTTCATGGTTTTCTCTCCCTTTGATTGCTTCTGTCGTTTGCGAGTGCCGGTGGGGACGACCCTTGTGGTCGCCCAACTGCTGCGGGCGGACACGGGGCCCGCCCCTACATTGCTCGTGAGGATTTCGACATCCTCTACGAGTATGACGTTCTTCTCCGAAAGTGTAGCAACAGTCGGCGTCGGGAGCAAGACCGAGTATTGCTGTTGGAAGTGCGGACATTTCTGTTTTGGCTGGACAAACCGCCGCGTCGTAGTATAGTAACTACCATTTTTAAGACACGGAGGTTTTATAAGCCGAAAGAATCCATGAAGCTGGTTCGGTCGAGGAACCGGCTTCGGTAGCAGTAAGCAAGCGCCAAACGCGCTGCTCTGACGGAAGAACATTTATCAGGCCCTTTTATTTTTGGTGCGCGTCCTAAAGCCAAACGGCTGGGGCGGGGTTCCAAAAATGAAAGGGCTTTTTTATCATCACCCAGTAAAGGAGGTAGTTCAAATGAAAAATGCAATTCAGTGTGCGCTGTTGTTCCTTATGCTGACTGTATCAGCGGGAGTTTTGCTCGCCGCCGATCCGATCAAAGGAACTCTAAGCGCAGTTGACAGTAAATCCCACGCACTTGAGGTCACTACGCCGGAAGGCAGTAAATCGGTTTGGTATGACAACAATACTGTGTGGCCGGCAGATGTCGTCACTCCCGATTCGTTGCAAGGAAAAAATGTAACGATCGAAATTGACGAAACCTCCGGGAATGCTCAAACCGTAGCGCTCGCAGAATAAAAAGCAGACGTTCACCGGCTTTCATTTTGCACGGTAATAAAAAATCGGTTCTGGAGATGCTCAGCTTGCACGAGCTCTCCGGAACCGATTTTTTTGTTTTGCACTCGCGCCCAATGCGCGAGCACTTTTCGGGATGAGCTTGATGCTCATCTCCGAAAGTGTTCCCTCGCCTTACGCCTTCGCCGCTGCGTCCGACAGGGCTTTGTGGTATTGCCACACAAGCAAAGCTGCGATCAGTCCGGAACCAAGGGCGAACACCGTGTCTGAAGGCCAGTGACGGTCAAGCGACATTCGGGACAGTGAGGTAACGAAGGGAATCATGAGAACAGCCCACCGCACATACCGATTCTTAATCGCATAGAACAAAAACGCGGCGGCGCCGACCGCAACGGCAACGTCTCCGGACGGAAAACTTTGAAACGAGCTCTTTCCGTGCAGCAAACCGTCAAGATTAAAAAAGGACAGTGAGCCAAGGTCCATATTGGGCCGGGCCCTCAAGAACGCGCGCTTCTCGACAAAGCTCAACGCCACGGAAATGACAAGCGAGATGAGGGTGCTAAAACAAAAACGCGCTCCTTTTTTATTTCCCCCAAGCGCGAGAGTCACATAAAGACCGATGACGATGAACCACAAATTGTACTTTGCCCCAAACCACGCGCCGAATCGAAGCACCGTCAGAAACGCCGGGTGTTGAATCGCTTGGACCCAGCCGAGGAGAATTGGATCCAGACAAAGTGCGGCAATGGTTGCTGCAGCAAGAAGAATGAAGAACCGTCCGTACGGCGTGCTCCGCACTGTTTTTCGATAGGCCGAAAACGCGGACGGGCTGAAATACCCTCTTAACAGCTCGTTTAAGAAAATCAGAAATACGACGCCGCCGATCGTAAAATACCAAGCGGTGCGGCTCATGATGAAATTCATTATTCCTCCGTGCGGTTCTCTCTGCGCAAACAAAAATGGTACCCCTTCTAAAAGTGCGTGGTTGGGGAGTCTGAAGTCCGCACAATTGGAAGGGGTACCTTTTCAATACCTTTTCAGACACCGCCCCACAAAGCACTGACAGGGAACGCCTGAAGTTCAGAGCCAAATGGAATAAACTCCGAACCGGCGTAGAGAACAATTCCTCGAACGAAGCGCTTACCAATGGTTTCATGAAGCAAACGCAATCCTTTGAAATCATCTGCCGCGACGCTCGCGCTTGATTTAACTTCAATTCCTACCACCTGTCCGGATAAGTCCTCAAGCACGATATCCACTTCTTGGCCTGTTTGCGTTCGGAAGTGAAATAATTGAGCCTTAATCCGGTTCCAGCCAAGTTGTTTTTTAAGTTCCATAATCACAAAATTCTCGAGCACGTGGCCAGCCAAAATAGGGTCATGAAGCAAACGTTCTTCGTTCAAGCCCAAGAGATACGTCATCAGTCCCGTGTCTCCGATGACTAGCTTTGGGGCTTTGACGAGACGCTTGCTCAAATTCCCGGACCAAGCCGGAAGCGTTTGAAGAAGAAATGTGATTTCTAAAATGGTCATATACCGCTTGAGCGTACTTTGAGGAATCGTACTTGTGCGGGAGATTTCAGAAAAATTGACTAGCGAAGCCGCGCGGGCCGCAAGAAGAGCAAAGAGACGCGGAAGAGCCGTGAGTCCTTCGATATGAGTGATGTCACGAACGTCCCGCTGTAAAATCGTTGTAATATACGAACCAAACCAGGCGGCTTGACGAGACTCCGTTTGCCGACCTAGAATTTCAGGGTATCCTCCCCTCAAAATTTTTTGGATCATGTCGGCCCATTTCAATCGAGGGTATTGCTTTCGGGGAATCGTGCGAGAAAAAACAGAATCGATAAAATCTTCCTGATTTTTTTCAATCTCGCCTTGGGAAAAAGGCCAGAGAGTTAAAATCTCCATCCTTCCTGCCAAAGACTCGGCAAGATTCGGCAGAAGCAGGACATCCGCCGATCCTGTAAGCAGAAAACGGCCCGGCCTGCGGTCACGATCTACCTGGGTTTTAATCGCTAAAAAAAGCTCCGGTGCTCGTTGAATCTCGTCGATCACCACAGGACCAACAAACCCCGCCAAAAAGCCCTGCGGGTCATTCCGTGCAGCGGCGAGGGTCGTGGCATCATCCAGGGTAAGGTAGCGAGCGGGGTGCTTATGCGAAGCAACTTCTTGAGCGAGTGTGCTTTTCCCGGCCTGTCTCGGGCCGTTGAGGAGTACTACTGGGGTATCCGCCAAGGCCTCAAGAACACGAGCTGTGATATGTCTCTTAATCACAGCGCCGGCAGTGCCGCTTCTGTTGTTTGGCATGGTCAAATTTTAACCATATAATGGTTAATTTTCAACCAAAAAATTGAGTCTCCCCAATTGTTGGCCGCGGCCAACTTGAGATTCAATCTCACCTTGAGTTCAAACAGGGGGCGATGCTCCGCTGCCTGCCGCCTTTCCTGAGCGGTTAGCCGTTGTTTTTCCGGCCCGTGGAAATTGGGACTGCCGTCTACGACGACTGCCCAACGGGTGGGACTGCCGTCTACGACGACTGCCCAACGGGTGGGACTGCCCTCTACGACGACTGCTTCGCTTGCCGGAAAAAACCTTTTTTCCCGCGGTCGAACTTTCTGTGTCCGCTGCCCTCTCCGCTTCGCTTCGAGGACTGCCCGTGGAAATTGGGACCGCCCTCTCCGCTTCGCTTCGAGGACTGCCCGTGGAAATTGGGACCGCCGTGCGGTTTGCCGAAAGGGCGTCCTTGCGAAAAACTTCTTTCTCCGGGATGGCTTCCGCGGTTGCCTTCACCCGGGCGGCTGGGCCGGTCAAAGGGCCGGAAAGATTTTTGAAAATGCCTTGGCCGGTGAAACGATGCTTCGGAAGACTTGGCAAGCAAAGTGTCTAGCTTCTTCTCCAAAAAAACAAGTTGCTGCTGTATTTTTTTAACGACGGCTAGAACTTCCGAATCGGTTTGAGGCGTTTCCGGAGGATCGTTCTTTATATGTTCATTCATGGTGCTCCTTCTCGATTTCCTTGGTTTAGTCTTCTCCCGAGCGGATGGCTCGGGACTGCTCGGACAAGCGCCCGACCGGCGCTTCACCAAGCTGTCCCGCTCGCCGCGGTATCGATCGTTTAAGAATTACCTTCCACGGCCGAACCGCCGGCGGGGGCCGAAACTTCTGCGGGTAGGGCTGCTTCTTTGACTCATAGGCCGAGGCGGCGGAAACGATTCTTTCGGCAATTCCGGATGTTCAGAAATAGGAAGCACGGCACGCATCAGGCGCTCGATCGCCCGTACTTCTTGTTCTTGATCTGGGGTTGCAAATGAAATGGCGTGCCCGGGAGCGCCGGCACGACCGGTCCGTCCTATGCGGTGAACATAATTTTCTGAATCTTCCGGAAGATCGTAATTGATCACCAGTTCGATTCCCTTGACGTCAATGCCGCGCGAGGCAATGTCGGTTGCCACCAACACGCGGTATCTGCCGCTTTTAAAACCTTCGAGCGCTTCACGCCGTTGACCGAGTGACCGATCCGAGTGAATTTCGGCGGCGCGGTGTCCCATCTCACGAACGGCGCGCGTTATTTTTTGGGCATTGATTTTGGTCCGGATAAACATGAGGGTGGGGCCGTGGTATTGCGCCAGAATCTTCTCCAACAGTCTGCGCTTCGACGTCTTGCTCACGACAAACAATTCGTGCGTCACATTTTCAGCTGCCGTGCCGGACTTGGCAATTTCCACTTGGATGGGCAGCTTCATGTACGACATGGCCAGATTGGTAATCGTTTGCGGCATCGTTGCCGAAAAAAGCATGGTCTGCCGGTCGCGCGGAACGGACCTTAAAATTTTCTGAATCTGCGGCGCAAACCCCATGTCAAGCATTCGGTCCGCTTCGTCTAAGACCAGCAGACGGACATCGTTCACTGTGGTCGTGCGCTGTTCTAAGTGATCAATGAGTCGGCCGGGTGTGGCGACAATAATTTTGGGGTGGCCTCGAAGCTCCTTGACTTGCAGATGCATGGAAGCGCCGCCGATGACTACGGCGACCTTTTCCTTGGGTGCCATTTTGATTAAGTCCTGCTGGACCTGCACGGCCAGTTCGCGAGTCGGGACTAAAACCAGGCCCCTGCCACCGGTCTGAGCCAGACGCTGAAGCATCGGAATGCCAAACGCGAGCGTTTTGCCTGTGCCGGTTTGGGCAATGCCGACCAAATCTTTTCCTTCCAAAGCAATCGGAATGGCTTGCTGCTGAATAGGCGTAGGCGTATGAAACTTCACTCGCTCGAGCGCTTCTAAAAATTGGGGCGCGATGCCGAGACCGTAAAAACCGGACTCGGAAGGCGGTGTTGGGTGTGTAGTCATTTGTGTATGTGTGGTACCCCTTCTAAAAGTGCGGGGTTGGGAAGTCTGAAGTCCGCACAATTGGAAGGGGTACCTTTTCTTTTCGTTTTCGGTTTTCTTTTTATTTTCTAGCGGCCGCTTTCTTTGCGCTTTGAGAAGCACTCCTTGCAGTAAACTGGCCTGTCTCCGCTGGGCTTAAAAGGAACTTCGCACTCTTTTTGACAACCTGCGCAAACCGCCTTGAACATTTCTCTTGGCCGTCCGCCGAATCTATTACCTTCACCGCCTTGTTGAAATCCCATAGTGTCTCCTTTTTAGTTGTGGGTGCATTATGCTACAGCAACGCCTCTTTGACAAGAATTCCCTGCGCTTCGGCCGGCTTGAGCCCCCGTACTCCAGGCCCACTGAAAATTAAACCCGCCGATTCGGCCGTCCGCGTCCATCAGTTCACCTGCAAAATAAAGTCCGTCTACGAGTTTGGATTCCATGGTCGCGACGTTTATTTCTTTAAGATCCACACCTCCCGCCGTAACTTCTGCCTTCGTATAACCAAAAACGCCGGTTACTTCCAACGGATAATGACAAAGCGAACGAATGAGCCGCTTTCGGTTTTCGCTTGAACATTTTGCAATCGGCTCGGCACCGCTCACCTTGCTTTTCTTAAGGAAGGTTTCCACAAACCGGTCCGGCAATGAAAACTCGTCGGCCAAAAGATTCTTAATGCACTTGTTCGGATTTTTCTTTCGCGCGGATTGAAGCGCAACATTAAGCGATTCTTCACGATGCTCTGGAAGGAAGTTTGCTATGATTTGGGGATGCTTTTCCTTCTGCGCGCCCGAAAAATGTCTGCTGATATCAAGCGCTGCGGGTCCGCTAAAACCAAAGTGCGTAAATAAAAACGAACCGCGGCATTCGGATTCCTTTTTTCCGTTCCTTCCGCCCAAGGCGGAAAATGAAAGACCTACCTCAAGTGAAATGCCGCTCAGGATTTTCCAATCGGAATCGCTCGTCAGAAGCGGCGTCAGCGCGGGAACGGTAGGAACGATCGTGTGCCCAAAACGTTTTGCGACTTCGTGCCCCGCGCCGTCGCTTCCTGTCGTTGGGTACGAGAGCCCGCCCGTAGCCAAAACCACTTTCCGCGCCGACACGTGATAAGTACCGTCTGCACTCTTCAGATGAAATGAGCCCGCCGCTTTTTGGATTTCCGTAATTCGAACGCCTGTTTTGAACGTAACACCGACCCGTTTCGCCTCTCGTTTGAGCGCTTCCAAAACCGTTTGCGCAGAATGAGTAACGGGAAAGTATTTCCCCGTAGATTCAAGGGTAAGTTCGACTCCGATTTCCTTAAAAAATCGGATCGTTTCCTGAGGCGTGAACGCTTCCAAAACGTGCTTTACAAAATGGCTGGGTCCGCCTTGAAAGTCGGAGGGCTTTACGTCTTGATTCGTGACATTGCACCGTGTCCCTCCGGACATCAAAATCTTCGCGCCGATTTTGGGTTTAGTATCGAACAAAACAATGTTGATCGATTTGAGAGTTGAACTGTCCTTGGTTCGTCCGGGATCGATGGCGGTTCTGCCTGCCCAAATAGCAGCCATAAGCCCCGCTGCGCCCGCTCCCACCACGGCGATGCCGACGGGGTTTTCTTCCCTAGAGGCGTGATCCAATTTGATTGGGCTTGGCTGTTTATCCAAAGGATTCGATCAAGGCAAGTTTTTTTGCTTTAGGCAGGGCTTTCACAACACATTCGCGGACGAGCGCTTCGGTTCTGGTCCTCAGAGTCTCCTGATAAACCATCTCAAGCGGCCGTCTGGTTCGCGTGTACCGTGCCGCCTTTCCTTCCGCGTGCATTTTAAGACGCCTCGCGAGGTCTGTCGTGACGCCGGTGTAAAGCGAGCGGTCGCTGCATCGCAAAATGTAGAGGAACCACTTTTGATTCCGGCGTTTGCGGGACTTTTTCTCTCTCGCCCGCATCCCTTCGAGCATTCGTTTGTATGGGTTATTCATGCTGTGCGCGCGTGCCCGATTTCCCACGGGATTTGACGGACGCGATTGGCTTTTAGCCGAAGGGCTGCCGATTCATTTTTGCTTCTCAAACCTCGCCGGCGGTGTAACGTAAAGGAAAGCGGTTTCGTTGAAATCTTTTTCGCCGCGCTACAATAACGACTTCATCTCACCGATCAGTTTGGTCAAACTTTCTTTTGCGTCGCCGAACAGCATCATGCACTTCTCGTTGTAATACAAGTCATTGTCCGCGCCGGAAAAACCGGGGCGCATGCTGCGCTTGAGAACGATGATTGACTTTGCACGTTCAACTTCCAGGATAGGCATCCCGTAGAGAGGGCTGGCCTTGTCGTTTTTGGCAGCCGGATTGGTCACGTCGTTAGCGCCGACGACGAGAACGATGTCGGCTTGGGGAAATTCAAGATTGATTTCCTCCATTTCCACCAACTGATCGTACGGCACATTGGCCTCGGCAAGCAACACGTTCATATGCCCCGGCATCCGGCCTGCCACAGGATGGATGGCGTAACGGACGTTGATCCCCTGCTTCTTGAGGATGCCGGCCAGCTCTGCGACAGCGTGTTGGGCTTGGGCCACGGCCATGCCGTAGCCGGGCACGATGATCACCGACTGCGCCGTCTCGAACAGCGCCGTCGTTTCCTCTGCGGAAATACTGCGCACCGCGCCTTTTGCTTCCGCTGCTTTAGCCGCTTCATCCTCCGAGGCCACCTTGCCAAATGCTCCAAACAACACACTCCATGCCGACCGGTTCATCGCCCGGCACATCAGCAACGCCAGCAGGAATCCCGATGTACCGTCCAGTGAGCCCGTAATGATCTGAATCTTATTCATCAACACGAACCCCATGGCGGCGTCGGCCAAACCACCGTATGAGTTGAGCAGCGCAATAACAGTCGGCATGTCCGCGGCTCCGATCGGGATCACGAGCAGCAGTCCGAAGACGAATGACAATCCCACCATCAAGTAAAACAAGGGGCTGTTTGTCTGATGAACGATCAGGTAGATGCCGATCGCAACTACTGTAGTCAGCAGTCCAATCGTAATAAAATTCTGGCCCTTGTACGTGACGGGCCGGCCCGGGAGCAATTCCTGCAGTTTGGCAGCGGCGATCAGACTGCCGGTAAACGTTAGAGCGCCGACAACCACCTCGAAATCGAGAGCCGTCAGTTTCACAGGATTCATGCCTTCGTAAAGGACGAACTCCGCTACGCCGACCAAGCAGGCCGCCAGTGCACCCAAGGAGTGCGAAAGAGCGGTTCGTTGCGGCACAACCGTCATCGGAATCTTCAAGCCCATCGCGCCGCCAAGGATTGCCCCGATGAGAAAGCCCACGATGATCCACGTGTAATTTCTGATGTGGTCGTCGAAGAGCGTGCCGAGCACGGCGAGCAACATACCCATCGCCGCGAGCTGCATGCCGCGCCGGGCATGCTTGGGCGAACATAGACCCTTGAGACCGAAGATAAACATCACAGCGGAAACGATGTAGGAGTACTTCAACGTCTGACTTGCAAACCCGTGACCGCCGTGTTCCTTCTTCCACCAAACGATAAACGCGATCACGGCCACGACGACAATCGTTCCGACGATCAGCAAGGGTCGGCCTTGGCTCTCGGTTTTCTTCTCCTCGCCTGCTTTCTTGAACATGCTGAGCATTCGGTCGGTGATTAGAAATCCGCCCACCGCATTCGTGGTGGAACAAGTCACCGCGACAAACCCGAGCATCCTGCATACCCAGCCGTATTGGAAAGTGCCGTAATCGCGCCCCGCTACGACGAGCGACCCAACGAGGGAAATCGCAGCAATCGCATTGGTGGCGGACATCAACGGCGTGTGCAGTAACGGCGGAACCCGCGTGATGATGTGGTAGCCGAGAAAACCGGCCAGCAGGAAGATATAAAGACCGATTTCCAGTTCAGTCGTCATGAGCACGCCTGTCGCAAATTTTCCTTTACAGCAGGATGCACCACTTCCCCTGCTCGGACCACGAGGGTGCCCCGGACTACTTCGTCATTTTCATTGATAGACAGTTTCCCGTCCCGGTACATGTCACTCAACATATTAAATATATTGCGTGCGTAAAGCCGGCTGGACTCCTGAGCCAAAAGACTCGGGGTGTTCAACTCTCCGATAATTTGGACACCGTGTTTTACCACTCGCTTGCCCGGTTCGGTTAAAACACAGTTCCCGCCCGCTTCTACTGCAAGATCGACGATCACCGACCCGTTTTTCATTTGCTTAACTGACTCTTCCGTAATGAGAACGGGCGCTTTCTTTCCGGGAATCAGCGCCGTTGTAACCACAATGTCGGCATTTTGAACATGCTCTCCTATAAAACGAAGTTCTGCTTCGTGCGATTCTTGAGAAAGTCCTTTGGCATAACCGCCCGCATCCTCCCGTGCCGTTTCTGTAAGCGGAATTTCGATGAAACGCGCTCCCAAACTTTCGACCTGTTCTTTTACGACAGGCCGAGTATCGTACGCTTCGACGACTGCCCCCAATCTTTTCGCCGTGGCAATGGCTTGGAGTCCGGCAACGCCGGCGCCAATGACAAGAACTTTTGCCGGGGAAATAGTTCCTGCTGCCGTCATCAAAAGAGGCATAAACTTCCCTAAAGCATCGGCCGCCATTAAAATTGCCTTGTAGCCCGCTACATTGCTTTGGGATGAAAGGGCATCCATTTTTTGAGCACGGGCGATTCTGGGAGTTAAATCCAGGGCAAAAGCGGTTAATTTCCGGCTCGAAAGTTTAAGAACCGTATCTGAATGGAGTAACGGGTAGAGGAAACAAATAAGGGTCGCGCCTTCTTTCATCCATAGAATTTCTGAGTCTGAAGGGCGTTGAACTTTGAGGATGAGATCAGATGCTCCGAAGAGAGTTTGGGCGCTCGCGACGATTTTTGCTCCCGAGGCTTGAAATTCGGCATCTGAAATGTGCGCACATTCCCCGGCGCCGCTTTGAACGGCAACCGAAAATCCGGCTGCAACAAATTTCTTGACCGTCTCGGGCGTGGCCGCAACGCGTTTTTCGTCTGCTTGCGTTTCTTTGGGAATGCCAAGTTCCATACTGTATAATATCGTAAATTTTTTTTCTGTCGAGAATTACTTGTCGGCAATTCTCGCTTTTTTCTATTGAGGGAATTTGCTGCAACGGAAAGGCGCATCATAGCGGCCCCGCGATAAAATTCAAGGGCTGGCTGGGTTTTAAAACTACTGCTTGCAATCACTCTGAATTCCAATAAAATCACAACGATAATTTCGTGTCATCCTTGAAATCTTTAACGCTCGCGCAGTGCCGAACCGACCGTTCGGTACCGCTGCTCTAAGCGGCCAACCGCCGCTCAACCAAGCGGTGCCCGTCATGGAAACGTTACAGGAATTTTTTACCAATTTATACCGCTTCGATGAACTCATTCGCTGGGGGGGTTATTTCGTCCTCACCATCATTGTGTTTGCCGAAACAGGACTGTTTGCCGGATTCTTTCTTCCCGGGGATTCTCTCTTAGTAACAGCCGGCTTGCTCGCCGCCGTAGATGGCGTTCTCAACATCTGGTTTTTGAACGCTCTTTTAATCGTTGCTGCCATTACGGGAGACAGCGTGGGTTACTGGATCGGTTTTCATCTGGGCCCAAGGATTTTTTCCAAAGAAGATTCTTTCTTTTTCCATAAAAATCACCTGATTAGAACTAAAAAATTCTACGATAAACACGGTCCGAAAACGATTGTGTTGGCTCGGTTTGTTCCCATTGTACGTACGTTTGCTCCTACAGTGGCGGGCGTGGGAAGAATGGAATATGCAACGTTTTTATTTTACAATGTTGCCGGCGGAGTAGGATGGGTGTTAAGCATGACCCTGTGCGGTTATTTCCTAGGCCGCGCGATTCCGGATATTGAAAAGAAAATTCATTGGGTTATTTTGATTGTCATCGTTATTTCCTTCATTCCCATTGTAAAGGAAATTTGGGCGGCGCGGCTTGAGAAGAAAAAGGGGGCGTGCTGAGGGAGATGTTTTCCGAGCCGATATACCTTAGATGGAGCCCCGCTCGGTCAAGCTAAAGAAAGGACCTATTCATGTTTGGAGGCATTGCACACTTTTCACAGGGTGAAATCATGGCGTTGTGGTCCGTTTTGGGAACGGCAGTCGTCGGCCTTTTATACGCTGGTTTTTTAATGGGTCAGGTGCTCCGAGAAAATCGCGGGACTCCGGAGATGATTCGAATCAGCGATTCCATTAAATCCGGTTCTAATGCTTACTTATACCGTCAATTCAAAGCGATCGCCCTTTTAATTCTGATCTTGACGGCGGCGCTTTACTTTACTGCCGGCGAACAACATATTGCCTTGGGCCGTGCCTGTGCTTTTTTAATGGGGTCTATTTTTTCAGCGACGGTTGGATGCGTCGGCATGAATTTAGCGGTGCGCGGGAATGTCCGCGTTGCCGCTGCCGCTGATCGGAAAAGTTTTAGCAGCGCTTTAAAAATTGCGTACCGAACCGGGACGGTTACCGGAATGTTAACGGACGGTTTGGGCCTGCTCGGCGGTACTTTGATTTTTATGATTTATGGGGAAAAAGCGTATGAAGTACTGCTCGGCTTTGGTTTTGGCGGAACTTTGCTTGCGCTCTTCATGAGAGTGGGCGGCGGCATTTATACGAAAGCGGCGGATGTCGGTGCCGATTTAGTCGGCAAGATTGAAAAAAATATCCCTGAAGACGACCCTCGCAATGCGGCGACCATCGCAGACAATGTGGGTGATAACGTCGGGGATTGTGCCGGAATGGCCGCCGACATTTTTGAATCGTATGAAGTCACCATGGTCTCCGCTATGATTTTAGGATGGGCCTCCTTTGGACACAAAGGCGTTATTTTTCCGCTGCTGGTTCGCGCCATCGGTGTGATTAGTTCCATCATCGGAACGTACGCGGTCAAGACAAGTGAAGAAGTGAGAAATGCCATGAAAGCCATTAACGTCGGCTTTATCATGTCCGCAACGATCTCCATTGTCGGTTTTGTTTTGGTCGGTCTGTTTTATCTCAAATTTCCAGATCATCCACAGCTTCCGTTCATGTTCAGTTTTGGAATTCCGGGGCTGGATATGCGCCCCGTGTGGACTACCATGGTCGGAATTTTTCTTGCGATTACCATCAATCGGCTGACCGAATATTTTACAGACACTCACAAACCGCCCGTTCAATCCGTGGCCGAATCTTGCCAAACAGGACATGCCACCAACATCATCACGGGACTTGCCGTAGGTCTTGAAAGTACCGTGTGGGCGATTTGCGTCATCGCCATTTCCATTTTAGTCTCTGCCTTTATTTATCACGGAACAAACCCAACGTTTATTGCGTACGGTGTGGCCATGTCCGGAATCGGGCTTCTCACCTTGACTGGAAATAATATCTCGATGGACGTGTTTGGCCCGGTGGCTGACAATGCAAACGGAATCGGGGAAATGGCCCATTTACACAAAGACGCCCGCCAAATTTTGGCGGACTTGGATGCGGTCGGCAACACCACCAAAGCCATTACCAAAGGCGTTGCCATTGCTTCGGCCGTGGTCGCAGCCATTTCTTTGTTCAATGCGTATATCACGGACATCGGCAATATTACGAACCAAACGTACGCCGCCATCGCTTCAACGCTTTCGATTTCCAATCACAACGTGTTCGTCGGTCTTTTAATCGGCGGCGCTATTCCGTTTTTATTCAGTTCGCTGACCATTAAAGCCGTCGGCCGCGCGGCCTTTTTAATTGTCAAAGAAGTGCGCATACAACTTCAAGACAAAGAGATTTGGGAGGGGAAGAAACTGCCCGATTACGCGCGCGTCGTTTCCATTTGCACCGCGGCGGCTCAAAAAGAATTGATCCGCCCGGGACTGCTTGCGATTTTAATGCCGCTTTTGGTGGGGTTCCTTTTGAAAAAAGAAGCGCTGGGCGGATTTCTTGCGGGGATGATTCTTTCCGGTCAGTTGCTTGCGGTGTTTATGGCAAATGCCGGCGGGGCTTGGGACAATGCAAAAAAATTAATCGAAGACGGGCTCTACGGCGGGAAGGGTTCCGAAGCTCATAAAGCAGCGGTGACCGGCGACACGGTCGGTGATCCGCTTAAAGACACGGCGGGCCCGGCGTTGAATCCTTTAATCAAAGTCATGAATATGGTTGCTCTTCTCGCCATTCCTTTGGTGGTTCGGTACGAAAATTCTCCGAATGTGCTTTGGATTTCGGCGGCGCTTGGCGTCATTCTTTTGTTTGTGCTATTGCACAATCCGAAACCGGTAAAGGAAATGTCTGCGGTTCAGTAAGTTTGGCATCATCCTACGAGACTTTCCTTCCCCTTGTTCGCAAAAGGGGCTTCCCGTCAAAAATGACTCCCCATCTTGGATAACTTTCGTAACTGGTTATTATTTGATAACGTAATCGATCCCAATAAACTGCCGGGGGGCGATACCTTACAATTAATAAAAATAAACCTTACAATTGCCTTACCATTCTGCTATCATTTTACCCATGACGGTCAAAGAATTGATTTTAAAGAAAATCGAACGGCAGGGTTCTGTCCGCAGTAGCGATATTTTGAAGGAAACCAACATTACGCGCCAAACTCTCGCACAACATTTCCGAGAGCTTATAAAGCAAGGGGCGATTTTAAAATTCGGTGCCACTAAAAATGCTTATTACACCAAACCTGGGAAAAATATAAAGCGCGAACCGGAATTTAAGAAAACGAAACGTCTCAAGGGATTAGACGAAGACCTTTTATTTAATGAAGTCGAACAATCCTTATCTCTCAAGACCAGGCTTTCCGATCAAGCGTACAAGATACTCCGTTATGCTTTCACAGAAATGGTCAATAATGCAATCGAGCATTCCCAAGCAAAAAGCGCATCCGTTTGGGTTCATCTTGATCATGATTTAATCGGTTTTTGTGTAAAAGACCGTGGTATTGGAGTATTTGAAAACATTCGCCAAAAGTTTAAATTAAATGACCAGCGAGAAGCTATCGATTTGCTTCTCAAAGGCAAGCAAACAACTTCTCCAAAGGGACATTCGGGTGAAGGAATTTTTTTTACGTCTCGGATTTCAGATGACTTTGCATTACACAGCCATGGTTTAAGTTTTGAAGTGGAAAATCATAAGCAGCACGATATGTTTGTCTCTGAACTCCCTCAACGAGAAAAAGTCAAAGGAACGTCCGTTGTATTCAGCATCAAACAGAAAACGCGGAAGAATTTAAAAGAACTCTTCGACCAATTTACTGTCACCGACGCCACTTTCGACAAAACACACATCGAACTCAGACTTATAAAAAAAGAGGGCGCTTTTGTTTCTCGCTCGGAAGCTAAGCGTTTGCTTTACGGACTAGACAGCTTTCGCTGGATTACAATTGATTTCAAAAATATGACTGGTATTGGTCAAGCATTTGCCGATGAAGTTTTTCGTGTTTTCCAGAACCATTACCCCGATATCAGATTGGAAGCTGTCAACATGTCAGATACGGTTCGATTTATGATTGAGCGCGCGAAAAACACCACCTTACAATAACCCTTTTGAAACCTTACATTCACCATACAAGCAATATAAAAGCGGGGCCGAAATGACCCCGCTTTTTTGTGTATGCTCCCCGTAATGGACGAGTTTCGCAACCGGTTACTTACAGAGGAGACAACGGTTAGTGGCGTTTTAGCAAAGAATATACTGACGGTCTCTTAATTTTTAGACGTTTCGGAATTAAGATTGCTGAATAGCAAGTCTTGCTAGAAGGTAAGAGGTGGTGGATTCCGCTCCCTGATTGAGATTGATTTGACCTTCCCCAAGTCCGTCATAACATCCACCCGTGGCTCTGTCGTAAACTACCTGTTTCAGACTGTTGTCGCCCAAAAACCAGTTAAAGGCTTCGTACATCAGTTTGCGATAAGTCTGTTTTCCTGTGATGGAATATGCCGTTGAGAGTGCGCAGGCCATGGCGGAAGCGTCTTCGGGCTGCTGATCAAAATAACGACGATCTTCTGTTTTGTGATGCCAGCCGTCTTGACCAATCGGCATATAGATTCCATTTAAAAAAGTTTGGGCGATCAAAAAATCCAAAGTCTTGATGCCGATCTCGAGAAAGTCGCTATTGCCGGTTTGTTGATGCCCTAAAAGAAGTGCCTCGGGGACAACGGCATTCGAATAGGTTAAATA
>MHFO01000003.1 GCA_001804225.1 Omnitrophica bacterium RIFCSPLOWO2_01_FULL_50_24 | reverse complement strand
TTCGAGCAACGCGTTCCTTTCCTTTCACAATGGAAATAAATTGTTCGAGCAAAATAGGATCCTTCACCCCCGGACTTTTTTCGACGCCGCTTGCCACGTCTACGGCGTAAGGGTCTATTTTTTTGACGGCCGCTTCTACGTTATCAAGAGTTAGACCACCCGATAGAAACAGCTTTTCATGGACATAGGGTTTATCTTCAATCAGAGACCAATCGAATGTGGTGCCAGTCCCTCCCATTTCTTGGCGCGAATAAGTATCGAACAAGAAAGCCGAGACATTATATTCATCGAGCCGCTTGAGACTCATACGATCCTTGACGCGAAAGGTTTTAATGATTTGGAGATGGAGGTTGCTGAAATAATCACAGTAACGGGACGTCTCTGTTCCGTGAAATTGTACCCATTTCAGGTTCAAACTCTTGACGATGGACTCAACATGCTCCTTCGGTTGATTGGCAAATACGCCGACGAAGTTTGGAAAATCGGGTAGTGCATGGATGATCGCCATGGCCCGTTCTGAGGTCACTTTGCGTTTACTTTCCGTAAAAATGAGACCGAGAAAATCAGCGCCAAGCGTTTTTGCCCGCAAAGCATCTTCCGGATTGGTATTTCCACAAATCTTGACTTTTGGCATGAACGATATCTCCCTGTTAGGTTATGGACTTAATAATTCAGACATTTTTTGGCCGATGTTTTCTGCTTTCATCAGAGCGGATCCGATCAAAAAACAGTTCACACCCAAGCCGTGATATCGTGCAATGGTTTCACGCGACTCGATCCCGCTTTCGACCACAACGGTTTTGCCTGGAGGAATCATTGGAATCAGCCCTTCGGCCACCCGCACGTCAACATCGAGCGTTTTTAAATTTCGGTTATTAATTCCAATGATGTCGGCATTCGACTTCAGTGCTTTACGAAGATCCCCTTGGGTATGTACTTCTACCAGAGCGTCCAGTTCGAGCTCTTTTCCAAGCTGGATGAAGTGATTGATCTCAGATTCGGTCAAAATGGATGAGATCAATAGAAAGGCGTCCGCTTCGATAAGCGCGGTTTCATAGATTTGATAATCGTCAAAAATAAAATCCTTTCTCAAAATAGGAATGCGGATCGCAGGGCGGATTTGGCTTGGGATCTTAGAGCTCCCCTTAAAATAGCGGCTTTCGGTCAAAACGGAAACCGCACTTGCGCCGTTGGATTGATACGCCTCTGCGATTTTTCGAGGTTCAAAATTCTTTTTGAGTATTCCTTCGGACGGCGAAGCTTGTTTAAGTTCACAAATCAGATGCAGGCGGTTGGGAACGGAGAGTGCTTTTCGAAGGGATCGCCGTTGCTTGCTGCACGATCTCGCTTGACGTGCCACGCTTTGAAGAGGTGTTTTCTCCTTCAAAGCACGAACTTCGTCTTTCTTATGTTTTAGAATATCTTCAAGAATCATGACTGTCTTTGGCTGCCTTTTTTAACAAGTTCCATGCGGCTTGAGATCGAATGGCCCTACGAGCTAGTCGGATTCCCTCGCCCACGTTCTTTGCTTTCCCGCTTATGAAAAGGATTGCCGCTGCATTTAAAAGAACGGTGTCGTACCGCGTGCTTTTATCTTTGCCTTTCAAAATGTTGAGAGCAATGCTTCGGTTTCGGTGTGCGTTTCCTCCTTGTAAGCTTTTTGCACTTCCTCGGGCAAATCCGAACGATGAGGGTGAGAACATCTTTTTTCTGATTCCCCGCGGCGAGACATCTAACCATAACGATTTTGATAACGTTGTTAGTTCGTCGTAACCGCGCGCGTTCCGGATGACAAGGGCATGACGCATACCCATTTTGTGTAGGACACTGGCAATCAGGTTCGCAGCATCCGTTTGAGAAACGCCGATCACTTGCCGCCGGGGTCTTAGTGGATTTACGAGCGGGCCCGTCAAATTAAAAATGGTTTTAATGCCTTTTTTCCCCAACGCCATTCGTATGGGCTGAACGTAACGGAAAATCGGATGGTACTTAGGAGCGTGGAAGTAGCCGAAACCGCGGCGCTTCAAAATTTGAATCATTTTTGTAGCGGGAGCATGGATGTTGATGCCGAGCGCTTCTGTCACATCGCTTGAGCCGCAACGAGATGAAATGCACCGATTTCCGTGTTTGGCAACTTGGGCGCCGGCGCTTGCCGCAACGAGGCATGCGACCGTTGAGATGTTGAACGTATGTTTTTGATCGCCGCCGGTGCCGCATCCGTCAACCAGATACCGCAATCCTTGGATTCGAATGGGTTTTTCTGCGGTTCGAACAGACTGAATCAATCCCGCAAGTTCATTGGTGTGTTCTCCCTTTTTTTGAAGGAGTACCAAGAGAGCTTTTCCGAATTCTGACTGTTTGCAGCGCGACGAAAGTAAAAAACGGAACGTATGCCTCGACTCCGGAAGGGTCAAATCTTTTCCAATCAGCAAACGGTCAACGGCGTCCATGGGCGTTAAAGGCGTATAAAGTTCCTCAATAATTTTTTTCCTACCGGTGTCATGATCGATTCAGGATGAAATTGAACACCAAAGGTAGGGTGTTTTCGATGTCGAATTCCCATGATTTCCTTTGCTTTGGTTCGTGCTGTGATTTCCAGAACTTCCGGGAAACTTTTATTTTCGATCAAAAGGGAGTGATAACGAGTTGCCGTAAAAGGTACCGGCAGCCCTTTAAAGATAGTTCTCCCGTTGTGATAAATTTCAGAAACTTTTCCGTGCATGATTCGCTTTGCGCGGACGATTTTTCCTCCAAACACGTGCCCAATGCATTGATGTCCGAGACAAACTCCTAGAATGGGAATCCGGCCGCTTAATTCCTCGATCAACTGATTTGAAATTCCCGCATCTAGTGGGGTTCCCGGGCCCGGGGATATGACAATTCGTTTTGGGTTCAAACGCTTGATGCCTTGAACGGATATTTGGTCGTTTCGATAAACGACAACACGCTCTCCCAATTCGCTTAGATATTGGACGAGGTTGTATGTGAACGAGTCGTAGTTATCGATCATTAAGATCATATTTCTGGTCCTTGCACATGTTGACAGCCTGAAGAAGTGCCTTTGCTTTGTTCGCTGTTTCACGGTATTCATTTTTCGGAATGGAGTCATTGACGATTCCTGCCCCCGCTTGAACCGAAGCGTGGTTGTTGAAGACAATCATCGTCCGAATCGTGATGCACATATCCATATCACCTGATATGCCGAAATATCCAAGTGCTCCGGCATAAGGCCCTCGCCTTTCGGGTTCTAGCTCGTCAATAATTTGCATGGCTCGAATTTTCGGCGCTCCCGTGACGGTTCCGGCTGGAAATGTTGCTCTCAGAAGATCAAAAGCAGTACGGCCTTTTTTAAGAACCGCTTGAACATCACTGACCAGGTGCATGACGTGCGAATAACGTTCGATTCGAGCAAAATCGTTGACGCGAACCGTAGCTGGCTCGCAGACGCGGCCCAGATCGTTTCTGCCCAAATCAACCAACATGAGGTGTTCCGCCATCTCTTTGGGCGAAGATCGCAAGGCGTTTTCGAAAGCAATGTCTTCGGCATTGGTTGTCCCTCTCGGTCGAGTGCCCGCGATGGGACAAACCTCCGCTGTAGTTCCCATTTTTTTGGTGAGCATTTCCGGCGAGGAGCCCACCAAAGTCATTTTCCGATTTTTAAAGTAAAACATATAAGGCGAAGGATTTAAAGATCTGAGCGCTCGGTAGAGTTCAAAGTCATTGGAGACAACGCCCAAGTCAAATCGTTGGGATATAACAACTTGAATGCAGTCTCCCGCTCGAATATATTCTTTTGATTTTCGAACCATCGATTCGAATCGACTTCGAGCTACATTGGAACGCAAAGTCTGCCGATGTAATTTCCTGCCGATATTCTCGGAGGAAAGCACTTTGTGATCGTGGACCGACCGATTCAAGCGGGATAACATTTTTTTGATCTCGGCAACCGCGGAGACGTATGCGTGCTTGACCGACCCCTTGATCGTAGCGAGATGAATCAGTTTAACTTGATGCTTGATATGATCGAATACAACCAAATTAACAGGAAAAAAAAGAACGGCGTCGGGAACCGGAAGTCCTTTTTTCTTTTTTAGTTTGATGGTTTCAAATTGTTGAACCAACTCGTAACCGATGTAGCCCACAAAACCTCCTACGAGCGGAGGCAGTGAAGGATGACGAACCAAGTGATAGGGTTTCAAGAGCTGTTGCACTAGATTTAAAAAATCGCCGTTCATCCGTTTTTTGGTTTTGCGTTGCCTCACCATCGCCGATCGGCCCGTATATTCGAGGATCATTTCCGGATCCATCCCAATCAACGAAAACCTTCCCAGTTGTTCCCCTAACTCCACCGACTCCAAAAGGAACGCATGCGGCTCGTTTCGCGCCAGTTTCAAAAATACGGAGACGGGTGTTTCCAAATCCGTTGTCACGTTGCAAACGACGGGAACTAAGTTTCCCTTTTGCGCCAATGTGCGGAATTGTGCAAAACTCGGTTGAATGTTCATGGAAGTTAAGCGCCGTATATTTTTTTTGGATCAAACACTTTTCGAGCGCGAACCCTCATTTTCTTGCCGTGTGTTCCCAATCCGTGGACAAAACAACTTCGATAACCCAAATGGCACGCGCCGCCCTTTTGCTTGACTTGAATCAAGAGGGTGTCCCGGTCGCAATCCGTATATATTTTTTTGATCAGCTGAATATGTCCGGAGGTTTCACCTTTAATCCAATAAGACTTTCGTGATCGTGAGTAAAAACAGGTCTTCCCAAGCTTGAGCATTTTTTGAATGGCCACGCGATTTACGTATGCAAGCATTAGCACTTCATGATTATCGTAGTCTTGGACGATGGCCGGCATTAAGCCTTGTTCATTAAATTTAAACTTGATCATGATTCCTCCCCGCTTGAAGTTCTAACCGGAACGTCCTTCTTCGTTAGGTATCGTTTTGCTTGCTGTATGGTGTATTCGCCAAAGTGAAAAATAGACGCGGCAAGCGCTGCGTTTGCTTTGCCCGTGTGATACGCTTCAGATAAATGGTTCAACGTGCCTGCTCCGCCGGACGCAATAACAGGAATGGGCACAGCTTCCGTCACTCGGCGAGTTAACTCTAAGTCGTATCCCTTTTTAGTTCCGTCTCGATCCATGCTGGTAAGTAAAATTTCTCCTGCGCCAAGCTTGACTGCCTTCTTGGCCCACGTTACAACGTCCCACTTGGTCGGGGTTCTTCCGCCGTGAGTGTATACTCTCCAGGAGGACGAGGACGTTTGTTTGGCATCTATGGCGACGACAATACATTGCTGACCAAATCGCCGGCTGGCACGGGTGACAAGCGTTGGTTCCTCAACGGCGCTCGTATTGAGCGACACTTTATCGCAACCCGCTTTTAACAACGCACGAATGTCTTCCAACCTTTTAATGCCGCCTCCTACCGTGAACGGAATATAAACGGATTCTGCCACTTGCTCTACTACGTTGAGCATGATCGGCCGCGCTTCGTGAGAAGCCGTGATATCAAGAAACACGAGTTCATCAGCGCCGGCGCGGTCGTATGCTTCTGCACATGCTACGGGATCCCCGGCATCGCGCAACCGGATAAAGTTAATCCCTTTGACGACTCGACCGCGGTTCACATCGAGGCACGGAATGATTCTAAACGTTAGCATGCTTTTTATAACTCTTTGTCCGAAGCAATGCGGCTTGAGATCGTATCTACCATCGACAGAGCGTAAGAACGCAAGTGCAAAAAACACGATATGACGAGAAAAACGATTAGCACACCCATCCACTGAATACCAGTTAAGAACTTAAGAAAAAAAGAGTCGAAGCGCCAAATCAGCATCGAGCCAGCCGTGTATAAGATGAAAAAAATCCAGCCGACGAGTGAACGCGATAAATAACGTCCCTGCGTTTGCTTGTACCATTT
Organism: Omnitrophica bacterium RIFCSPLOWO2_01_FULL_50_24; assembly: GCA_001804225.1. Classification (GTDB taxonomy): domain Bacteria; phylum Omnitrophota; class Omnitrophia; order Omnitrophales; family Danuiimicrobiaceae; genus 2-01-FULL-50-24. The sequence continues at coordinate 9,296 of MHFO01000003.1, read as the reverse complement.
ACGGTTGCAGGATTTCACGCGACGGACGACGCCGGAGAGCAAGAAGTAACGAATGATCAGACCGATGATGATCGTCGCCAGGCCAACGACGGACCAAGACCACTCCCTACCCTCAAGAATAGCCCGTACCAAAATGCTGTTCATGTGTCTCTACCTTTGACGTATTGAATGGCTTCCGAAAGTGTAAATTGATGCTCATAAAGTGCTTTACCGATAATCACGCCCTTGAAATGACCGTCACGAATTTTTGTTAGTTGTCCTAAGTGAGACAAGCTTCCTACTCCTCCCGAAAGAATGATGTCAATTCCGGTTGCGTTCAACATGTTCTGAAGGAGCGGCACATTGGGTCCTTCCAGCGTTCCGTCACGGCTCACATCCGTAACGATCACCGTTTGGACTCCCATTTGTTCTAATTTTCGGCAAAAGTGTTCGGGCGACTCGTTGGTGTTTTGCGAGCGCCATCCATGAGTTTGAATGGCATTTTTTCTAAGATCAAGGCCCACAGCAATGCGTTCTTTGAATGTATCAACGAGCTTTTGAATCAGGGGTTGATCGAATGCCTTGGTCCCGATGACCACGCAAGCGACGCCCAGTTCCAGAACCGTTGAAACGTCGCGGAAGTGACGCAAACCGCCTCCGAATTGAATCGGAACGTTTGCAATCCGCAGCATACTTTTAACCGACTCAAGGTTTTTAAGGATTCCGTCTCGCGCACCCTCTAGATCTACCACATGAATGAGCTTCGCCCCTTCTTCCTGCCATTTTTGTAAAACCGATGAAGGAGAACTGTCGTAAATCGTTTCTTGCTCAAATTCCCCCCGAGTTAAACGAACCACGCGCCCTTCTTTTAAATCAATGGCCGGTATGACAATCATCGTTTCATCCGCACAAAATTTCTTAAGATTTGCAAACCGGGGTTTTGGCTCTTTTCCGGATGAAATTGGACCGCATAAACCGAACCCGACGCAAGCAGCGTTGGAAGACTGGTTCCATAACGAGTGGTTCCCACAACCGATGTTTTATCGCTAGGCACCGCATAGTATGAGTGCACGAAGTAAAAATATGAGCCGCTTCGGATATTCGATACCAGCGGCGATTTTTTTATCCATCGAACGTCATTCCATCCCATGTGAGGAATTTTTTGATTTGGGGCTTTTGAAGTCGGGATTCGACGCACGCGCCCCTTCCAAAGAGCAAGCCCTCGAATCCCAGGGCTTTCTTCACTCTGTTCAAAAAAAAGCTGTAGACCAAGGCAAATTCCAAGCACGGGCTTACCGTCGGAAGCGAACTTCCGGATCACGTTGATTAAGCCGCGTTTCTTCAATTCTCGTATGGCATCGCCAAACGAGCCGACTCCAGGCACCACCAGTTTTGCGGCACGCGCAAGCCGTTTCGGATTGCTCCCCACATAAACGGTGCCGCCGACATGTTCGAGTGCCTTGCCGACACTCCGCAAGTTTCCCATTCCGTAATCGATGACACCAATTTCATGCGTCTGAGTCATTTGTTTATCCCGCCCTCTTAATGGCTTACAGAATACCTTTTGTGGAAGGAATGCCTTTTACGCGCGGATCTAATTGGGTCGCTATATCGAGAGCTTTTGCCGTTGCCTTGAACATGGCCTCGATGATGTGATGCGAGTCCTCGCCGTTGACAATTTCGATGGTCAAATTTACTTTCGCATTGGCCGAAAATGCGCGTAGAAATTCCGTAGCGTCGTGAAACGAATAGGTTTCAAGGTGCGAAAACTTAATTCCTCGGTTTTTCAAGATCAGAAAAGACGGCCTTCCTGAAAAATCGAGACTGACGCGTACCAACGCTTCATCCATGGGGACGCTGAAGAAACCAAACCGACGGATTCCCTCGAGTTTGCCAAGAGCTTTCGCGAAGGCTTGGCCCAATACGATTCCGACGTCTTCGTTCGTATGGTGGATATCGACCTCTAAATCGCCTTGAGCGTTCAGGGTCAGATCAAAAAGACCGTGACGGGCAAGAGCTACCAGCATGTGATCGAGAAACGGAATACCCGTTTTGACTTTAGACATTCCTGTGCCGTCTATGAGGAGCGAAAGCCGTATGTCCGTTTCCTTGGTGCGTCGCGTAATGACCGCAGAACGTTTGCGCGTAGACATTTAATCTACCTTCCCTTCTGGTTGAGCTGGTTTCGATTCGATAAAACGGGCCTCGAGTGAGATTCGGTGTAAAATCAATCCTTCCATATCCGTAAGTTTCCGGATAAATTCACGGGTTTTCCTCAATGATTCCTTGGTGTAACTAATCACCTGTGTATTTTTGATGAAGGACGCAGCACTCAGCGGAGAGAAATATCGTGCTGTGCCCCCGGTCGGAAGGACATGACTGGGGCCTGCAACGTAATCTCCCACCACGGCCGGTGAGTAGGGTCCGAGAAATATAGCGCCCGCATGATTGATTTGTTTTGCCCATTTTTCCGGTTGTTCCGTCATGATTTCAAGGTGTTCCGGTGCGATTTCATTTACCACTTCGCATCCTTCCGTCAAGCTTTTAACCAGGATGGCGGTACAGCTATCGACACGTTTCACAATGAGCTCAGCTAATTTTTTTGAGTTTGTGACAAGATACGCCGAACCGCCAAAGTGTTCGGATTGTGCCAGAAGATCGCACGTGACATAGTTGGGATCGGCGTTGCCATCGGCGAGAATTGCGATTTCGCTCGGTCCCGCCACCATGTCGATATCGACGTATCCGAAAACTTGTCTTTTTGCTTCAGTCACGTACTGGTTTCCCGGCCCTGCGATTTTATCGACTTTTGGAATGGTCCGTGTACCAAAAGCCATCGCAGCAATTGCCTGGGCTCCTCCTACACGATATATTTTCTTTACCCCCAGAAGGTTGGCGACGACGAGAATGTGAGGATCGATATTGCCTGTTTCGCGATTGGGCGGGGTCGTAATGACAATTTCCTTTACGCCGGCAACATTGGCCGGAATAACGGTCATGTACACCGTCGAGACCAAGGGAGCAGTTCCGCCGGGGATGTAAATTCCAACTCGCTCCAAGGGCTGATATTGTTTTCCGAGGACCACTCCGTCTTGGCCGTTAATTGAGAATGACTTTTGAAGCTCTGTTTGATAATAGGCGGTTACGTTATCGCGAATTTGTTTGAGCAACGGCACAAATTTAAATTCAATTCGTTCGTACGCACGGTTGATGTCTCCTTCGGTTACCGCTAATCGCTTGAGCGGTAAATCGATTCCGTCAAATTCGCGCGTAAACCTTAACAGCGCGCGGTCATTACGCAAACGCACTTCTTGGATGATTTTGTTTACTTTTTTAAAGAGATCCTTATCCACTTGATAACCTGCCGTGCGGTTCAACCGCTTCGATAATTGTTTATCCCAATGAATGATTGGCATGATCAGTCAGATCCCTTCCCAAGTAATTTTGGCAATGAATTGAACGCTTGAGCGATTCCCTCGGGGTCTCTTCCTCCCCCTTGGGCAAAATCCTTGTGCCCCCCTGCGCTTCCCTGGATGTGAGAAGCAAGTGCTTGGGCAATTTTTTTTGCGTCTATTTCCGCATGGGCAAGATCGGGAGTGAGGGCCACGACGAAATTGATCTTAGCGTTTTCTTGTGACATTAAAACGACGACGCATTTTTTTGTTTTGGCCCGTATTCGGTCAGAAAGCAAACGCAAATCTGAAGGAGATATGCCCGAAAGCGTTTGCCGGATGAGTGAAAGGGTTCCCACGTTTTCGGTGGAACGAATGAGTTCATCCACCGCTTCTGAGGTACCGGATGTGTTGATGGTGCCGCTTTTTGTGCGTTCAAATTCTCGAACGCGTTTTGTTAGACTTTCAATTCGGCTCAAAAGTTGATCGGGCGAACTCTTGAGGAGCGAGGAGGCCTTCTCGATTTGTTCGTTCATGGACTTTGTATATTGAATGGCGTTAAGGCCGGTAATGGCTTCCAGGCGTCTGATTCCGCTTCCAATCGAAGATTCGCTGGTAATGATAAACGCACCGATTTCGCCTGTGTTTGAACAATGAGTGCCTCCGCACAATTCCTTGCTTCGATTTTTGATGTTGATGGTGCGGACGCGTTCTGTGTATTTATCTCCAAAGAAAGCAAGCGCACCTTCCTTGAGGGCTGCATCGTACGATTCCTGTCTAGGTTGCACGGGAGTACATTCCAGAACGGCCTCGTTGACCCAACGCTCTGTTGCCTCAAGTTCATCGGCGGTGAGCGGTTTCCCGTGCGTAAAGTCGAAACGCAATTTGTCAGGGTTGACCAGCGAACCCACTTGCCGGACATGCGAACCAAGCACCTGCCTTAAAGCTGCTTGAAGCAAATGTGTAGCCGTATGGTTTCGTTTGGCAGCGTTGCGGCGATCGAGATCAACAACAACACGACACGGCTCGTTAACGGCCGGTTTCCCTTTAGTCAGCGTTCCATAGTGCAAAATGACTTTTCCGTCTTTTCGAGTGTCGATCACTTGAAAGATAAATTTTTTGTTTTCCAATGTTCCTCTGTCTCCCACTTGACCTCCGGCTTCCGGATAAAATGGAGTTTGATCAAGAACGATGATGCCCTCTTTGCCTTTAAAACTTGTCCAAACCACGCGCCCCGTTGCTTCGGTCGAATCGTAGCCCAGAAATTTAGTTTTGGGCAAGGATTGGAGCTCTTGATTAACTTCTTGTGCCACAAAAATAGAATCTTTTAACTTACTCGATTTCTTCGCCAGAGTTCTTTGTTTCTCCAAAAGAGAGGTAAATCCAGCTTCATCAATCGTGATCTTGGATTCGCTTGCGATCGTTCGAGTGAGTTCGTCCGGAAAACCAAATGTATCGTAGAGCCGAAAAACTTCTTCGCCGGAAAGTTGCTTCTCTTTTCGATTTTTGGCTGTTCTCACCAATTTTGAAACTATTTCCAAACCGCTTTCTAAAGTTTCATGAAATCGATCTTCCTCGGAACCAACCATTTGTACGATACTCTTTTCAGACTGCTTCAATTCAGGATACGCATCCTTTAACGTATCGACGACAATAGGTACCAAGGGAGGAAGCCACGGATACGGGAGATGCGAGACCCGTCCTTTCCATACGGCACGCCGGATCAGCTTCCGAATCACATAGCCCCTACTCTCGTTGGAGGGGTAGACTCCATCGTTAATGGCTACGACAGCAGCCCGGACATGATCCGCGATCGCGTTCAAATTCGACGAATTAGCTTTTTCCCCCTTGGGCACCACTTTGGTTAAATAATCGAGCAAGGGTAGGAACGTGTCGATCTGAAAATTGTTTTCCTTGCCTTGCATCACACAAGCCAGGCGTTCGAGTCCCAAACCCGTGTCGATGCATTTCATTTTGAGCGGCGTTAACGTTCCGTCATCTTGTCGATCAGACTGTGTAAAGACCAAATTCCAAATTTCAGCGTAACGACCTGAAGTGTCGTTTGTCCACGACCTACCCTTACTATGTGAAAAAAATGCCCCTTGATCGTAAAAGATTTCGGAGCAAGGTCCGCAGGGACCGTTCGGTCCTAATTTTGGAGCGTCGGCGGGCCAGAAATTCGTGCGATCCCCCAAACGCGCAATCGAATCTTTCGGAATTCCGATCACGTTGTTCCAAATCTTATAGGTTTCATGGTCATCGGCGTGCACGCTGACGAAGAGTTTGTTTTTTTTCAGTTTTAGTTCCTTGGTTAAAAAGTCCCATGCCCATTCGATTGCTTCTCTCTTGAAATAATCGCCAAACGAGAAGTTGCCCAGCATTTCAAAAAAAGAGTGGTGATAAGGCGTTACACCGACTACGTCCAAGTCTCCTGTGCGAAGACACTTTTGAACCGAAACAGCTCGTTTCAAGTCCTTTTTTGTTCCCAGGAAATAATCCTTAAATTGATTCATACCGGCTCCCGTAAAGAGCAAGGTAGGATCGTTATGCGGCACCAATGAGTCACTCTTAACTATGGTGTGCCCTTTCTGCTTAAAGAAATCTAAGAATCGTGCTCTAAGTTCTTGGGTTTTCAAAAGACTCTTGCCTCAGGTCATCAATAATCTCACGACTTAGGTTAAAGCCAAATCCTCGGCGCACCAGATAGTCGTAAGTGCGTTTTTGTTTTTTAGCCAGCGGAACAAGTTTCAAGCGATTCCATCGATCCCGCCCGAGATTCAAGGCCGTATCGCGTTCTTTAACCTCATCAATAGAAGTTAAAACATCTTCCACGAGCTTCTTTGCGATTCCCCTCTTTTTAAGTTCGACAGCGATTCGGTTGCGTCCGAAGCGTTTGGCTTCAATGGCCCAGAGCGCCGTATCTCGTGCTAATTTTTCGTCATCGATCAGATGTTGCTTTTGTAATTGAATCAGAATTTGTTCTGAGAGTTCGCAACCATACCCTCGATCTAACAATCGTTTCTTCAACTGCTCTCCGCTTTTCTTGCTCGCGGTTAGAAGCCGGACAGCATACAGATATCCTTGCTTGAATTGCGATGCTTTGTTCTCATTTTCGGTCATATGAAAAAATGCGGTGTGATGGTCAGGCAAACTCTATCGCATCTTGTCCGTAGAAATGATTAACGCGCTAAGGCAGTTGGTACTCGTGTTGCATCACGATTGGGCTGGACGAAAGAAATGAGTTACAGTTCCATCTTGGAAGCAACCGTGGAATCCTGAGTGCTTTCTTCTTCGGATGCGTCACCCGAGGACAGTTTTTCTTTGACCTTTTGCTCGATGTCATCGAGAAGCTTCGGATTTTCCTTTAGAAAATAGCGGACCGCTTCTCGGCCTTGCCCCAACTTCTCTTGATGGTACGAGAGCCAAGCGCCCGTTTTTTCAATGATGTGATGCTGAATGGCTAGGTCGATCACGCTGGATGAGCGTGAAATTCCTTCGTCAAACATAATGTCGAATTCGGCCTGTCTGAACGGTGCAGCGCATTTGTTCTTAACGACTCGTACTCGTACCCGATTCCCTGTGTACTGTTCGCCTTTTTTGATGGAGCCGATGCGCCGGATATCAAATCGCATGGACGTATAAAACTTGAGCGCTTTCCCGCCGGGAGTTGTTTCCGGGTTTCCAAACATGACGCCGATTTTTTGGCGTAGTTGATTGATAAACACAATGCATGTCTTCGATCGGCTGGTAATAGCAGTCAGTTTCCGAAGCGCTTGGGACATGAGCCGTGCCTGTAGACCCATTTGGGCATCTCCCATTTCCCCTTCGATTTCGGCTCGCGGCGTAAGCGCCGCAACGGAATCGATGACAATCAAATCAAGCGCGTTCGACCGAACGAGCATCTCTACAATTTGGAGGGCTTGTTCACCTGAATCAGGTTGAGAAATCAGGAGGTCATCCAATTTAACGCCTATTTTTTTCGCATACGTCGGATCGAGAGCATGTTCCGCGTCAATAAAAGCGGCCACTCCCGCGTTTTTTTGTACCTGAGCAGCGATGCTGAGCGTGAGAGTTGTTTTACCACTTCCCTCCGGTCCGAAGATTTCGACGATCCTACCACGCGGTACGCCTCCGATTCCTGTGGCTAAATCGAGACTGAGAGCACCGGTCGGGATGGATGTGATTTCACCCATTTGCCCCTGCGCTAAGGTCATGATGGATCCCTTGCCGAATTGTTTTTCGATTTGCTGAAGTGTTAGACTTAATGCTTTTTGTTTCTCTTTTGAGATGGTTTCAAGCTCTTGTGCATTAGTGGTACGTTTTGACTCAGTTTGTTTTTTGGAAGGCATCGCTTACTCCTTTTTTATAACGCGTGTAATTATACAGACTTAGCAATATTTTGTAAAGTAGAAGTTCCCCTATTTTCAAGGGGATACGCATGCTGTTAGAACATAGTCCGTCACTCCCAATGTCATTTGACAGGGTACCGCAACTTCTTATTCGGCTAGGTTTAACGAGAACGGTTAGACTTTTACAGGTTCAAGTTTGGATACAGTCTTTTCACAAGCCAAAATCCCTTTTTTTAATTCATCGAAGAAGTCACGGCGAAGCGTTAACCCTTTTCGGGTAGCTTTCATTTCATCCCCGTCCTTCGGTTGAAAAAAGGTGCGGACATCCACGTAGATGCTGCCTCTGTATTCGTGGATAGAAAAACGAACCTCTTCGTCGGGCTTGTGGCTAAAGCGATAAACGATTTGATCGTCCATAGGAACCTCGTTGGGTATGGGGGATACGGGGAATTTATTATTTTTCAACGAGGAATGATTATTCATTATATATGGATTTTTGTCAAGAAGGATTTAAGTGCCGTTGCGAGCAGTTGAGTTCAGGAAACGGATGGCTCTCAGGAGGTATGAAAGCGCAGAGACAGCCGTACATGCAGCGGTAGGAAGCCAAACCCAATAAGAAAATTTCCATTGGATGAGAACCGAAACAATCGTCATCATTTGGAGAAAGGTCGTCACTTTACCGATCAGGTTGGGTGCAATGGGTAATTCGCTTGTCAGCATGAAAAAAATCGCAAGGCCGCCGACTAGAAATAAATCTCTGAATACAATCATGATCACAATCCATTCGGGCGGTTTGATGGGAAATGCGTTCGAGAACGCAATGCCTAGGAAACCGGAAAGAAGGAGCAGCTTATCTGCGAGGGGATCAAGAAACGTTCCGAGTCTGGTTTGTTGGCGAAGCCGTCTTGCGAGGATACCGTCTAGAGCATCCGTGAACATCGAGATGATAAAGATGAACAATGCCCACCATCGAAGTTCCGGCGCCGCTGTGTTGTAATAAGCCAGCAAGCTAAAAAAGACCGGAACAAGGAAAATCCGGACGAGCGTAATGTAGTTTGGGAGATTCAATGCTTTTAGTTCAGAATATGGTTAAGGTCTCTTTTTACCTTCTCATCTGAATGTTCTATGGATCCGTTGGATTCAGACAATCGTACGGATACCACACTCGAGACACCGCGTTCGTGCATGGTGATTCCATAAAGTGCATTGGCCGTAGAAATGGTCTTGCGGCTGTGGGTAATGATAATAAACTGTGTGTGATCTAGAAAAGGTTTAAGCATTTTGAGAAATCGTTCATTGTTTGCTTCATCAAGCGGCGCATCTACTTCGTCCAAAATACAGAAGGGTGATGGACGAACTGAGAACAAAGCCAAAAGCAGAGCGATGGCCGTTAGGGCTTTCTCGCCGCCGGAGAGAAGGTTGATAAATTGCATTTTTTTTCCCGGAGGTCTTGCAACAATGTCCAATCCAGAGTCTAGGGGGTGAACTTCGTCAAGTAAAATAAGATCTGCATGCCCGCCTGAAAATAAAATTCTAAAATACTCTGAAAACGCCTCTTTCACTTTGGCCAGCGTTT
>MHFO01000002.1:0-5217 GCA_001804225.1 Omnitrophica bacterium RIFCSPLOWO2_01_FULL_50_24 | reverse complement strand
TAAGGGAAGCGGCGGTACCAAGATCCAAATTATTTTTGGTGTGCTTTTGCCAAACCGCATCCACTGCAGCGCGCATTTGCTGCCGAAGCCATGGGCGTAATTTTCGTTCGGGAAGATATCGGTTCGTCATGTTTTGCCGAACCTCCTGATAGGAAATAGCGACGCCGCCCGAGCTGGCGAGAATAAACGGCAGTACATAGGTTCGTTCGCCACCAGACCTTTCATAAAGGCGGCGGATAGCTCCTTGGGTCGAAGCGCCGTTCGCCGCCTCACTGACCACGCGGGCACGGATACGATCTGCATTGCCTTCGTGGATCACACCCTCAAGCGCCGCCGGAATTAAAAGATCCACATCAAGTTCCAAAAGTTTTTCATTCCCATCGCCGCTTGAGCCGAGAACCGCGGCGCCTTCCACTTGGAAATTGCTTGCACCGCCATTGACGGCTTCGATGATCGATTTTCTCGCTGTCGTTCCGCTTTTGAGACGCTGGAGTTTCCCAATATCACTTTCCGTAAAACCACTCTCTTTAGTGATGGCGCCGCCGGTATCGCTCAGGGCTATGACTTTGGCCCCCTGTCCGATCGCACGGTAAGCGGCATGGAGAGCCGCATTTCCAAATCCCTGAATCGCGACACGGATACCTTTAAGCGGTGTGTCCGCTTTTTCCGGATGAAGTTTACCAATCAGGGCTTCGGCAGCCATGACCGTTCCTTCGCCGGTGGATTTGTCCCGATAAAGGGATCCGCCTTGACCCACTCTTTTTCCGGTGTACCGGCTGATAACGGGAACCGGACGCCTGGTCCTTGCTGCGTAAGCGACCGCCACGTCTAAAAGGTGAGTGCCGATCAAATCGTTCTCGGCCGCTTGCAATTCCCTGAAAAGCTGCGGATTTGTTTTCCAAAGGTTGTACTCCGGCTGCTCTTCCATTAAATATTCTAAAGTTTCATCCACAAGCCACGCCATAAGCCGATCTGTTCCAACCTGGTGTTTAAACGGATTCACGTCGGGAGCAGCTCCATCAATGGTTTCATCAATAACGCCGTCCTCCGCAAACGCACGGCCGACATCTCTCAAAATAATGGCGAGGTCTTTGCGCTCAAACGTGCCGCCGTTGATCGGAACCAGGGTCCAATCCGTTCCGTTATGTTCCCACTTTGCAAGGAGGATCGCGCCCTTGCCGCCTCCGAGCGGAAGACCGGCCACTTTGTTTTTGAAGCTCATCCCGATCGCAAGAGCAGTGGCCTCTTCCTCAATCCAACGCTGAAGGAACTCGTTCAGAATCATGCGCTGCTCATCAAGAGGGCCGGTGAGAACAAGCTGACGAACTGCACGGGAGAACGCAGAATCGGGTTTATCAGCACCCAACATTTCCGGCAAAATGATCCGAAGCCCGCCTTGCGCCCGTTCGGGTTCGCCATCCGGACCGATCGGACGCCGATGACGGGCACGTGTAATGAAAAAACGATCTTCTTGCACGGCCTTGCCGCTTGAAAGTTTATATGCGGGGGTAACCCATTTTGAGTAAACCCGTTCCGGACGGCTGAATTCTTCGATTTCCTCTTGAGTTTTTCGCAATTGACCGCCTGCTTCACGGATCTGCCTGATCACATCAATCAAAAACGGATTGATCGGAGTGCTGCGTGCATCGGAGTGATTTGGTGTCTTGACACCGCTTGGCACTCGTCCTACAATAGCGCCCTTTCCCCGAAGTCCCTCAAAATTGATGAGGAGTTCCGTCATGACGAAAGAAAAACCTGCCAAGAAAAACCATAAAACCGGTACGTACACCGTAACGGAAGTGGGCACGTTGCTGGAAGGTATCAACGATGCAATCAAGAGAATCGCTGAAGGCCACACCGGGCTCGACCAAAGAATGGAGAAACTTGAAGCCGCCGTCCGCGGGAACAGCCAAAGGCTCGACCGCATTGAATTGAGACTCTCTAGCGACATCGCCAAACTCGACGGCCGGTTGGCCGCAGTCGAAACTGCCCGTTGATCGAATTCCCGCCCCCCATCCCAACCTTCCCCCGCAAGGGGGGAAGGAGTGTTGCTTTGAACAAAACGGTCGAACTGAATAAACTGATCATCCCTGAAATCATACTTCCGCGGCTGCCCGTCCGACCGGGCATCGGAGCGGCTGAGACGTTCGGTGAGCGTGCCGGCTTTTTCGCTTTTAACCGCGGTGAGGTACTCCGAAACAACCTCTCCAATCGAACTTAGAGTGCGTGATTCGGATTCTCCGCTGCTCGTGAATACGACCTCATCCTGTTCCGACAACGTTTCGAACAGACGGCGGCTTGACGTAAAATCAAGGCGGTACAGAAGAGTTAGAAAGAGCGGAGATTGACCCGGATAGGAATCCAAAAGATTTCTAATTTCCGCCCGCAAGTTTTGGCTGCGGCCCGCATTCAGCCAAATCGAAGCTTCTTTAAGCTCGGTCAATAAGACGCCGAGTTTTGCCAAATGTCCGGCTTGGAGTTTGGATTCGACTTTGGGACTATTGGCTTTCGCGCTTTTACTGCCTGGTAGGAGAAGGGGTGAAATACCCACCCATTGTGCCAATGCTTTCGTATACCGCTCGGGCGGGACGCGGTGCCTTCGTGGGTTTTCAGATTCATAATGATCAATCTGCAATGCGCTTACATTAACCTTGATCTCCTCAATTCCCTCACGGCGTTTGAGGATAATACCTTCTCGAAGTGTTCTTGACATCGCAGGACGGTCAAGTGAAAGGAATTTCCGCACAAGGCGAAGGCGCGTGTGGACTTGATGAAAGGGTATACCGTCCAACCGTTTCTCAAGCAGGGTTCGGTCCAAATAGGCGGGGTCAATCCCGGCAAGATGCGATAGATGCTCAATTTGTTCTGCGGTAGGATCCCTGCGCACCGAAGGTTTCTCATCCAGAAAATTCTGAATCGTCTTGCGATCCAAGCCAAATGTTTCTTCGCCTGAATTTTCAAGCTCTTCGATGGTCTCGGCAAGCCGGCCGCCAAAGTATTGATCCAGCCGACGGATCCTTCCCAATAGATTGCGTTCGGTCGTGAGATCCTCAATCAATCCGGCTCGATCGACCATAAGAGGATCTGCGCCGGCATACGAGGCAAGCCGAGCTGCATAGTCCCGGGGTGCGGGCAACCGTTTTGCGGGATTATCCTGTTCGTAAAAAGAAATCATGGAATTGCCGACCGGATAACCATCCTGAGTCAAGCGTCTGGCTAAGGCAGTTTGTCCGTCTCCGGCCGCATACCGAAGGGCCTTTAACTTTTCATGAGCGAGACTTCCTCCGAACGGTTCTTTCCTTTCACGCAGCGTGATTGCATTCAAAACATCTCTGAGACTCTTTCCCCAAAGGATGAAAGCGGCATCCACACCTGCTTGCCGCGCCAATCGGTACACAAAAGGCAGATAGTTGCTTTCCGAGTATTGGTTTAATGGAACGCGTTCGCGAGGATTCGAGTTCAGATAAATGTTTGATCTTTTAATCCCGACGCCCGCCCGGCGAGCCGCTTCAGAAACCGTCTCTCCCAAGAAATCTGTCACTGCCCCGAGGCGTTGATACAAGCGTTCTTGCCGTTCGTTTGCGGCTACATTTTCTGCCGCGCTGAACCGCTCAAGCTCGGCTTCGAGAAAGGAGCGGTCGATAAACGCGGGCGCCAGTAAAAGCCGGCGGGATAAATAAAGAACGTAGGATGGAGGAGGATTGGTTCGGCCTTTGAGATCGGCTGCTTCAAAACTTTCGATGTTTTCAGCCGTCACGCCCGACTTTGAATTGGATGCGATTTCTTTAGGTGTGACGCCCAGGATTTCACGCGCAAGTTTTAACCGGGCGTATTGTTCGCGCTCATTGCGGAAGGTTTTCCGCATGAGCCGCGGATCGATATTGGCCGGGTGAATTCCGGCAAGTGCGCCAAGCGTCTCGACATACTTAAGATTCGGCGGCACGTGATCCGCTCGCTTCGGATTCTCATAAGCCCCGATGGCCTGCGGTTTAAAGGGAATGGCCAATCCCCTCTCAGCCGCCAATGAATAAAGAGCTCGTGCATCATCTCCGGCGACGAGTGTGCGGATGAGAACGAGTTTTTTCGGCATATCATTTTCATTACGAGCCCAAAAACCGAGTGCCCGTCTGTCCACATAAGGCCACTCAACGCCTAAACGCTTCGCCAAAAAGAGTGTAAACCGAAGCGGCGGAGCTCTTTGCTTCGTTGGTTCGCGATCGGCAAACGCAGCTATATCGTTCGCGGTCAGGTGCAGCTTCTGAACTTCTTTGGCACCGGCAAAACTTTCCGGAGTTTCGCCGAGAAAATCAAGGGCAAGACGAATGCGCGAGGGAAGCTCGGTTTCACGCTGAAGATCGAAGCGCAACCTTGAGGATTGTGTCAAGTGTTCGCGTGGCAATCGCCAAGCCGGCGAAGCGGGCGGACGGGAATCGGAGTAAGAGGTGGGGTTTGGGAAGTCGGCCGCGGTGACGCCTCGTTGGAGATCGCCGCCCATCAATCCTTTCCAAACAGCTGAAATAAAATAAACTTCTTCGGTTTTTTCGTGCCTCGTCACAGCAACTACTTCCGAAAGAGACAGCGCACGCTTTACCTCTACCATAGCGGCCTTCTGAGAAAACTTCAGATGTATTTTGGACCGGCGATTGTTCGGATAAAAACGCTTGAGCGCATCCTTCAGACCTTCCGGCGAAGTTACTACCTCTGCCGATTCATTTAAGTAATAATGTTCATACCACGCAAGCCACTTTAACATCTCGCGCGTGATGCCGCCGCCCCTTAAAGACGGATCGTTCGCAACAACTTGCTGATACAAGACACCGATAAACTGCCGCAGTATTTCCGGTTTATATGTTGTTACAGAGCTTAGTGATTTTGCGAACGCCGCGACTCTCTTTTCGGGCGGTAGTTTCTCCATTTTGCGCCGGATTTGCCTGCCGGATGAACGGGCGTCGGAGAGATTCGGTTGGTCCTGGAGCCCCTCTGCGGATAAAGCCGATTTCTTCTTTTCTAAATAGTGTTCAATCGCGGCTACAACCTTAACCGCTGCAAACCTGCGGAGCCATGGTGCTCCCCGATCCGGTCTTTTGCTTTCGTAGTAAGAACCATACACATGCCGGATCAACGCCCTCCTTGCCGCCTCTAGGATTTCGTCAAGCGTAATCTTTTGTGTCTTACGCGCTTTGGCCGGAATTTCTTTAAACTTTTTTGCTGTAAACG
>MHFO01000001.1:2996-6127 GCA_001804225.1 Omnitrophica bacterium RIFCSPLOWO2_01_FULL_50_24 | reverse complement strand
AAATCTTCTCATTTTGCAATCAAAAAGGCGGCGTTGGGAAAACAACGACGGCTCTCAATCTGGCCGCGTGCATCGGAGAAAAAGGACGAAAAGTTTTGCTCGTCGACATCGACCCCCAAGGAAATGCGACCAGCGGCCTTGGATTAAATAAAAATGAGGCCGTAGAAACAATTTATGAATTAATTATTGGAAAATCATCGATGTCGCAAACAGTTGTATCAACAAGTTTTACAAATCTATATATCATTCAGGCGAACGCGCACTTATCAGGCGCTGAAGTTGAACTTGTTGGCTGGGATCGCCGGGAATTTCTCCTTAAAGATCACCTTGACGGCGCGGTGAGCGATTTTGATTTTGTTTTTGTAGATTGTCCGCCGTCGCTTGGGCTCCTTACGTTAAACGCACTCAGCGCAAGCGACGGAATCATCATTCCGCTTCAGTGCGAGTATTACGCGCTCGAAGGACTCGGCCAGCTTCTAGAAACATTTCAATTGGTGCGCGAGAAATTAAATCCGAAACTTCAGTTGAGCGGAATCATTTTGACGATGGCGGATTTTCGGACGAATTTGACGGAGCAAGTGATTGATGACGTGAGGGGCCATTTCCGCGAACAGGTTTTTGAGAGCGTTATTCCACGGGCGGTTAGAATTAGTGAGGCGCCGAGCTTTGGGAAACCTGCGGTGGTGTATGCCCGCGATTCCAAAGGAGCGCTGGCTTATCGAAAGGCCGCAGATGAATTTTTGGCGCGGTTTGGTACTTTGCCATTGGCGAGTGAAGCGATAAGTCAGAACGAAGGCACGAGTCGCGAAGTTGAGAACGTTGGATCTTAAGAAATCAACAAACGAGTAAGAACGGGAAAGAGAGGACAAAAAATGGAGATGAAGAAAAGAGCTCTCGGAAAGGGTTTGAGCGCATTAATTCCGGATAGTTATGCGAAGTTGATGGAAACACAGAAAACGATTCGAGAGGATGGCACAAAACCCGCCGACTCCGCGATCCAAGAAATTGACATTTCTTTAATTCGTCCCAATCGGGAGCAGCCCAGACACCGTTTTTCTGATCAAACGATCGAAGAGTTAGCCGCTTCGATTCGAGAGCAGGGGATACTGCAACCCATCATCGTGAAAAAGTCGAAGGACGGATTTGAACTGGTGTGCGGAGAACGTCGGGCCAAAGCTGCGGAGCGGTGCGGACTTAAAAAAATCCCCGCGATCGTCAAAGATCTGGCCGATGATAAACTGCTTGAGTGGGCGCTGGTTGAAAACATCCAGCGTGAGGATTTAAACCCGATTGAAGAAGCCCAGGCCTATGCTCGGTTGGTTGAGGCGCGCTCGCTTTCTCACGAGGGAATTGCTCAGAAGGTGGGCAAAGACCGATCCACCGTTGCGAACATGATCCGGCTGTTAAGACTTCCGAACGAAATCCTTGAGCATTTGATCGAAGGCAAACTCCAAGCCGGTCATGCGCGCGCCCTTTTGGCGCTTCCGTCGCCGGAGCATCAACGGCAGCTTGCGCGGCGCATTGTCGAAGACCGCCTTTCGGTTCGCCACGTGGAAGAAATCGTCGGCCGCGCACAAGTGAAAAAGCGGCGCGCAAAAAAAGCACGCGCGCTTGACCAAAACCTGATTGCGCTCGAAACCAATCTGGAGCGGAAACTGGGAACGCAGGTTCGCATTTTCCCCAAACGAAACCACCAGGGCAAGATCGAAATTCAGTACTTTTCGCTTGATGATTTGGACCGGCTGCTCAACCTGCTGGGAATCCCGCAAACCTAGGCCGTCATTGATGTTAGGAGGAGTGGCAGAGTGGACGAATGCGGCGGTCTCGAAAACCGTTGGGGTCGCAAGGCCCTCGTAGGTTCGAATCCTACCTCCTCCGCCATTTTTCTCATGAAAAATGACGACCCGCCACGGATTTGAGATTCGTGTGCGGGTAGAAATGGCGATCTCTCGTAGAGCAACTACAAGTTGCTCACGAGAAGTCCTTGCGCATGAGCGCAAGGGCCTCCTCCGCCATTTTTCTCATGAAAAATGACGGCACCGCCACGGTCCAAGGAAGACCGTGTGCGCTGTGGATTGTTGCAGGATTTGAACCCGAGCCCTCCTCCGCCATTTTTTCTGGTTGAAAAAATGACGACCCGCCGCAAATTTGAGATTCGTGTGCGGGTAGAAAGGAATGACTTCTCCGCCAGTTTTGGATCGGGCGCGAAACGTTTTAGCCGTCAGGCGGTTTGCGATCGGTAGAATTGGGCAATGGTTTGAATGACGAACTCGATTTGTTCGCGGGTAAGTTCCGGAAACACCGGAAGCGCCAAAGCTTCTCGCGACGCTTTTTCGCTTTCCGGGAAATTTCCTTTTTGGCAGCCCAGATAAGCGAAACATTCCTGCAGATGAAGCGGGAGCGGATAATAAATGGCGTGTCCGATTCCGTGCTGTGCCAAATGCGCCGCAAGCGCGTCCCGCTCTTTTGCCCGGATCACGTACGAATTGAAATTGTGCCGCGTTTGGGTTACGCGGGGCGTTACGACAAATTTTTCTGTAAGCCCCGCTTCTGCAAAACTGCGCGAGTACAAAGCTGCGTTTTCATTTCGGCGGGCCGTCCACTCATCGAGGTATTTTAGTTTCACGAGGATTACCGCCGCTTGCAGGGAATCGAGTCTAAAATTCCCGCCGATCTTCGAGTGGTAGTACGTCGGCGAAGCACCGTGAGCGCGGAGTGCCCGGAGAAGTTCATATCGATTTGGGTCGTTCGTGACGACCATGCCGCCGTCCCCGAACGCGCCTAAATTTTTGGCGGGGAAGAAGGAGAAACATCCGTAGTCTCCCAAAGAACCTACGCGCCGGCCTTTGTATTCGGAACCGATGGCCTGCGCAGCGTCTTCAAGGACGGCGAGACCGTGCTCTTTGGCGATTTTAAGGACAGGATCCATCTCAGCCGCTTGGCCGAACAGGTGAACGGGAATCAGCGCTTTTGTTTTCTTCGTAATCCGCGCTTTGATCTGGGCCGGATTCAGGTTGAACGTTACGGGATCAATGTCGACCAAGACGGGCGTGGCGCCCAAGCGAGCGACCGAGCCCGCTGTAGCGAAAAACGAATAAGCCGAGGTGATTACTTCGTCGCCCGGGCCAATC
>MHFO01000001.1:0-2973 GCA_001804225.1 Omnitrophica bacterium RIFCSPLOWO2_01_FULL_50_24 | reverse complement strand
CGTAATCGCGGACCGCGGCTTCGCACGCGCCCACCTCGGGGCCCAGGATGAATTTTTGTTCTTGAATCACGTTTTGAACGGCCTGATCCAACTCGCTTTTAATCGCCCGATACTGGAGCGTGAGGTCAAGAAATGGGACCTTAAACGTCTTGGCACCCTGAGGAATAGACTTTTCTTTGTGAGAAACGGAACTTCGCATCCGTAGAAAATAAACCGGAAGTCTGATTGTGGCAAGACCTAAATTTGACTTCCAAAACAGTTTCAACCAGAATTGTTTTGTGCTATCCTACACAAATTGCTTTAAAAGATGCCTTTCTTCTGAAACCTGGAGCGTGAAAAAATCAAATGTCCTATCTTATTTTTGCCCGGAAATTCAGACCGCAGACGTTTGACGAAGTGGTGGGCCAGGACGCCATTGTCACCACCTTAAAAAACGCCATTGCCAAAAATCGCGTTGCCCAAAGTTTTCTGTTTACGGGTCCGCGCGGGATCGGCAAAACCTCCACCGCTCGGATTTTCGCAAAGGCCCTCAATTGTGAACGGGGGCCGTCGCCCGAGCCCTGCAACCAGTGCGACGCCTGCCGCGAAATTACGGACGGGAGAAGTCTTGATGTTTTGGAAATCGACGGCGCTTCCAACCGCGGGATCGATGAGATTAGAAGCTTGCGGGAAACGGTGAAGCTAAAACCGAGCCACGGCCGGTATAAGCTCTACATTATAGATGAAGTGCACATGCTCACCGGTGAGGCGTTTAACGCGCTCTTAAAGACGCTTGAGGAACCTCCCGAGCACGTGAAATTTATTTTTGCGACCACCGAAGCCCACAAGGTTCCGCTCACGATTTTGTCCCGTTGCCAGAGGTTTAACTTTAGGCGCGTTCCGACTCGCACCATTGCCAAGCAGTTGGCCGTGGTGGCCAAGAAAGAAAAGATCAACGTTAAAGAAGAAGCGCTCTTTCTCATCGCGAAACTTTCCGAAGGAAGTCTGAGGGACGGAGAAAATCTCTTGGATCAACTGGCCGGTTTTGCCGACGGCGAGATTACCACCAAAGAAATTGCGGTGTCGCTTGGGCTTGCGGGCGAAGAGATTTATTTTTCGCTGCTGGATTCGCTAAAAGAACGCGACGGAAAAAAAACGCTCCATACGATTGCGCAAGTGGTGGAGCAGGGAAAAGACTTGGTGCAATTTTCCCGCGGCATGTTGGAACTCTTCCGCGATTTATTGGTGGGCGAGGACGACTTGATCGAGGGCACCGAGGAGCGCATGGCCCGCCTTCGGTCGTGCCGAGGTTCATTTTCGCGCGAAGAACTTTTCTTCTCGCTCGCGCTGCTTGAGCAGTTGGTTCGGGACATCCGCTGGTCTGAAACCCCCCGGTTTCTGGTGGAAACCTGTTTGCTCAAAATTGCGAACCGAGCCGGCCTGAAATCGATCAACGCTGTCCTTGAAGAACTCAAGAGCTTCGAGAAAAACCCGTTGTCGGCGCGGCTGTCGCGATCCGCTGGCGAACCGAGCACACGAACCGAGCACATTCAAAGCAACCCTTCGGAACCGCAGAAAAAAAAAGAAAATTTGACCGGCCAAATTTTAGGTGAAACAGCAAGCTCGCTTCATCACGCGCCTCATCGGACCATGGTGAGAGAAGACAAGCTCACCGCCTCCCCGCAAATACCGCCTGCCTCCGAAAAAAATTCCGCCCAACCGGTGACGTTTGCCGAAGTCGGACGCGTTTGGCCCGATTTGCTCGAGCAGGTGAAAACTAAGAAGATGTCGTGCGGCACGTTTCTCTCGGAGGCGGAGCCCGTGGACGTTGAGGACGGGATCGTGGTGTTCGGCCTTCCGAGTGAGTTTCGGTTTCATAAGGAAGCGCTCGACCGGCAGGACAACAAGGAATTGGTCCGGAAAACACTCGCAGTGCTTTTGGGGCGGGAGGCAAGCGTCGCGTTTGTGATTACGGAAGTGAAACTGGAGCCGGCGGCGCGGCCGTCGGAGCCGGAAGCAACAGACGCAAAAACGAACGACATCATTCATTCCGCTCTCGAAATCTTTGACGGCAGTAAAATCGCCCGCCGCGAGTAAAGGAAAAAGCTATGGCTCAGGGATATTCCAGCCGGCTGGAAAAACTCATCAAAGCATTTACGCAGTTTCCCGGCATCGGCCCGAAATCGGCCGAGCGGATGGTGCTTCATTTGCTCAAGCAGGATCGCGTGCGCACGGAGGAACTGGTTCGGTTGATTTCGGATGCGCAGGCCAACACATTTTTTTGCGAGCGGTGCAACAATTTAAGCGAGAAAAAAATCTGTCACATTTGTTCGGACGACTCGCGTGACCGATCCACCATTTGTGTGGTGGAGGAGCCGCGGGACGTGGCATCGATCGAGCGCGCGGGAGTGCACCGCGGCGTGTACTACGTTCTGCTCGGAGCTTTATCGCCGCTGGACGGCATCGGGCCGAGAGAATTGAAACTTGATCGGTTTCTCGCGCGCGTTTCAAAAGGCGGCACGAAGGAAGTGATTTTGGCCACCAACCCGAATGCAGAAGGCGATACCACGGCGCTTTATTTGGCGGAAGCGCTCAAGCCGTACGGAGTCAAGGTGACGCGCATTGCGCGGGGCGTTCCGGTGGGGAGTCAGATCGAGTACGTGGATCAAGTTACCCTCGGCCGCGCACTTGAGGGCCGAACAGCAGTCTAGGAGAAGTTCAGTACCGCATCTTTTTTCGTTGCATTCCTATAGTGGGCGATGTTTTGGAATCATTTTCGTGTTAAAGTGGGGTAGAAAAGCGTTTCCACAATCGATATAATAAAACACCAGGACGAGAAATGATCAAAATTTGGGAAAATAAAACCCGTTCTTTTAAAGAGGCCGAAAAATTTGATGACCAGTTTTGGCGAAGAGCCGGAGCCACCGCGCGTTTTGCAGCTACATGGATGATGGTACTGGAATGGCAAAAAATGAGAGGAAAACAGGGTGGTCA